>CAZNWZ010000200.1:0-4225 GCA_964576455.1 uncultured Lysobacter sp.
ATGTGGAAGTTGAAGTCCACGAGACCGTGCACCGCCATGGCGAGCATCCCGAGCCCCGCGGCCATCTGCAGGTGCCCGAGGCTGCGCTCGCGCCACACGCGCGCCAGCGCCACCCACCGCATCGCGTAGGCCACCACGAGCAGCCCGACGATGGCCACGCCCGCCACCCCCAGCTCCAGGAACAGCTCCGCGTAGTCGTTGTGGGCATGGTCCACGAAGCCCGGCATCACGCCCTCCTGGTAGCGGCGGAAGACGTCGGCGAAGGTGCCCAGCCCGCTGCCGAAGGGCAGGAAGTCCATCGCCGCCCGCACGCTCGCCGCGGCGATCAGCGAGCGTCCCTGGAAGCCGGTGGAAAGGGGATCGGGCGCGAAGCGCTCCAGCACCGGCGTGAGCCCGATGTACGCCGAGAAGGCGATCGCCCCCGCGCCGATCAGCCCGAACCCGACCTTGGCCCAGCGCGAGTGCGCCCTCGGCACGAGCGCCAGGCTCGCGAGCGCCACCGCCAGGAACCCCGCCCCGATCCCGCCCCGCGACATCGAGAAGACCAGCGCCACCACGATGAACACCGCCGGGAGCGCGAGCGCGATCTGCTTCGCCGTCCGCCGGTCCCGGTGCCGCGGATGGGGCAGCAGGCGCTCCCCGCGCCCGTTCCGCGCCAGCCGCGTCTCCAGGTACCAGAGCACCAGCGCCGCGGGCAGCGCCATGGCCATGAGCGCCGCGAAGTGGTTGCGGTTCACGTAGGTCCCGCTCGAGGCGCCGCCGCCCGAGGGATTGCCCAGGAAGAGGGGCGAGCCCTTCGGCGCCCCGAGCTGCACGATGCCCAGCAGCGCCTCGGCGAGCGCCACGGCCACGAACACCACGACCAGCGTCCGCACCCGCATCCGGTTCTGGGCGAGCGCGATCAGGAATACCGCGAGGCACGGCAGCACCACCAGCCACGAGTACTCCGTCGCGCGCGGGTGGATGCTCAGGGGCCGGAGCTCCCCGGCAACGGCAGGCCCGGCGAGGTCCAGCGCGGCGGCATAAGGCGCGTGCCCGGGCAGCATGGACCACACCCCCGCCGGCAGCGGCACGAGCTGCAGCAGGGGCACGACGACGAGCAGGGCGATGCCCAGGCGCAGCGCCACCGGCAGGGCGCGCCAGTGCGACTGCGCGGCTCCCTGCCAGAAGAGCGCCGCGAGGCCGGCCAATCCCGCGATCTCCATCACGAGCAGCGGCAGGGGGCGGTTGCCCCCGAGGATCAGCGGCGCGAAGACCAGCAGGAAGGCGGCCAGCAGAAAAAGCAAGGGGCCTTGCGGCCCCGTCACTTCCCCGTTCGCCGTGCCGGCCCGGTCCGCCATCAATTCGGGCTGACGGAGCCGCCGGAAGGCGTGCGGATGATCGCGACGCCGGTGGCGAACGCGGCGGCGCCGTGCGCGAGCGTGCCGAGGTCGCCCGAGAGCGCCATCCCCGGCAGCGTCGGCGGCGGCGCGGCCGGCGGCGGGGGCGTCACCAGCTGCGCGAGGTCCTGCCTCAGCTGGCAGGGAATCCCGAGCCGGATCTCGATGCGCATGTTCTCGTCCAGCTTGACGATGCAGCCGTCGGCATACTGGATGATGGCGCTCGACTTGGCCATCGTCATCACGCGCATGCCCTGCTTGAGGGAGGCTCCCTGCACGGCCGCGGCGAGGCCCGTTTCCGTGCTCGCGAGCACATCCCCCTCGAGCTTCATGATCACCGCCACGATCGACGAGTCGGAAGCCGCGGCAACCCTGGTCGCGGGCCGGTCCCCCTCGACGGATTGCGCGAACGAAGCCGTGGCGGCGGCCAGGGACAGCGCCACTCCCATCGTCACCTTCACCGGATCGAGCTTCATCGCGTGTTCCTCGTCATTCGCGTCCACCTTCGGGCGGACAAGGGAATTCTATTACACCTCGGGCCCTACCGCCGCCGGAGGCGAAGGTCGTCGAACCAGGCGGTGCCCGAGACGAAGGCCACGGCCCCCAGCTCCCCGGCCGGCTCCAGCTGCAGGGAGTAGCCGCCACAGGCCCCGTCGATCGGCACGGCCATGGTGAAGAGGTGCCAGTCCGCGGACCCCGTGAGCCGCTCCGAAGCCGCGACCACCGCCCCGGTCCGGTCCTTCTCCACGCAGCGCACGGTCCACTGGATCCCGCGCGCCGCCTTGATGGCCTCCAGCTTCGCCCGTCCCGTGAGCTCGTAGTCGCCCGGGGGCAGCAGCAGGAACTGGCGCACCGCAAACCCGTTCTGGCGGTGGCCGTTGTAGGCGACGCGAAGCGCGCGCTCGCCCTCGACGCCGAGCCGACGGACGACCTCGGCCGTGTGGCCGGCATGCTTCTCCGGCGCCGGCTGCAGCCGCCAGTCGAAGCCCAGGCCCGTGGGCGCCGTCTCGAAGCCGCCGTTGAACACGAAGCCCACCTGGGCGCGCCGTTCCCTGGGGAGCAGGTTCAGCCACAGGTGGTGCGATTCCTCCCACCGCCCCTCGCCCCGCAGGCGGTCCATGACGCAGCCGGCGGCGGCCGGCGGCGGCGAAGACGCCGCGAGCACCAGCGGCGCCAGGAGCTTGGGGTCGGTGCCGCGCGCGCAGGTGTCCGTGAGGAAGTGGCCCAGCCAGGGCGGGTTGCGCGAGGCGGCCTTGGCGAACTCGCCGCGGAAGCGGTCGCTGGCCAGCAGCGCCGCCAGGACCGGGAACGCCTGGCCGCGGGTGTCGGGATAGTCGGTGACGAGCCGGCCCATCAGCTCGAGGCCCGCCGGGTCGCCACCCCTCGCGAAATGCGCCGAGGAGAGGGCCAGCACCTCGCGGCCCATGGGCGCGAGGTCCAGCGCGACGCGGTACGCCTTCGAGGCGCCCGCCGTGTCGCCCGCCTCCTCTCGCTGCCTCGCGAGCGCGAGGAGGGCGCCGATTTCCGCCGGGTTGTCGTCGAGCAGGGCGGCCGGCGAGGCGTCGGCAAGCCGGGGCAGCCCGGTGCTCTCGTAGGACACGCCGTTCACCTGGATCACCCGCCACAGCAGGACCAGGGAGACCGCGACGACCGCGACGCGGGAGAGAGGAAGCGCCGCCGCCATGCGGATGGCGCTATTCGTGCGGGTAGAGCGACAGGCGCGCGATGGACGGCCTTCCGCCGCGCATCACGACGTCCATCCCGACGCTCACCGGGCGCTCGAGGTTCTTCGACGCGTCCCGGTACTGCGCCTCCACGGTCGCCTGGCCCCGGCCGCGGAAGCCGGCCTCCGTCGGGCTCCAGTCGAGGCGCTGGATGCGCAGGCGCCGCGCGTGGGTGGCCTTGAAGAAGTCCTCGAAGTCGCTTCGCACTCCCCAGGCCTCCATCACGCCCAGGCTCTCCGCGTCGAAGAGGGCGAGCAACCGGTCGAGATCCCCGCGTTCGTAGAGGGCGATGAAGCGCGTGACCAGCACCTCGAGCTCGGGAAGGGCCGCATCCACGGGGTTCGCCGGCTGCGGCGCCGCCGCCACGGGCTGCCTGGCGGCCTCGGCCACGAGGCTGCGTTCGGGGCGGGCGCGCTGGGTCGGCGCGGGCGAAGGCGCGGGTGCGACGGGCGCAGCCGGCGCGATGGCCTCTTCCCGGGCGAGTCGCACCGGGGCCGGCGCGCTTTCGGCGGGCAAGTTCACCTCGGCGGACACCGCGATCAAGGGCCCCGCCGGCGCCCGCGCGGGCTTCGCGGTGACGGCTTCCTCGATTGCCTCCTGCGCCGGACGGGCCACGGCGACGCCGAGGAAGCCCGGCAGCCGCGTGGACGAGCCCACGTCGCGCATCCACTGCAGCGAAGCGTCGAAGCGGGTCGCCCCCTGCAGCGTGGCGTACTCCGAGGGCACGTGGCTGGCCCACCACGCGAAAGCGAAGAAGAGGCCCGCCAGCGCGACCGAGGTGGCCGCCACGGTGGTGCGAAGCCGCATCCGCCGGGCGGGGGCTCCCCTTCGAGGGACGGGACCGCCTTGCAGGACCGCTTCGGGTCCGTGGGACTCCATCCCCTCCATCGGTCTCGCCACGCTCCCGTGAGCCGAAATCGTGGCGTCGTACCGCCGGCGGTCGTTCTCGGTGGAGAGAACGGCCCAGGCCCGGTTCACGCGCTGCGCGAAATCGGCCGGCCAGTGCTCGTCCGATTGAACCGCGCGGTCCGGGTGGATGAGGGCCACGAGCGCCTGGTAGTGCTCCCGGATGGTCCCCATCGGCGCATCCGGCGGCACGCACAGCACCTGGTAGTGCGTGGC
>CAZNWZ010000201.1:0-4207 GCA_964576455.1 uncultured Lysobacter sp.
TCTGGACGCTCGCCTACGACACCGAGTACGCGATGGTGGACCGCGACGACGACCTCAAGCTCGGCATCAAGACCTCGGCCATCCTCTTCGGCCGCTTCGACGTGGTGGCGGTGCTCGCCTGCTACGGCGTCTTCTTCGCGATGATGGGCGGCATCGGCGCCTGGCAGGGCTACGGCCCGCTCTACTTCGCGGGACTCCTCGCCGGCGGCGTCATCGCGCTCTTCCACCTGCACTGGATCCGGGACCGCTCGCGCGAGGGCTGCTTCCGCGCCTTCCTGCACAACCACTGGATCGGGCTCGCGGTCTTCGCGGGCGTGGTGATGGACAAGCAGTTCCCGAACCCCTTCGTCGGCTAGGAGTCGCCCATGCCCGGCAACCTCGCCTCCTCCACCCCGGTTTGGCTCGTTCCCGGCGTGCGCACGCCCTTCGCGCGCGTCGACGGGGGGCTGCGCGCGCTCGACGCGGTCGCGCTCTCCGTGCCCGTGGCCAAGGCCATGGGCGCGCAGCTCGCGGCCGGAACGCGCCCCGACCTCCTGGTGTGGGGCACCGTGGCCTCCAACCTCGGCTGGAGCAACATCGCGCGCGAGGTGCTGGTGGACGCGGGCCTGGACGGACACACGCCCGCCTTCTCGACGGTGCTCGCGTGCTCGACCAGCATGGTCGCGGCCTTCGAGGCGGCCGGCATGCTGGGGGGCTCGATGCGGCTCGCCCTCGTGGGCGGGGTGGAGAGCATGAGCCGCGTGCAGATCGCGCTCTCGCAGGGGCTCTCGGACTGGATCCGGCGCCTCTCCCAGGCGCGCACGGTGGGCGAGAGGATCGACCGCTGCCTCGAGATACGGCTGGCCGACGTGAAGCTGCACGTGCCGGGCGTGAAGAACCGCGCCACGGGCCGCAGCATGGGCGAGCACTGCGAGGAGATGGCCAAGGCCTGGAAGATCGCGCGCGAGGCGCAGGACCGCATCGCGCTCGCCTCGCACGAGCGCGCCGTGAAGGCGCTGGCCGCCGGCTTCTTCGACGACCTCGTGATCCCCGCGGGCGAGGCCTCGCGCGACGGCATCCCGCGCGCCGACACGACGCCGGAGAAGCTCGCGAAGCTGCGGCCCGCGTTCGACCGCGAGGCCGGCACCATCACCGCGGGAAACGCCTCGCCCCTCACCGACGGCGCGGCGGCGCTGTGGGTCGCGACCGAATCCGGCCTCGGGCGGCTGCCCGCCGGAAGGCCGCGCGCGCGCTTCGTGGACTGGGAGATCGCGGCGGTGGACATCTTCAAGGAGGGTCTCCTCATGGCGCCCGCCTACGCCATCCCGCGCCTGCTCTCGCGCCACGGCCTGGCGCTCGCCGACGTCGACCTGTGGGAGATCCACGAGGCCTTCGCCGCGCAGGTGCTGTGCAACGTCGCCGCGATCGAGGACGAGGCTTTCGTGCGCGAGAAGGCGGGCGTTGCCGCCACGCTCGGCAAGTTCCCCTGGGAGCGCTTCAATCCCAACGGCGGCAGCGTCGCCATCGGCCACCCCTTCGGCGCCACCGGCGCGCGGATCCTGTCGCAGGCGGTGAAGGAACTGGCCGCGATGGGGCCGGGCAAGCGCGCCGTGGTGTCGATCTGCGCCGACGGGGGACTCGGCACGGTGGCGCTCCTCGAATCGGCCTGACGGCCCGCAATTCCCATCCTCCAGCAGCGGAGCGCTCCATGACCTACCAGACCCTCGCCGTCGAGCAGCGCGGCGCCATCGCCCTCGTCACCCTCGACCGTGCGGACAAGGCCAACGCGATGGAGGAGGCCATGTGGCACGAGATCCGCGACGCGATGCGCTGGGCCGACGAGACCGACGCCGTGCGCGTGGTCGTGCTGCGCGGCGCCGGAAAGCACTTCACCGCCGGCATCGACCTCGCCATGCTGCAGGGCCTCGCCGCGCGCATCCGGCACCCCGACCCGGCCCGCGCGAGCGAGAAGCTGCGCCGCGTGATCCTCGACCTGCAGGACACGCTCTCGTCCGTCGAACGTTGCCGCAAGCCCGTGGTCGCCGCGATCCACGGCGCGTGCTACGGCGGCGGCATCGACCTCGCGACCGCCTGCGACCTGCGCTACTGCTCGGCGGATGCCCGCTTCTCGGTGAAGGAGATCGACGTCGGCATGACGGCGGACGTGGGCACGCTGCAGCGCCTGCCGAGGCTCGTGGGGGAGGGCATGGCGCGCGAGCTCGCCTACACCGGGCGCGTGTTCGACGGCGCCGAGGCGCAGGCGATCCGCCTGGTGAACCGGACGTACGAGACACCCGAGGCGCTGATGCAGGGCGTGCTCGGGATCGCCGAGGCCATCGCGGCGAAGAGCCCGCTCGCGATCCGCGGGATCAAGGAGATGATCACCTACGCGCGCGATCACCCGGTGGCCGACGGGCTCAACTACATCGCCACCTGGAACGCCGCGATGCTGCTTTCGCGCGACCTCCAGGAGGCTGGCGCCTCCGCTCGCGAGAAGCGTCCGCCGGCCTTCGAGGACTGAGCGCGGCCGGGCCGCCTAGCGGTCCCGCGCGATCTTGCGCAGCGCCTGCTCGAACGCCTCCGGCGGCTGGGCGCCCTCGATCACGTAGCGGTCCGCGACCACCACGGTCGGCACCGCATTGACGCCCCGTTCGCGCCAGAAGCGCTCGCGCTCCCTGACTTCCGCGGCGAACTCGTCCCCCACGGCGATCGCCTTCGCGCGCGCCGCATCCAGCCCGACGGTGCGGGCCTGCTCCACGAGCACCTCCGCCGCGCCCGGATTCCGGCCCTCGCCGTGGTAGGCGCGCAGCAGCGCCCGCTTGAGCTCCAGCCCGCGACCCTCGAGCCCGGCCCAGTGCAGCAGGCGGTGCGCGTCGAACGTGTTCCACACGTGCCTGCGCTCGCCGAACGCGAATCCCACGGCGGCGCCGCGCTCGCGGATGCGCGCCTGCGTCTCGCGCACCTGCTCGGCCGTGCGGCCGTACTTGCGCATGAGGTAGGGGACCGTCTCGACGCCCTCGGGGCCCATGTCGGGGTTCAACTCGAAGGGCTCGAAGTGCAGTTTCGCGTCCACCTCGCCCTGCAGGCGCGCCAGGGCCTGCTCGAAGGAGGCGAGGCCGATGGCGCACCAGGGGCAGGCGACGTCGGAGACGAATGCGATATCCAGGCGGGGCTGTTCCATGCAGGCGAAGCGTAACCCGAAACGCGGCCTGCGTCCGCGCGAGGCCTCCTTGAAACCCGCCGGCCCGGGCCCCAACTTCCCGGGATCCATTCCGCGGAGTGCAGCGCGCGATGTCCTTCTGGATCGTGGTGGCGGTCGCTTCCTTCGTCGCGGGGTGGATCGCCTTCGGGCCGAGGCTCGCGGCGATGCGCCGCGCGCGCCTGCGGGCGCGGCCCTTTCCGCCGGCATGGCGCGAGATCCTGCGCCGCCGGGTGCCGCTCTCGCGCCGGCTTCCGCCCGGCCTGCACCGCCAGCTCCTCGGGCACATCCAGGTCTTCCTGTCCGAGAAGTCTTTCGTCGGCTGCGACGGGCTCGCCGTCACCGACGAGATGCGGGTCACGATCGCGGCGCACGCGTGCCTGCTGCTCCTCGACCGCCCCGATCACTACTACCCGCGGCTCGCGCAGGTGCTCGTCTATCCCGGCCCGTTCGTCGCCGAGCGGCCGCGGCGCGACGCGATCGGCCTGGTGCACGACGAGAGCCGCGTGCTGAGCGGGGAATCGTGGGCGCACGGGCAGGTGATCCTCTCCTGGCCGGACGTCGTCGAAGGCGCGGCCGTCGCCGACGACGGGCGCAACGTCGCGATCCACGAGTTCGCCCACCAGCTCGACCAGGAAAAGGGCCACGCCAACGGGGCGCCGGAGCTCGCCGGCTTCCAGCGCTACCCGCAATGGTCGCGCGTGCTGGCCCAGGAGTACGGGGCGCTCGTCGAGCGGCTGCGCCTCGGCGAGGCCGTCCTCCTCGATCCCTACGCCGCCACGAACCCCGCGGAGTTCTTCGCGGTGTGCAGCGAGGCGTTCTTCGAGCAGCCGCAGCGCCTCGCCGCGGAGCACCCTGCGCTCTACGCGGAGCTCGCCCGCTGCTACCGCGTCGATCCGCTCGCCTGGTAGGCCGCGGCGCAACGGGCGGCCGGGGTAGAATCGACGCTCTTCTCCCGCCGCGAAAACCGCCCGTGCAAATCGTCTGCCTCGACCTCGAAGGGGTCCTCGTCCCGGAAATCTGGATCGA
>CAZNWZ010000202.1:0-4186 GCA_964576455.1 uncultured Lysobacter sp.
GAGAGCATCTTGAAGCGCCGGTTGGTGCGGAAGGGGTCGCCCTCCCCCGCGAACATGCGCGTGGGATCCTCGTTCTCGCGCTTGAAGGCGAAGACGCCGGCCGTGAACGGGAAGGAGCCCGGCACGTTCTCCAGCAGCAGCCACTTGAGGAGCTCGCCGTGGTCCTCGAACCCGGGCAGCGCGACCTTGCGGATCTTGCTGCCCGAGAGCGTGGTGTGGGTGAGCGCGGTGCGGATCTCCCTGTCGCGGATCTTCACCACGTACTCGTCGCCCGCGTAGCTCTCGCGCATGCGCGGCCACATGTCCAGCAGCTTCCGGGAACGGTTGTCGAGCCTGCCCTCGCGGTCGGCGGCCAGCCGCTCGAGGTTGGCGTTCGAGTCCTGGCACTCCTCGGCGAGCAGGCGCTTGGCCTCCAGCAGGCCCTGGCGCTCGCGCGCGATCCTCGCCTGCGCGGCGGCATGGCGCTTGTAGCCGCGCACCGTGTCGGCGATGTCGGCCAGGTAGCGTGTGCGTTGCGGGGGCACCACGGGCGTCTGGTTGGTGCTGTGGCGCGTCGAGACCGCGGGCAGGCGCGAGGCGCCCGTCTTCAGGCCCAGCTCCTTCAGCTTCGGCAGGATCGCCTGGTAGAGCGCCGTCACGCCGTCGTCGTTGAAGCGCGCGGCCATGGTGCCGAAGACGGGCATCGACTCGGGCGCCTGCCCGAAGGCCTGGCGGTTCCGCTGCACCTGCTTGGCCACGTCGCGCAGCGCGTCGGCCGCGCCCTTGCGGTCGAACTTGTTGATGGCCACGAAGTCGGCGAAGTCCAGCATGTCGATCTTCTCGAGCTGGCTCGCGGCGCCGTACTCGGGCGTCATCACGTAGAGGCTCGCGTCCACGTGCTTCACGATCGCGGCGTCCCCCTGGCCGATGCCGGAGGTCTCCACCACGATGAGGTCGAAGCCCGCGCACTTGCAGGCCGCCACGACGTCCGGCAGCGCCTGCGAGAGCTCGTTGCCGGCCTCCCGCGTGGCGAGCGAGCGCATGTACACGCGCGGGCCCTTCGACCACGGGCCGATGGCGTTCATGCGGATGCGGTCGCCCAGCAGCGCGCCCCCGCTCTTGCGGCGCGAGGGATCGATGGAAACGACGGCGATCGAGAGCGAGTCGTCCAGGTCCAGCCGGAGCCGGCGCACCAGCTCGTCGGTGAGGCTCGACTTGCCCGCGCCGCCCGTGCCGGTGATGCCCAGCGTCGGCACCTTCCTCGTGGCGGCGGCGGCGAGCATCGCCTTGTGCAGCGCCGGATCGGGCTTGCCGAGCTCGAGCGCGGTGATGAGTCGCGCGAGCGCACGCCAGCGGCGGGCGAGATCCGCATCCGCCAGCGCCTCCAGGGACTTGGGCGCCTGCGGCGAAAGATCGACGTCGGTGTCGTGCAGGATCGAGCCGATCATGCCGTTCAGGCCCAGGAGCTGGCCGTCCTCCGGCGAGAAGAGCCGCGTCACCCCGTAGTCGTGCAGCTCCCTCACCTCGGCCGGCACGATCACGCCGCCGCCGCCGCCGAACACCTTGATGCCCTCGCCGCCCCGCTGGCGCAGCAGGTCGATCATGTACTTGAAGAACTCGACGTGGCCGCCCTGGTAGCTGGACACCGCGATGCCCTGCGCGTCCTCCTGCAGCGCGGCGGTGACGATCTCCTCGACGGAGCGGTTGTGCCCGAGGTGGATCACCTCCGCGCCCATCGACTGCAGGATGCGCCGCATGATGTTGATGCTGGCGTCGTGGCCGTCGAAGAGCGAGGCGGCGGTGACGATGCGCACCTTCTGGGTCGGCTTGTAGGTCGCGAGCTTCCTGCGCACGGAGAGGTCGGTCATGGGGGCTCCTCGTTCGTGCCGCCATCATAGGCCAGGTGCCCCCGGGGGCTCCATGTTCCCCGCGGACGCAAATCGTGCAAAACTTGCCACCATGAGGCGCTCCCCCACCCCCCAGACTCCCGGAGGCGCCGCCCGGGAGGATCGTGCAACGGTCGCCGCCGGCTTCGTGACCGGGCTCCTCTCCGGCCTCGCGCGCCGCGGGCTCGACGCCGAGGCGCCCCTGCGGGAGGCCGGCCTCGACCGGGCGCTCCTGGCCGATGCGGGGGCGCGCGTTCCCCTCGCCGCCTACGCGGCCCTCTACGACGCGGTGATCCGGGCCTACGGCGACGAGGCGTTCGCCCTCTTCGCCTCCCCCCTGCGGCCGGGGACCTTCGAGTTCCTGTGCCGGGGCACGGTGGGCGCCGCGCGCCTGGGAGAGGCCCTCGACCGCGCGGGGCGATTCCTGGCGCTGGTGCTCCCGGAATTGCGCGTGAGCGTGGAGCACGATGGCCCCACGGGACGGCTGGTCATCGCGGAGGCGAAGCCCCTCGCGAGGCGCCCCGACGACCCCTGCCGCGTCTTCGCCTTCGAATGGCTGCTTCGCCTGCTGCACGCGCTGGCCTGCTGGCTCGTAGGCCGCGGCATCGCGCTGGAATCCGTGCGCTTTCCCTACCCCCGCCCCGCCCACGCGGCCGACTACGGCCTCGTCTACACGGAGCATTCCTCGTTCGGCGGCAACGCGCTGGAGGCGGCCTTCGACGCGGCCCTCCTCGACCTGCCCGTGCGCCGGGACGAGTCCGACCTCGCCGCCTTCCTCGAGGGGGCGCCCGGCAAGATCACGATGCTCTACCGCCGCGACCGCGAGCTCGCCCGGGGGCTGCGCGCGATCCTCGCGGCGGCCCTGCCGCGCGCGCTGGGCCTTGAAGAAGCCGCGCGCGAGCTCCACCTTTCGCCACGGACGCTGCACCGCCGCCTGCAGGACGAGGGCACGAGCTTCCGCGCCATCCGGGACGCCCTGCGGCGGGACCTGGCCACGGCGCGGCTCGCGAGGCCCGGGGAGAGCGTGGCGAAGGTGGCCGCCGAGCTGGGCTATTCCGAGCCTTCCGCCTTCTTCCGCGCCTTCCAGGGCTGGACGGGCGAGGCCCCGAGCGCCTGGCGCCGGCGGGTCCTCGGCCGGCGTTGAGCCGGGCACGGGACCGCGACCTGAGTACAATCCACCTCATTCCAGGAAAGGCAACCATGTTCGACGCGATCTCCATTCCCTTCGGCTCCAAGATGCTCTTCAACACGGTGAAGCTGAAACCGGGCGTGAGCATGGACGACGTCGAGCTCGCCCTCGGCGAAATGTGCAACACGGTGAAGAACACCTACGGCGGCGACAGGGGCGGCTTCATCGCCGGCCAGGTGTTCAAGTTCTCCGGCTTCGCCTCGGCCGAGGGCTCGCTCACCGCGCCCAGGGGCGCCGACGACCACATCGTGATCGTCACCTACTGGAGGTCCTTCGAGGAGCACGAGAGGTCCCACGCCGACCACGTGTTCAAGGAGAAATTCGCCGCGCTCGCGAGGATGTGCACCGACACCCAGGAGCTGGGCTACGAGCTGCTCTGGCAGGGCGTGCCGGAAACCGAGTAGCGCCCCTTGTTCGACAAGATCCTCGTCGCCAACCGCGGGGAGATCGCCTGCCGGGTGATCCGCACCTGCCGCGCGCTCGCGGTGAGGACGGTGGCGGTGCACTCCTCCGCCGACGCGCACGCGCTGCACGTGGAGATGGCCGACGAGGCGTACGCCATCGGCGGGCCGCGGCCGGTGGATTCGTACCTGCGGGGCGACCGGATCATCGAGGTCGCGAAGGCCTCGGGCGCCCGGGCGATCCACCCCGGCTATGGCTTCCTCTCGGAGAACGAGGAGTTCGCGCGCGCCGTGGAGGCGGCGGGCCTCGTCTTCATCGGCCCCACGCCCGAGGCCATCGAGAAGATGGGACTCAAGGACCGCGCCAAGGCGATCCTCGAGAAGGCGGGCGTGCCGGTGGTGCCCGGCTACCACGGCGAGAAGCAGGACGACGCGTACCTCAAGGGCGTGGCCGAGACGATCGGCTTCCCGCTGCTCGTGAAGGCCGTGGCCGGCGGCGGCGGGCGCGGGATGCGGCTCGTGCGCGAGGCCGGCGAGTTCGACGCGCAGCTCGCGGCCGCACGGCGCGAGGCGAAGGGCGCCTTCGGCGACGACCGGGTCCTTCTCGAGCGGTTCGTGAACGGCCCGCACCACATCGAGTTCCAGGTCTTCGGCGACACGCACGGCCACTACGTGCACCTCTTCGAGCGCGAGTGCTCCATCCAGCGCCGGCACCAGAAGGTGCTGGAGGA
>CAZNWZ010000203.1:0-4164 GCA_964576455.1 uncultured Lysobacter sp.
GGAACCAGCCGTCGTGGAAGAACTCCCGCGTGGCGGCCTCGTCGCCCAGGTAGCCTTCGACCCCGCGCGAGGCGCGCACGCGGACGTGGCCCAGGGCGCCCGCGGGCAGCTCCCGGCCGGCCTCGTCCACGACCTGGATCGCCCCGGGATCCAGCGGGCGGTGCCAGAGCAGGTCCTCGTCGCCGTCGATGCGCGTCATCGTGACGATCGAGGCCTCCGTGGAGGCGTACGCGGTGTACAGGTCCCGGGTCAGGCGGGCGCGGGCTCGGTCGGCGAGCGCCTTCGGCAGGGCGCCGGCCGTCACGATGAGCCTCATCGCGTCGTTGCGCCGGATCGTCCCTTCCGGCGCCTCGAGCAGCTCGGCGAGCATGGCCGGCGTGGCGAAGGCGTGCGTGACGGCGAGCTGGCGGAACGGGCGGTAGTGCTGCAGCGAGTTCTCGACGGCGACCGTCGCGCCCCGCGTCCACGCCGCGCGCGGCCACCGGTAGCCGCCGGCGGTCCAGAGGGGCAGGCTGCCGGTGCAGACCACGGACGATTCCGTGAAGCCGTAGACGTCGGCGAGCGCCCCGACCCGCTCGAGGTCGGCTCCCGCCTCGCGCAGGACCTTCTTGTAGGCGCCGGTCGTCCCGGAGGTGAGCACGACGTGGCCGGCCAGGGCCGTGCCCGCGGCGGGCATCGCCGGCACGGCGCCTTCGGCCAGCGCGGACAGCCGCGTGGCGGGCAGGCGCACCGGCGTGCGGCCGAGGGCGCGGGCGAAGCTCTCGGCGGCCTCGTGGCGAAGGCCTTCGACGACCACCACGCCCGACACCTCGCCCAGGCCGAGGGCGGGGAGGTCCATGTGGCGATCGATCGCGACGGTGGTGAAGCCGAGGCTGCGCAGCGCGAAGGACGCGGCCCACGCGTCCAGCAGCGAGTCGATGGCGATGACGGCGAGGCCCCCGGGGCGGAGCCCCGCGCCCGCGAGGTGGGCGCGCGCCTGCGCGATCGCGCGCGCGAACGCGGCGAACGTCCAGGCATCGCCGTTGTGGACCAGGGCGACGCGCGCGGGATCGCGGCGGGCGTGGGCGAAGAGGGCCTCGAGCGGCATCGCCGGCGGGCCTCAGGCCGCGAAGTGCTCGCGAAGCGCGGCCACCAGCTCGCGAGGCGCCTCGGTGGTCATGGCGTGGCCGGCGTCGAGCGCCACGAGCCTCGCGCCGGGGATCTCGCGCGCCAGCGCCGCGCCGGCCTTGAACGGCGTCATCTGGTCGCGGCGGCCGGCGACGACGAGCGTGGGCGCCGCGACGCGGCCGAGGGCCTCGGGCGAGGGCGCGTAGGCGTGGCAGGCGGCCAGGTCGGCGTGCTGCACGCCGGGATGCGCGCGGGCCACGAGGGCGCGGCTCGCGCCCACGAGGGCGAGGCCCGGTATCGCGCTGGTCGAGAGGGCCGCCTGGCGCGCGTGACCCCAGGTCGCCTGCATGTCGAAGGCGGCCGGCGAGTCGTCGGCGGCCGCGGCGAGGAACGCCTCGCCCACGGGCATCGGGACCGAGGCGCCGACGAGCGCCAGCTTCGCGACGCGGCCGGGATGGCGGATCGCGGCGTCCAGCGCCACCAGCGAGCCCAGGCTGTGGCCGGCCAGGTGGGCCCGCCCGAGCCCGGCCGCCTCGATGAACGCGGCCACCCAGTCGGCCAGCGCCTCGACCGAGGTGCGCACGGTCCCGGGACTGCGGCCGTGGCCCGGCAGGTCCACCGCCAGCGCCGAGAACCCGTGGTGCGCGAGGTAGCGCGCCGGGTAGTGCCAGACGCTGTGGTCGAGGGCCGCGCCGTGGACGAACAGGATCGCCGGCAGGCTCGGGTCGAACCCGCGCCCGCCGGTGTAGGCGTAGGCCGGGTAGCCCTGCACGATGAAGTTCATTTCTGCGAGGCGCGAAGCGCCCGGGAGAGGTCCTCGACGAGGTCGTCGGGATGCTCGAGGCCGATGGACAGGCGCACCGTGCCCGCCGTGATGCCCGCCTGCGCGAGGGCCGCGTCGTCCATGCGGTGGTGCGTGGTCGAGGCCGGGTGGATCACCAGCGACTTGGCGTCGCCGATGTTGGCCAGGTGCGAGAAGAGCGAGAGCGCCTCGATGAACCGGCGCCCCGCCTCGCGCCCGCCGGCGAGCTCGAAGGAGAGGATCGCGCTGCAGCCGCCCGGATACAGCCGGCGGGCGAGGGCGTGGTCGGGGTGCGAGGCCAGCGCGGGGTGGTGCACGCGCGCGACGGCCGGGTGGGACGCGAGGAACCCGACCACCGTCGCGGTCGTGGCCACGTGCCGCGGCATGCGCAGGTGCAGCGTCTCCAGGCCCTGCAGCACCTGGAACGCCGTCATCGGGGCCATGCAGGCGCCGAAGTCGCGCAGCCCCTCGCGGCGCGCGCGCAGCAGGAAGGCCGAGACCGGCGACTCCTCGCTGAACACCATGCCGTGGAAGCCCTCGTAGGGCTGCGTGAGGGTCGGGAATTTCCCCGAGGCGTCCCAGTCGAAGCGCCCGCCGTCCACGAGCACGCCGCCGATCACCACGCCGTGGCCCGAGAGGAACTTGGTGGCCGAATGCACGACGAGATGCGCGCCCAGGTCGAGGGGTCGGCCCAGCACGGGCGTGGTCACCGTCGCGTCGACCAGGAGCGGGATCGCGTTCGCCCGGGCGAGCTCCGCCAGCGCCGGGACGTCGAGCACGTCCACCGAGGGGTTGCCCACCGTCTCGCCGAAGAGCAGGCGCGTCTGCGGCCCGATGGCGCGGCGCCAGGCGTCGAGGTCGCGCGCGGGGACGAAGGTGGTCTCGATGCCGAAGCGCGGCAGGGTGTAGTGCAGCAGGTTGTGCGAGCCGCCGTACAGGCTCGCCGAGGACACGATGTGGCCGCCGCGGCCCATGAGCGTGGCGATGGCGAGGTGCAGTGCCGCCTGCCCGCTCGCGGTGGCGATCGCGCCGGCCCCGCCCTCGAGCGCCGCCATGCGCTCCTCGAGAACCGCGACGGTCGGGTTGGAAAGGCGCGAGTACACGTGCCCCGGCAATTCCATGTTGAAGAGCGCCGCCGCCGTGTCGGTGTCGGGCAGGACATAGCTCGCCGTCTGGTAGATCGGCACGGCGCGCGCGCCCGTCGCCGGATCGGGGGATTGGCCGGCGTGCACCGCGAGGGTGTCGGGGTGCGGCGACTTGGGGCCGGAATGGGCCATAGAAATCAGGGATTTGGGAATTCTTCTTGACCCGGCTTATCTTGTCACGGACGGCTCTTCTTTGCTATGGTTCGGCTTGCCCCTACCCGCCGTCGGAAATCCCATGAAGCGAATCGCCGCCTTCGTCGCCGTGCTTGCCCTGGCCACCGCCGCCGTGGCGGCCGACAAGCCGTCCGTGCGTGCCAAGGCGGCGCAGCCCTCGCGGGCCGTCGCCGACGTGGACAAGGACGGCGACCCGAACCTGCGATCGACGGCCGCCCTCGTCCTCGACGCCAACACCGGCGAGACGCTGTTCGCGAAGAACGCCGACGCGGTCCACCCCATCGCGTCGATCACCAAGCTGATGACGGCGATGGTGGTCCTCGACTCGAAGCTGCCCCTCGACGAGGCGATCCAGATCTCCTCGGAGGACCTCGACACGCTCAAGGGCACGAAGTCGCGCCTTCCGGTGGGGGCCCACTTCCGGAGGGACGACCTCATCCGCATCGCGCTCGTCGCCTCCGACAACCGCGCCGCCGCGGCCCTCGGCCGCTCCTTCCCCGGCGGCACGCCCGCCTTCGTGGACGCGATGAACGCCAAGGCCCGGCTCCTGGGGCTGCAGTCCACGCGCTTCGTGGACTCGAGCGGCCTCGCCCCCGGCAACGTCTCCAGCCCCGCCGAGCTCGGCCGCCTCGTGGCCGAGGCCTCCCGGTACGACATCATCCGCGAGTACTCGACCACGCCGGCCCTGGACGTCACGCTGCCCGACTCCGGCCGCAAGGTGAACTACGTGAACACCAACGCGCTGGTGCGCGCCGGCGGCTGGGACATCGGCGTCTCCAAGACCGGCTACATCAGCGAGTCCGGCAAGTGCCTCGTGATGCAGGCGATGATCGCCAACACGCCGATCGTGATCGTGCTCCTGGACTCCTGGGGGCGCCTGACGCGCATCGGCGACGCCAACCGCATCAAGCGCTGGCTCGAGAAGAACCCCGCCCG
>CAZNWZ010000204.1:0-4132 GCA_964576455.1 uncultured Lysobacter sp.
ATCGAGATCGACGGCCGCGATCCCGAATGCGTGCACGCCGTGGCCGAGATCGCCTCGGGCGAGGCCGTGGGCACCGGCCGCCTCATGCCCGACGGGCGCATCGGCCGCATGGCGGTGCTCGCCCCGTGGCGCAACCGGGGCGTGGGAGCGGCGATGCTCGAGGCGCTGGTGGCGGAGGCGCGGCGGCGGGGCTTTCGCGAGGTGTACCTGCACGCGCAGTCCCGCGCGAAGGACTTCTACCTGCGCCACGGCTTCGCCGCGGAGGGCGAGGAGTACCTCGAGGCCGGCATTCCGCACATCGGCATGCGCGCGGCGCTGTAGAAAAAGGGGACGGTTCCTGTACCCGTCCCTTTTCAAAAAGGGGACGGGTACGGGAACCGTCCCCCTTTTCAGAAGGCGTAGGGCAGGGGCTCGATGGGCAGCGGCGGGCCGGCGAGCGAGCCGTGCCGGAGGTCGGCCTTGGCGATGGCCTCGAGCTGCGCGACCACGAGGGCCTCGAAGCCGCCCTCGGGAGAGGGCGCCACGTTCGCCACGGTGCCCGCGGACTGGTCCCCGAACGCATCGCTGTAGACGCTGTCGCCCGGGGCGAGGGGCGAGGCGGAGCGCACGCGCACGGCGCGCTTCTTGAGGATGCCGCGGTACTGCGTGCGCGCGACGATCTCCTGCCCGGGATAGCAGCCCTTCTTGAAGCTCACCCCGCCGACCAGCTCGTAGTTGGCCATCTGCGGCACGAATTCCTCCTGCGTGCCGGGCACGACCTGCACGATGCCGTCGCGGATGAGCGAGAGCGCCCAGTCGTCCGTCGAGGCGGCCCGCCCTTCCGGCGCGGGCCCGAACACGAACCCCCGCGAGGCGCCCAGCGCGAAGGCTCCCGGGGCAGGCGCGCCATCCCACAGCCCGAAACGCGGCGTGGTGTTCGAGACGTCCTCGATCTTCACCTTCGAGCGCAGCACGAACATCCGCAGGCGCCTGGCGAAGGCCTCGGCGAAGGCAGCAGGCAGCATCAGCAAATAGCCGCTGGCGTCGCGCGCCAGCACGAAGGTGGCCAGCAGCCGCCCCTTGGGCGTGCACCAGCCGTTCCACTGCGCGGCGCCCACGGCGAGCGCCTTCACGTCGTTGGTGAACTGGTTGTGCAGGAAGTCGGCGGCGTCGTCACCCGAAACGCGAAGCAGCGCGTTGAGGGGAGAGAGGTCGCAACAGCGGGGAAGGGCGGAGGTCACCGGAAGGAACATGGCGGCGGTTGGGGATCGCTTCAAGTATAGCGGCGGGCCGAAGGCCGACGACCCCGCGTGGCGTGTGGTCATCGCCGTGGGCCCGTCCCGGCGCGCCGGGGCCTGGATCACGGCCGTGGCCGCCGCGGCGCTCGCAGCCGGCCTGGCCGCGGAGATTCCCGGGCCCGCGAAGGCCGCCCTTGCCGGCGCCCTGGGCGTGGCCGCGGTTCGCGCCGCCCGCCGCCACGCCGGGCAGGAGGGGCCCGGGGCCGTCCGTCGCCTCGCGGTGGACGTGTCCGGCCGCGTCGAGGTGGAGCGCGCCGACGGCCGCCTTGGCGAAGGCCGCCTCGCGGAGGGCTCCTTCGTCGCGCCGTGGCTCACGGTGGTGCGCTGGGTGCCCGAAGGAGCGCGCCTGCCTCGCGCGGTGGCCGTCTTCCCCGACGCGGTCGATGCCGGCGCGCTCCGCCGGCTGCGAATCCTCCTGCGCTGGCGATGAGAAAAGGGGACGGGTACAGGAACCGTCCCCTTTTTGCCCTACGGTATAATTTGCGCATGAATTCGCCCGTTGCGCCCGAGCAGCTCCTCCTCACGCTGCCCGGCAGCGTGGCCCTCTCCGCCTTCCGCATCGAAAAGCTCGTCGCCGGCCTTCCGCCGGGCCTGCGCGGCGCCGTTTCCGTCGACACCCGCTTCGTCCATTTCGCCCTGCTCGCCGAGCCGCTCACGGCGGCGGAGGGCGAGGTCCTCGCGAAGATCCTCACCTACGGCACGCCCGGGACGGGGGAGCCGAAGGGCGAGCTGCGCGGGGTGCTGCCGCGCTTCGGGACCGTCTCGCCGTGGTCGTCCAAGGCCACCGACATCGCGCACAACTGCGGCCTGAAGAAGGTCGCGCGCCTGGAGCGCGGCGTGGCCTGGTACTTCGCGACGAAGGACGGAGCGCCCCTGGGCGGGGAGCGGGAGCGGGCGCTCGTCGAGGCCATCCACGACCGCATGACCGAGACGGTGGTGAGGGACCTGGCCGAGGCGAGGCGCCTCTTCGCGCACCACGCGCCCGGCCCGCTCGCGACGGTGGACCTCCTGGGCGGCGGCCGCAAGGCGCTCGAGGAAGCCAACGCCGCCATGGGCCTCGCGCTCGCGCCCGACGAGATCGACTACCTCGTCGAGAACTTCGGGAAGACGGGGCGCAACCCCACCGACGTCGAGCTCATGATGTTCGCGCAGGCCAACAGCGAGCACTGCCGGCACAAGATCTTCAACGCCTCCTGGACCATCGACGGCAAGGCCGAGGACAAGAGCCTCTTCCAGATGATCCGCAACACGCACGCGAGGAGCCCGCGCGGGACCCTCGTCGCCTACTCGGACAACTCGGCCATCATGGAAGGCGCCGAGATCGAGCGTTTCTTCCCGGACGCGGACAAGGGCTGGGCGTACCACCGCGACCTCACGCACATCCTGATGAAGGTGGAGACGCACAACCACCCCACCGCCATCGCGCCCCACCCCGGCGCGGGCACGGGCGCCGGCGGCGAGATCCGCGACGAGGGCGCCACCGGCACGGGCGCGAAGCCCAAGGCGGGGCTCACCGGGTTCTCGGTGTCCAACCTGGAACTGCCCGGCCAGCGCGAGCCCTGGGAGGCCGGCTACGGCAAGCCGGGGCGCATCGCCTCGGCGCTCGCGATCATGGTCGAGGGGCCCATCGGCGGTGCGGCCTACAACAACGAGTTCGGCCGCCCCAACCTCGCGGGCTACTTCCGCACCTTCGAGATGGCGGTCGCGGGCGAGGTGCGCGGCTACCACAAGCCCATCATGCTGGCGGGCGGGCTCGGCAACCTCTCGGCGCGGCACGTGAAGAAGCACGGCTTCCAGGCCGACACCGTCTTCGTGCAGCTGGGCGGCCCCGGCTTCCTCATCGGCATGGGCGGGGGCGCGGCTTCCTCGATGGCGAGCGGCGCCAACATCGAGTCGCTCGACTTCGACTCCGTGCAGCGCGCCAACCCCGAGCTGGAGCGCCGCTGCCAGGAGGTGATCGACGCCTGCTGGCAGTTGGGCGATCGCAACCCGATCCTCTCCATCCACGACGTGGGCGCGGGCGGTCTCTCCAACGCGCTGCCGGAGCTGGCCCATTCCGGCGGCGTCGGCGCGGACTTCGAGCTGCGCGAGGTTCCCATCGAGGAGCCGGGCATGACGCCCATGCAGATCTGGTCCAACGAGTCGCAGGAGCGCTACGTGCTCGCGATTCCCGAGGACCGCGTCGACGAGTTCGACGCGATCTGCGAGCGCGAGCGCTGCCCCTACGCCGTGGTGGGCATCGCGCGCGCCGACGGGCAGCTCGTGGTCGAGGACACGCTCTTCGCCAACCGTCCCGTGGACATGCCGCTCGAGGTGCTGCTGGGCAAGCCGCCGCGCATGCACCGCGACGTGAAGAGGCTCCCGAGGAAACTCGCTCCCCTAGACGCCTCCGGCATCGACCTCAGGGACGCGGCCTATCGCGTGCTGCGCCTGCCCACGGTGGCCGACAAGACCTTCCTCGTCACCATCGGCGACCGCTCCGTCGGCGGGATGTGCGCGCGCGACCAGATGGTGGGCCCGTGGCAGGTGCCGGTGGCCGACGTCGCCGTGACCACCCTGGGCTACGCCACGAACCTCGGCGAGGCGATGGCCATCGGCGAGCGCACGCCCGTCGCCCTCATCGACGGTCCCGCCTCCGGGCGCATGGCGGTGGGCGAGGCGATCACGAACATCGCCGCGGCCAGCATCGCGGCCCTGGGCGACGTCAAGCTCTCCGCCAACTGGATGTGCGCGGCGGGCCACCCCGGCGAGGACGCGGCGCTCTTCGACACGGTGAGGGCCGTGGGGATGGAGCTGTGCCCCGCGCTCGGCGTCTCGATCCCGGTGGGCAAGGACTCCATGTCGATGAAGACGAC
>CAZNWZ010000205.1:0-4129 GCA_964576455.1 uncultured Lysobacter sp.
CTCTACTTCGAGCCGCTCACGCTCGAGGACGTGCTCGAGATCGTGGACAAGGAGAAGCCCGAGGGGGTGATCGTGCAGTTCGGCGGCCAGACGCCGCTCAAGCTCGCGCGCGACCTCGAGGCGGCGGGCGTGCCCATCATCGGCACGAGCCCGGACTCCATCGACAAGGCCGAGGACCGCGAGCGCTTCCAGCAGATGCTGCACGAGCTGAAGCTCCTGCAGCCGCCCAACCGCACGGCGAGGACGGCCGAGGCGGCCCTCGAGGGCGCCAAGGAGATCGGCTACCCCGTGGTGGTGCGCCCCTCCTACGTGCTCGGCGGGCGGGCGATGGAGATCGTGCACGCCGAGAGCGACCTCGTGCGCTACATGAAGGAGGCCGTGAAGGTCTCCAACGACTCGCCCGTGCTCCTCGACCGCTTCCTCAACGACGCGATCGAGGTGGACGTCGACGCGGTGAGCGACGGCGAAGTCGTCATCATCGGGGGCATCATGGAGCACATCGAGCAGGCCGGGGTGCACTCCGGCGACTCGGCCTGCTCGCTGCCGCCCTTCAGCCTGTCGCCCGAGCTTCAGGACGAGCTTCGCCGCCAGACGGTGGCCATGGCCCGGGGCCTGAACGTCTGCGGGCTCATGAACGTGCAGTTCGCCATCCAGGACCGGAAGGTCTTCGTGCTCGAGGTGAACCCGCGCGCCTCGCGGACCGTGCCCTACGTGTCCAAGGCCATCCGCACGCCCCTCGCCAAGGTGGCCGCGCGCTGCATGGCCGGGCGCACGCTCGCCTCCCAGGGGGTGACGAAGGAGGTCGTGCCGCCCTACTACTCGGTGAAGGAGGCGGTGTTCCCCTTCATCAAGTTCCCGGGCGTGGACACCATCCTCGGGCCGGAGATGAAGTCCACGGGCGAGGTGATGGGCGTGGGCCAGACCTTCGCGGAGGCGTTCGTGAAGAGCCAGCTCGCCGCGGGGGTGCGCCTGCCCAAGAGCGGCAAGGCGTTCCTGTCGGTCCGGGACGAGGACAAGCCGGGCACGGTGGAGATCGCCCGCACGCTCGCCGGCCTGGGCTTCACGCTCGTGGCCACCAAGGGCACGGCCGCGGCGCTGGAGGCCGCCGGCCTCACGGTGCAGCGCGTCAACAAGGTGATGGAGGGCCGCCCCAACGTGGTGGACATGGTCCGCAACAAGGAGATCAGCCTCATCATCAACACGGTCGAGGAGGACCGCCGCTCCGTGCGCGACTCCTGGTCGATCCGCAACTCGGCGCTGCAGGGCCGGGTCACCTACTACACGACGGTGTCCGGCGCGCGCGCGGCCTGCGTGGGCCTGCAGCACATCGAGGAGCTGCGGCCCTACTCCCTGCAGGACCTGCACGCGACCCTCCCGTAGGCCGGGCCGGGGAGCCGGCCGGCAACCGCACTATAATCGCGACATGGGCAAATTCCCGATCACCCGCCTCGGCGCGGAGCTGCTGAAGGCGGAGCTGCACCGGCTGAAGACCGTGGACCGGCCGGCGGTCATCACCGCCATCGCCGAGGCGCGCGCCCACGGCGACATCTCCGAGAACGCGGAGTACGACGCCGCGCGCGAGAAGCAGGGCTTCATCGAGGGCCGGATCCTCGAGCTGGAGGCGAAGCTCGCCAACGCGCAGGTGATCGACCCGGCCCTCCTCGAGGACGACGGCCGCGTGGTGTTCGGCACGACCGTGGAGCTCGTGGACACCGCCGGCTCCGAGACGATGACCTACCAGATCGTCGGCGAGGACGAGGCCGACATCAAGGCGGGCAAGATCTCCTACTCCTCGCCGATCGCCAAGGCCCTCATCGGGAAGTTCTCGGGCGACGTCGCCGAGGTTCGGACGCCGGGCGGGGTGAAGGAGCTCGAGATCGTTGACGTTCGGTACGAATGAGCTCCTCGGCGGTGCGGTGCTTCTTCTTCTGACGGCCTGAGGCGCCCGGCTTCTTCTTCGGCGCGGGCTTCGGGGCGGGCCGGGCGGCGGCCTTCGCCTTCTCCGGGTTCTCCCGCCACAGCACGAGGATCTTGCCGATGGACTGCACCGGTTGCGCCCCGAGGCGCCCGCAGAGCTCGGCCATCCAGGCGGCCCTCGCCTCGCGGTCGTCGCTGGCGGCCTTCACCTTGATGAGCTCGTGGGCCGCGAGCGCGCGGTCGGTCTCGGCGACGAGGGAATCGGTGAGCCCCTTGTCGCCGATCATCACGACGGGGGAGAGGGCGTGGGCCCGGGCGCGCAGCTCGCTGCGGCGGGCGGGGGTCAGGACGGGCATGCGGGGATTATGACGCGATTCGCGAAGGCTTTCCGATGAAGCGCTCGGCATCGAGCCGGCAGTGGCTGCATCGCCACGTGAACGACCCCTTCGTGCAGCGCTCGAGGAAGGAGGGCTACCGCTCGCGCGCGGCGTACAAGCTGATCGGGATCGACGACCGCGACCGCATCCTCGCTCCCGGTGCCGTGGTCGTGGACCTGGGCGCCGCGCCCGGCGGCTGGACGCAGGTGGCCGTCAGGCGCGCCGGACCCCGGGGGCGCGTGATCGCGATCGACCTCCTGGAGATGGAGCCCGTGGCCGGCGCCACCTTCCTGCGGGGGGACTTCGCCGCGCCGGACGGGCTCGCCGCGGTCGAGTCCGCGCTGGGCGGGGCGAAGGCCGACGCGGTCCTTTCCGACATGGCGCCCAACCTGTCGGGTATCGCCATCACCGACCAGGCGCGGTCCATGGCGCTGGCCGAGCTGGCCCGGGACTTCGCCCTGGCGCACCTGAAACCCGGCGGCGCTTTCCTCGTCAAAGTCTTCCAGGGCGCGGGGTACGACGAGTTCCTGCGCTCCCTGCGGGCGGCCTTCGCCAGGGTGGTGGTCCGCAAGCCCGACGCCTCCCGGGGGGAGAGCGCCGAGCTCTACCTCCTGGCGAGGATGAAGGGATGAAGGGTAGCGGAAATGGGGTCAGGTTACTTTGCACAAAATTTGTGCAAAGTAACCTGACCCCATTTCCGGGCGTGACCCCATTTCCGGGCGATTGGCCTTTGGCCCCCCTCTTGAATCCTGGCGGGGCGCCGGAACTTTGCTATAGTGGCTAGTTCCCCTATCCCGCTGATTCGCTGGGGTCTTTTTTCGAGGAACCGTTCGTGAACAACACCGTTCGCACCATCATGGTCTGGCTGGTCATCGGCATCGTGCTGACCATGGTCTTCATGCAGGTCGGCAACCGCCAGACGAGCGCCAACGTGCTCGACTACTCCACGTTCATGGAGGAGTCGCGCCAGGGCCGCATCGCCAAGGTGAAGATGGACGGCAACCGCACCCTCAAGGCCACCTCGAAGGACGGCAAGACCTACACCGTCTACACCCCCGGCATCATGGACCCGTGGATGGTCTCGGACCTCCTGAAGAGCGGCGTTTCGGTCGAGGCCAAGCCCGAGGAGGAACCCAGCCTCCTCATGAACATCTTCGTGTCGTGGTTCCCGATGCTGCTGCTCATCGGCGTGTGGATCTTCTTCATGCGCCAGATGCAGGGCGGCGGCCGCGGCGGCGCCTTCTCCTTCGGGAAGAGCCGGGCGCGCATGCTCGACGAGAACCAGAACCAGGTGACCTTCGCCGACGTGGCGGGCGTGGACGAGGCCAAGGAGGAGGTCGGCGAGCTCGTCGAGTTCCTGCGCGACCCGTCGAAGTTCCAGAAGCTGGGCGGGCGGATCCCGCGCGGCGTGCTCATGGTGGGCGCGCCCGGGACGGGCAAGACGCTGCTCGCGCGCGCCATCGCGGGCGAGGCCAAGGTGCCCTTCTTCTCCATCTCCGGCTCCGACTTCGTCGAGATGTTCGTCGGCGTGGGCGCCGCGCGCGTGCGCGACATGTTCGAGCAGGCCAAGAAGAACGCGCCCTGCATCGTGTTCATCGACGAGATCGACGCGGTCGGCCGCCAGCGCGGCGCGGGCCTGGGCGGCGGCAACGACGAGCGCGAGCAGACGCTCAACCAGCTGCTGGTGGAGATGGACGGCTTCGAGGGCAACTCGGGCGTGATCGTCATCGCCGCGACCAACCGGCCGGACGTGCTCGACCCCGCGCTCATGCGCCCGGGCCGCTTCGACCGCCAGGTGGTGGTGCCGCTGCCCGACATCCGCGGCCGCGAGCAGA
>CAZNWZ010000206.1:0-4127 GCA_964576455.1 uncultured Lysobacter sp.
ACGGCGCCATCCTCGCGCCCGTGGTGCCGGACGCCATCGGCCACATCATCGTCGCGTCGTTCGTGGCCACGCCGGCGGCCCTCGTCGTATCGGCCCTCATGGTGCCCGGCGCCATGTCCGACGAGGCCGCGATCGAGATCCCGCGGCAGGACGCCACCGCCATGGACGCGGTCGCCCGCGGCACCCTGGAGGGGGCGCAGCTCCTCATCCAGATCGTGGCCATGCTCATCGTCCTGATCGCGCTCGTGCACCTGGCGAACGCGGCGCTTTCCCTGCTGCCCGCGGTGGACGGATCGCCTCTCACCCTGCAGAGGATGCTGGGCTGGCTCTTCGCCCCGCTCGCCTGGACCGCCGGCGTGCCGTGGGCGGAGGCGCAGGCGGGAGGGGCCCTGCTCGGGACGAAGACGATCCTGAACGAGTTCGTCGCCTACCTCGACCTGGCGAGGCTGCCCGCGGAGGCGATGAGCGCCCGCTCCCGGCTCCTCATGACCTACGCCCTCTGCGGGTTCGCCAACTTCGGCAGCCTGGGGATCCTGATCGGCGGGATGGGCGCCATGGTGCCGGAGCGGCGCGGCGAGATCGTGGCGCTGGGGATGAAGTCGATCGTCGCCGGCACCCTGGCGACGTGCCTAACTGCGGCTGTGGTGGGGCTGTTCGTGTAGGGAGGCGGCGGGGAGTGATGCGAGCGAAAGGCTTTGAAAACGCCGATTGCCGCCGATGACCCGCCGATTGCCGCCGATGATCCAGGTTGGGACGTGCAAGAGGGTCGGGGCGTCGAGCACTCCGACATCGCCACCACTTCTACCAAGTCCTGAATTCAATCGGCGGCAATCGGCGGGTCATCGGCGGAAATCGGCGATTTCAAGGCTTTTCGCTTCCGTCAGCCACGCAGCCCGAGCACGTCATCCATGTCGTAGAGGCCGGGAGCGCGGCCATGGAGCCACTTCGCGGCGCGGACGGCGCCCTGGGCGTAGGTGGCGCGGCTCGCGGAGCGGTGGGTGATCTCGATGCGCTCGCCCGTGCCGAGGAAATAGACGGTGTGGTCGCCGATCGCGTCGCCCCCGCGCGCCACCGAGAAGCCCAGGGTCCCGGCCTTCCTCTCGCCGGTGACGCCGTGGCGCGCGAAAACGCCGTCCTTGTCCAGGGAGGTTCCGCGCGCGGCGGCCGCCACCTCGCCCAGCTTGAGCGCGGTGCCGGAGGGGGCGTCCACCTTGAGCTTGTGGTGCAGCTCGAAGACCTCGACGTCGTAGGCCGGCCCCAGCGCCCGCGCGGCCAGGTCGACGAGCTTCATCGTCACCAGCACGCCGATGGCGAAGTTGGGCGCGAAGACGACGGGAATCGCGCGCGCGGCCGCGCGGACCTTCTCGACCTGGGCGGGCTCGAGGCCGGTCGTCCCGATCACGATGGGCTTGCCGGCCGCGACGCAGGCCGCCAGGTGCGCCAGCGTGCCGGCGGGGCGGGTGAAGTCGATGAGGACGTCGGCGGCCGCGAGGGCCGCCGCGGGATCCGCGCCGATCGCCACGCCCTTCGCGCCGGCCACGAGCTCGCCGGCGTCGTGCCCGAGGAGGGGCGATCCCGCGACGTCCAGGGCGGCGGTCACGCGCGTTCCGGCGTCGGCGCTTCCGGCCTCGAGCAGGGCCCGGCCCATGCGGCCGCCCGCGCCCGCGACGGCGAGCCTCACGGCGGTCATTTCTTCGGCGCCGTTCCGGCCGCCGAGAGCGTCGGCCCGCCCTCGACGCGCGCCACCTTCTCGTTCTCGAAGAACACCGAGAACTTGTTCTGCTCGACCAGCTGGCCGCGCTTCTCGACGCGGAAGTAGTAGTCCCAGCGGTTGGCGTGGAAGATGTCGGTGAGCAGCGGCGTCCCGAGGAGCGTGCGCACCTCCGTGCGCGTCATCCCGGGCTTGAGCTTCGCGAACGCCTCCGGCGCGACCAGGTTGCCCTGCTGGACGTCGATCTTGTGGACGAGGGACCCGCAGCCGGCGAGGGCGAGCGGGAGGAGGAGCGTGGCGAGGAGGCGCATGGCGGGGGCGGTCGGCAATGGCGGCCATTATAGCGCGGGGGCTCCCCCGCCCCGCCCGCGCCGATCGCGGTTATGATTCCCCGACGCCCACCCCGGACTCCGAAGCGCCATGAGCGACCCCAAGGAACTGCGCAGCACCGGCCTCAAGGTCACCGCGCCGCGGCTTCGCGTCCTCGACCTCTTCCAGACGAGCCCGGATCGCCACCTGACGGCCGAGGACGTCTACCGGCGCCTCCTCGACGAGCACGCCGACATCGGGCTCGCGACCGTGTACCGCGTGCTCACCCAGTTCGAGCAGGCGGGCCTGCTGGTGCGCCACCATTTCGAGGGCGGCAAGGCCGTCTACGAGCTGAACGAGGGCAAGCACCACGACCACCTCGTGTGCCTGCAGTGCGGCAAGGTCGAGGAGTTCTTCGACCCGGAGATCGAGAAGCGCCAGGCGAAGATCGCGCGCGAGCGCGGCTTCGCGATCCACGACCACTCCCTCTACCTCTACGCCGACTGCCTCCGGGCGGACTGCCCCGACCGCCCGAAGGGGGGCTGAAGGCCGTGCTTCGCGTCCTCGCCCCGCTCGCCCTCGCCGCGTTCGTGGCGCTCGCCCCGGCCCCGGCCGGCGCCCAGTTTGCGCCGGCGGCGCCCGCCGCCGAGATCGCGGCGAAGGACCTGCCGCGGGAGGCGCAGGAGACGCTCGCGCGCATCCGGAAGGGCGGGCCCTACCCCTATGCCAAGGACGGCGCCGTCTTCGGCAACCGCGAGGCACTCCTGCCGAGGCAGAAGCGCGGCTATTACCGCGAGTACACGGTGAAGACCCCGGGCGAGCGCACGCGCGGCGCGCGGCGGATCGTCGCCGGCCGCGGGGGCGACTACTGGTACACCGACGACCACTACGCCAGCTTCCGGCGCATCCGAGAATGAGGCCCGGCCATGCCCCTTGAAGCCCTGAACGACCTCCTCGAGGACGAGACCGGCGGGGTCTTTTTCCTGCCGCGGCACGCCGAGCCCCGCGACGTGCAGGCCGCCGCCCGGCGCGCGAAGTTCGCCTGCTTCCACATCGACGGGAAGAACATCTCGCGCAAGGAGCAGCTGCTGAACCACGTGGCCACGGCGCTGCGCTTCCCCGGCTACTTCGGCGGCAACTGGGACGCGCTCGAGGAGTGCCTCACGGACATGGAGTGGGTGGACGCGCCCGGCTACGTGATCTACTACGACCACATCGACGGCCTGCTCGCGGCGCACCCGGACCAGTTCGCCACCTTCCTGGAGATCTGCCGCGACGCCGTGGTCTCCTGGAAGGAGGACGGCACCCCGATGGTGATCCTGCTCTCCGGCGCCAAGGCGCCGAAGGGCGTGGCCCGGCTCAGGGAAGAGTGACGGGGATCCTCGTCCCGAGCGCGATCGACCGCGCCGTGACCCGCGCCCGCCAGGCCATCACCTCCACCCCCGCGGCCACCGCCTCGCGCAGCGTGCGCCCGTAGAGCGGGTCGATCGCGTCCGCCGGCCGGACCTCGTCCACGTCGCCGCGCTGCACGCAGAAGACGAGCACGGGGCGCCGGCCCTGCGCCCGCAGGCGCACGAGCTCCCGCAGGTGCTTCGTTCCCCGCTCGCTCACCGCGTCCGGGAAGAGCGCGACGCCATCGGAGACGGCCGCGGTCACGTTCTTCACTTCCACGTAGCACGGCGCGCGCCCCGGCGACTCGAGCAGCAGGTCGATGCGGCTTCGCTCCTCGCCGAAGGGCACCTCGCGGCGCAGGGTGGCGTAGCCGGCGAGCTCGCCGATCACGCCCGTCTCGATCGCCTCGGCCACCAGCCGGTTGGGAAGGCCCGTGTTGATGCCCACGAGCACCTTGCGGCGCGGCCCGCCCGCCTCCACCAGTTCCCAGGTGTGGCGGTACTTGCGCGTGGGCGAGTCGCTCTCGGAAAGCCAGACGCGGCTGCCGGGCTCGCAGCAGCCCATCATCGATCCCGTGTTCGGGCACGCGGCCGTGACCGCCCCGCCCGAGGCGAGCTCCACGTCAGCGAGGAAGCGCTTGTAGCGGCGAAGGAGCTGTCCTTCGACGAGGGGGGCGGGGAATTTCAATTTGGCTGGCTGCGGGGAGTGATGCGGG
>CAZNWZ010000207.1:0-4085 GCA_964576455.1 uncultured Lysobacter sp.
ACGAAGTAGATGTCCGAGGAGGAGTCGCGGAACTCGCGCGACTGGCCGTTCAGGTCCGTCTGCGCGGTGGGCGGCAGCACCTTGCGGGCCGTCTCGTTCATCGACGCGAGCGCCTGGCCCAGCGTGTAGCCGGGGGCGAGCGTCGCGGTGATGGTCACCGCCCGGATGCGGTTGAAGTGGTTGAGGCTCTTGGGGGCCACGCTCTCGCGCACGTTGACCAGGTTCGAGAGCTGGATCATCTCGTTCCCCTTGCCGCGCACGTAGATGTCCGAGATGTCGCCGGGAGTGCGGCGGTCGCTCTCGGCGACCTGCACCATGACGTCGTACTGCTCGCCGTCGCGCTTGAAGCGCGTGACCTGCCGGCCGCCCAGCATGGTCTCGAGCGTGCGGCCCACGGCCTCCACCGAGGCGCCCACGTCCACGATCTTGTCGCGGTTCATGCTCACCTTGAGCTCGGGCTTGTCCAGGCGCAGGTCGGAGTCGAGGTTCACGAGCCCCGGGTTCTTCGAGGCCTCGGCGATGAAGCGCTCGACCAGGACCGCGAGCTGCTCGTAGGGGGCGGAGCTCATGATCACGAACTCCACCGGCCGGTTGCGCGGCGACTGGCCCAGGGAGGGCGGGTTCGTGGGGAAGGCGCGCACGCCCGGGATCTGCGCGAGCTTGGGCGCGAGCTCCTGCGTGATCTGCTGCTGCTTGCGCTCGCGCTCCTCCCAGGGCTTGAGGCGCAGGATCGCCAGGCCGTCGGCCACCGTGGGCCAGCCCGCCATCGCGTTGAAGCGCTGCATCTCGGGAATCGTGCGGTAGATCTCCTCGATGGGCCGGATGTTGTCGGCGGTGTAGCGCGCGGTGGAGCCCTCCTGGGCCGTGACGAAGCTGAAGACCACGCCGCGGTCCTCGGTGGGGGCTAGTTCGGAGCGCAGGCCGGTGAACAGGAAGTAGCTCGCCACCGCCACGAGCACCGCGGCCGCCACGACGTAAACGCGGTGGTGCAGGGCCCAGCCCAGCGTGCGCCGGTAGCTGGCGGTGAGGCGGTGGAAGAAGTCCTCGATCGAGTTGTAGAGGGCGCTGTGCCGGCTGGTGTCGTGGCGCAACAGCTTCGAGCACATCATGGGCGAGAGGGTGAGGGCCACGAAGCCCGAGACCAGCACGGCCCCGGAGAGCGCCAGGGCGAACTCGATGAAGAGGCGCCCGGTGCGGCCGGTGGCGAAGGCGAGCGGCGCGTACACGGCCGCGAGGGTGAGCGTCATGGCGACCACCGCGAAGGCGATCTCCCTGGCGCCCGTGAGCGCCGCGTCCAGCCGCGACATGCCGTTCTCGAGGTTGCGGTAGATGTTCTCGAGCACCACGATGGAGTCGTCCACCACCAGGCCGATGGCGAGCACCATGGCCAGCAGCGTCAGCGTGTTCACGCTGAAGCCGAAGGCGTACATGAAGGCGAAGGCGCCGACCAGCGACACGGGGATCGTCACCAGGGGGATGATCGTCGCGCGGAAGTTGCGCAGGAAGACGAAGATCACCAGCGCCACGAGCAGGATCGCCTCGGCGATGGTCCGGAACACGGCCTTGATCGACTGGTCGATGAACACCGACGAGTCGTACATGACCTCGAGCTTCATGCCGTCGAGCGTCTTGTTGATCTCGACGATCTCCTTGCGCACGGCCTGCGAGAGCTCGAGGGGGTTGGCCACCGCCTGCTTGATCACGCCCATGGTGACCGACGTGTTGCCCATGAAGCGCGTCATGACGCGCTCGTCCAGGGGGCCGACCTCGACGCGCCCGATGTCGCGCACGCGCACGGGGTAGCCGTTCACCTCCCTCACGACGATCGCCTCGAACTGCTGGGGCGTCTGCAGGTCGGTGAGGGAGAGCACCGAGAACTCGCGCTTGTCGCTCTCGATGCGCCCGGCCGGGATCTCGACGTTCTGGCGGCGCAGGGCGTCCTCCACGTCCTGCACGGTGAGGCGGTAGGCCGCGAGCTTGGCGCGGTCCACCCAGATTCGCATCGAGGTGCGCCGCTCGCCGAAGATGCGCACGTCCGCCGCGCCCGGGAGCGTCGAGAGCCGCGGCTTGATGTAGCGCGCGGCGTAGTCGGAAGCCTCGAGCTGGCTCTTTCCCGGCGCCGACACCGCGATCCAGAGGATGGGGAAGGAGTCGGTCTCCACCTTGGCGATCACCGGCTCGTCGACGGCTTCCGGAAGCCGTCCGCGCACGCGCGAGACCTTGTCACGGACGTCGGCGGCCGCGGAGTCCGGGTCGCGCGTGAGTCGGAAACGCACCGTGATCTGCGAGCGCTCGGAGCGCGAGGAGGAGGTCATGACCTCCACGCCCTCGATGCCCGCGAGAGAGTCCTCGAGCACCTTCGTGATCTGCGACTCGACCACCTCGGCGCTCGCGCCCTGGTAGATGGTCTCGACCGAGACCACGGGCTCGTCGATGCGGGGATACTCGCGCACCGAGAGGCGCGAGTAGGAGATGAGGCCCACCAGGAAGACGATGACGGAGAGCACCGTCGCGAAGACGGGGCGCTGGATGCAGATCTCGGGGAGCCTCATGGCGCCTTCCCCCTCAGGAATCGCCCTTGCGGGGCGGCTGCGGCTCGGCCTTGCCGACCGGCTGGCCGCCCGCGGGGGCGTTGGCCACTCGCACCGGGGCGCCGTCGCGCAGCTTCACGATGCCGGCCGTCACGACGCTGTCGGCGGGCGCGAGCCCCCCGGTCACCTCGACCTTGCCGTCGCGGCGAAGGCCGATGTCGATCCTTTGGCGCTGCGCCCGCCCGTCGACCACCTTGTAGACGTACTTGTCGTCCCCGACGGGGAAGATCGCCTCCTCGGGGATCATGAGCGAGTCGCGCGCCTCGCTCGTGAGCAGGCGCACGCGCGCGAACATGCCGGGACGCAGCCGGCCGTCGGCGTTGGAGACCTGCGCCCGGATGGCGATGGCGCGGCCGTTGGCGTCCACGAGGGGATTGATCGCGTACACCTGCCCGGGCCAGGTGCGGTCGGGCAGGGCGTCCATGGTGATCTGCAATACCTGGCCGGCCTTCACCTGCGACAGGAACACCTCGGGGATCCGGAAGTCGACCTTGAGCGGATCGATCTCCTCGAGGTTCACCATGTCCTGGCCTTCCTTCACGTAATCGCCCACGCTTACCGAGCGCAGACCGATGATGCCGCCGAAGGGGGCCTTCACCGCCGTCTTGGCGAGGCGCGCGGCCGCGAGCTCCACGTCGGCCTGCGCGACCTTGAGGGTGTTCTCGGCCTCGTCCTTGGCCTGGCTGGAGATGAACCCCTGGGCCCGCAGGTCCCGGGCCCGCTCGTATTTCGACTTCGAGAGGGTGAGGTTGGCCCGCGCGCGCTCGAGGTCGGCCTTCTGGACCGAGTCGTCCAGGCGCACGAGCACCTGCCCGGCGGTGACGCGCTGGCCTTCCCGGAAGGCGATCTCGATCACGCGGCCGGCGATCTCGGGGCGGACGATGACGGCCTCGTCCGAGCGAAGGCTGCCCACCGTCGTGATCGACTGCGGCAGCTTCACCACCTGGGGCGGGCGGGCCTCGACGGCGACGCCGGGGGGCGCTCCGCCGGGACCGCCCTTGGCGGGCGCAGCGCCAGGCGAGGCGGACGGCGGGGAGGGGGGCGCGTTCCGCGTCCCGGCGAGGTAGGAGAGCGTGCCGACGGCGGCAATGACGACGACCGCGACGGCGATCTGGGTGGGCTTCATGGCGTGGGGCCGGAAAACGGCGATTATCCGGCCTTCTCGGGGCTGCTGCCAGCCTCCGGGACGCGGACCGAACTCGAAAGGAGACCCCGCTCGCGGGCCGGAAGTTCCTGAGGCGGCCGCGACCGGCGGGGAGCCGGGGTGCTGCGGGTCAGGCGGGAATGTCGGGGACCAGCTGCCGCTGCAGCATGAAGATCTGGTCCTTGAGCATCAGTTTTCGCTTCTTGAGTCTCTTGAGCTGCAATTCGTCGTGGAGGGGATTGAGTTCGAGGGCTTCGATTGCGCGGTCGAGGTCACGGTGCTCGAGGTTCAGCTCGCCGATGCGCCGCTTGATCTCTTCGGCATTCTCCGCGATGGTCGGCATGGGTCTT
>CAZNWZ010000208.1:0-4085 GCA_964576455.1 uncultured Lysobacter sp.
CGAGACGGGCCGCACGCACCAGATCCGCGTGCACCTCGCCTCGATCGGCCACCCCCTCGAGGGCGACCCGGTGTACGGCGGGCGCGGCGCGCGGCGCCTGCCGCGGCAGGCCCTGCACGCGTGGAAGCTCGCCTTCGTGCACCCGGGCACCGGCCGGACGGTGCGCTTCACCGCGCCGCCGCCGGCGGACTTCGAGGCGCTCCTGGCGGCGCTGAGGAGCGGCGGGTGAGGCTGCCGGCGGACTGGATCGTGCCCGACTGGCCCGCGCCCGCCCGGGTGCGCGCGTTCGTGACCACGCGCGCGGGCGGCGTGAGCCGCGGAGAGCACGCCTCGCTCAACCTGGGCGAGCGATGCGGCGACGATCCCGGCCACGTGGCCGCCAATCGCGCCGCGGTCCGGCGCCACCTGCCCGCCGAGCCGCGCTGGCTCGCGCAGGTCCACGGCCGGGCCGTGGCGGACCTCGACGCCGCGGGCGAGGCGGGCCCCCCCGTGGCCGACGCGGCCGTGACCTCCGTGCCCGGCCGGGTGGCCGTGGTCCTCACCGCCGATTGCCTGCCCGTCTTCCTGTGCCGCGAGGACGGCTCGCGGGTGGCCGTGGCGCACGCGGGGTGGCGCGGGCTCGCGGCCGGGGTGCTCGAGAACGCCGCGGCCGCGGCGGGCGCGCCGGCCTCGCGCGTGATCGCGTGGCTGGGGCCGGCCATCGGCCCGGCCGCCTTCGAGGTGGGCCCCGAGGTGCGGGAGGCCTTCGTCGCGGTGCACCGCGAGGCGGGAGCGGCCTTCGTGCCCCGCGCCGGGGGCAAGTACCTCGCCGACCTCTACGCCCTGGCGCGGCAGCGCCTGGCCGGCGCGGGCGTCGCCGAGGTCCACGGCGGCGGCTACTGCACCTACACCGAGGCCGACCGCTTCTTCTCGTACCGGCGGGCGAAGGCGAGCGGGCGGCTGGGCGCCTTCATCTGGATCGACGCGGGGGGCTGACGCGGCCCGCCCCGGCGGGCCGGGCCTTGACACGGCTGCTAGACTGTTTGCAACTCAGTCGCAGGAACCCCCGCCCATGCCCGTGCTCGCCTGGATCCTCGCCGCCTGCGTCGCGGGCGGGCTGATCTCGGTGCTCCTCGCCTCGCTGGTGGCCTTCCGCGTGCAGGCGCGCCTCGTGCCGGTGCTGGTGAGCTACGCGGTGGGCGCGCTCCTGGGCGCCGTCTTCCTGGACATCGTGCCGCACCTGTTCGAGGAGACGAAGGATCCGGGCGCGACGGCTTCCCTGATCCTGGCGGGCCTGCTCGGGTTCTTCGTGCTCGAGAAGCTCCTGCTGTGGCGACACCACCACGGCGGCGGCGAGGAAGGCGAAGGCGGCCCGGCGCATGCCCACGCCCACGCCCACGCCCACGGCCACGACCACGACCACGACGCCGGGCGATCGGGCTGGATGATCATCGTGGGCGACTCCTTCCACAACTTCACCGACGGCGTGATCATCGCCGGCGCGTTCCTGGCCGACGTGAGGCTGGGCGTCGTGACGGCGGCCGCCATCGTGGCGCACGAGGTGCCCCAGGAAGTGGGCGACTTCCTCGTGCTGCTGCACTCGGGCTTCCCGAAGGCGCGCGCGCTCCTGCTGAACTTGGTGTCGAGCCTCGCGGCCGTGGCGGGCGCCCTGCTGGGCTACTTCACCCTGTCGGCGGCGCAGGAATGGGTGCCGCGCATCCTCGCCATCGCGGCGGCGGGCATGCTCTACGTGGCGGTGGCCGACCTGATCCCGGGCCTGCAGCGGCGCACGCGCGCGGCGGAGTCGGCCGCGCAGGTCCTCTTCATCGGCCTGGGCATCCTCACCCTCTGGATCGTGCACGAGGCCCTCGGCCGCGGGCACTAGGGAATTCCCGCGGGGCGTTCCTTGACACCCCCGGAAGCCCCCCCCACAATACGATCGAAAATCCCTGAATTTCCAAAGGTTTGCGTCGAATTCCGGCGCCCGTCCCCCGCCATGTCCAAATCGCACCCGCACGACCCCGAGCGCATCGCCGGCATCCTTCGCAAGTCGCACGAGAAGATCGCCTCCTCGCTGCACGCCGACAGTCCCACGCACCACGTGATGTCCGGCTTCTCGGAGGCCTACCGGGCGTGGCTCGAGTCGGTCAGCGCCAAGCCGCAGACGCTGCTCGACCTGCAGGGCAAGTACATGCAGGAGCAGATGAACCTCTGGATGCGGGCCTTCCAGCCGGAGCCGGAGCCCGAGGCGAAGCCGGTGGGCGACAAGCGCTTCAGCGCGCCGGAGTGGAGCGAGCTGCCGCTCTTCCGCTACTACCGCGACTCCTACCTCCTCACCTCGAAGATGATGATGCAGGCGGTGGAGGAGGCCGACATGGACGCCGCCACCAAGCGGCGCATGCGCTTCTTCATGCGCCAGTACCTGGACGCGGCCGCCCCCTCGAACTACCTCGCGACCAACCCCGAGGCGATCAAGGCGGCGCTCGAGAGCGGCGGCAAGACGATCGAGGAGGGCATGAAGAACCTCCTGGCGGACATGGAGAAGGGCCGCATCTCGATGACCGACGAGGGCGCCTTCGAGGTCGGCCACAACATCGCCGTGACGAAGGGCGCGGTCGTCTTCGAGAACGACCTCATCCAGCTCGTGCAGTACAGCCCGCTCACGGAAAAGGTGCACGAGCGGCCGCTGGTGATGATCCCGCCGTGCATCAACAAGTTCTACATCATGGACCTGCAGCCGGAGAACTCGCTCGTGCGCTACGCGATCGAGCAGGGGCACACGGTGTTCATGGTGTCGTGGCGCAACGTGAAGCCGCCGCTCGACAAGCTCACGTGGGACGACTACCTCGAGATGGGGGTGATGGCCGCGATCGAGGAGGCGAGGGCGATCACCGGCGCCGACAAGGTGAACGCGCTGGGCTTCTGCATCGGCGGCACGCTCCTCGCCTCGGCCCTCGCGGTGCTCGCGAGGAAGAAGAAGAAGCCGGTCGCGAGCCTCACGCTCATGACCGCGCTCCTGGAGTTCTCCGACGTGGGCGAGATCCGCGTCTACATCGACCGCAACTTCGTCGAGAAGCGCGAGAAGAAGCTCGCGAAGGGCGGCATCGTGCCGGGGGCGGAGCTCGCGAGCGCGTTCTCCAGCCTGCGCGCCAACGACCTGGTGTGGACCTACGTGGTGTCCAACTACCTCAAGGGGCAGCAGCCCCCCGCCTTCGACCTGCTCTACTGGAACGGGGACTCGACGAACCTGCCGGGGCCGATGTACGCCTACTACCTGCGCAACACCTACCAGGACAACAAGCTCGTGGTCCCCGACGCCCTCACGATGTGCGGCGTGCCGGTGGACCTGAAGCGGGTGGACATGCCGGCCTTCGTGTTCGCCGCGCGCGAGGACCACATCGTGCCCTGGAAGGGCGCCTACGAGAGCGCCCGGTACCTGGGCGGGCCGGTGAAGTTCGTGCTGGGCGCGAGCGGGCACATCGCCGGCTCCATCAATTCGGCCTCGAAGGGCAAGCGCAGCTACTGGACCAACGAGCGCCTGGGCCCCGACGCGGACAAGTGGTTCGCCCAGGCCCAGGAGGCCCCCGGGAGCTGGTGGGTGCCGTGGGCGGCCTGGGTCAGGCCCTTCGCCGGCAAGCCGGTGGCGGCGCGCGCGCAGCTCGGCAGCGCCAGGAGGAAGCCCCTCGAGCCCGCGCCCGGCCGCTACGTCCGGGAACGGGCCGAGATCGAGCACGCGAAGTAGACGGGCGCGACCGGCGGCGGCGGCCGCGGCGCGCAGCCAAGCACAACGCCAGGAGGAAGAAAGACATGACGCAACGCATCGCCCTCGTGACCGGAGGCATGGGCGGCCTCGGTGAAGCCATCTGCATGAAGCTCGCCCGCATGGGAATCAAGGTCGTGGTGACCTATTCCCCCGGCAACACGAAGTACCAGGAGTGGCTGAAGGACATGGAGAGCCGCGACTACCACTTCCACGCCTACCCCTGCGACGTGGCCGACTTCGACTCCTGCCACGACGCCGTCGCGAAGATCTCGGCGGAGGTGGGCCCCATCGACATCCTCATCAACAACGCCGGCATCACGCGCGACATGACCTTCAAGAAGAT
>CAZNWZ010000209.1:0-4080 GCA_964576455.1 uncultured Lysobacter sp.
GGCATCGAGCTCGAGCCCTGGGGAGGCTCCGCCTTCCGCTGGACGGACGCGCAGGGCCAGCCCTTCAACGGGACGACCGTCTGGAACGTCTTCGAGGCCGGCAGCGACTACTTCGCGCCGAGCAAGTCGCCCTTCATGATCAACTACCGCGTGGACGACCTGCACGCCGTCCTGAAGGACCTGCGCGAGGAGGGCTGCGCCGTGCAGGAGAAGGTCGAGGAGTCCGAGTACGGCAAGTTCGGCTGGGTCTTGGATCCGGAGGGCAACAAGGTCGAGCTCTGGCAGCCGCCGGCGGGTTTCTGACGGAAGGGAGGCGGGCCAGCATGACCGATGCGCACGCCGAGTCCGACGGCACCCGGAAGGTGGCCCTCCCGATCACCGTCGCCGCGATCGCCGGAACCGCGCTCTGGGTGGCGGCCTCGGTCCTGTCGGGCAAGCGCGAGGCGTGGGACGCTGACCTCTACTGGACCGCGGCCTACCCCGTCTCCCTCGCGCTGTGCGGGCTGCTGGGCATCCTGTGGCCGCACAAGCCGTGGCGCTGGGCGCTCGCGCTCTTCCTCTTCCAGTTCGTCGGCATGGCAATCCGCAGCGGCGAGGTGGGGAGCCTCGCGCCCCTGGGCCTCATCCTGTTCGCCGTGCTCTCGCTGCCCGGGATGCTGGTGGCGCACCTGGGCGCGCGCTTCCGGGCGAGGATCGCGGGCAGCGCGCGGGAAGGACGACCGCCATGACCCTTCGCGAAGTCCTGGGAACCGAGTTGCCCGTCATCCAGGCCCCGATGGCCGGCGTGCAGCTCGCCGCGCTCACGGTCGCCGTCTCAAACGCCGGCGGGCTGGGGTCGCTGCCCTGCGCCATGCTCGATCCGGCCGCGATGCGCCGGGAGCTCTTCGACATCCACTCGCAGACGAACCGGCCGTACAACGTGAACTTCTTCTGCCACGAGCCGCCCGTGCCCCTGGCCGAGCGCGAGGCGGCGTGGCTCGCGGCCCTGGCGCCCTACTACGAGGAGTTCGGCCTCGATGCGGACGCCATCCCCAGGGGCCCGGCGCGCATCCCCTTCGGCGAGGAGGCCGCGCAGGTGCTCGCCGAGTTCAAGCCGAAGGTGGTGAGCTTCCATTTCGGCCTCCCCTCCCCCGAGCTGCTGGCGCGCGTGAAGGCGATGGGCTCGAAGGTCCTCTCGTCGGCCACCACGGTCGAGGAGGCGATCTGGCTCGAGCGCCACGGCGTGGACGCGGTGATCGCGCAGGGCGTGGAGGCCGGGGGCCACCGCGGCATGTTCCTTTCCGAGGACATCGCCACGCAGGTGGGCACCTTCGCGCTGGTGCCGCAGGTGGTGAAGGCGGTGAAGCTGCCGGTGATCGCCGCGGGCGGGATCGCGGATGCGAAGGGCGTGGCGGCGGCGATGGCGCTGGGCGCCTCGGGCGTGCAGGTCGGCACCACCTACCTGCTCTGCCCCGAGGCCACCACCAGCGGCGTGCACCGGGCCGCGCTGAAGAGCGAGGCGGCGCGCGTCACGGCCCTCACGAACGTTTTCACCGGCCGGCCGGCGCGGGGCATCATCAACCGGATCATGCGCGAGCTCGGGCCCGTCAGCCCGCTGGCGCCGCAGTTCCCGCTCGCCGCGCCCGCCATCGCGCCGCTTCGGGCGCGGGCCGAGAGCCTGGGCAGCAGCGACTTCTCGCCGATCTGGGCCGGGCAGAACGCGAGCGGGTGCCGGGAAGTTCCGGCGGCGGAGTTGACCCGCGCGCTCGCGGGCCACCGCCCGTGAGCGCGCTCGCGAGGATCGTCGCCGTCGCCACCCTGGCCCTGGCCGCGGGGCAGGCGCTGGCGGAACCCTGGCGCGATCCGCCACCGAATCTCGTCCAGGCCACGCCGGCGATCTTCACCTCCGGCCAGCCGGCCGCGGAGTCGCTCCAGGGCCTGAAGGGGCAGGGCTTCGAGGCCGTCGTGTACCTCGCCCCGCCGACGGTGCCCGACGCGGTGAAGGAAGAGGCGAGGATCGTGGGCGGCCAGGGCCTCGTCTTCGTGAACATCCCCATCGCCTTCGACAACCCGACGGAACGCGACTTCGAGACCTTCGCGGCCGTGATGAAGGCGCTGGAGGGCCGCAAGGTCCTCGTGCACTGCCAGGTCAACCTGCGCGCCTCGTCGATGACCTTCCTCTACCGCACGATCGTCGGCAAGGAGAACCCGGACGAGGCCTGGAAGGCGGTGGAGCGGATCTGGACCCCGAAAGGCCCCTGGAGGCGCCTCATCGAGGAGTTGCTCCGGAAGCGCGGCATCGCCTTCGAGATCCTCTGACGTCGGGGCGTCGGGCTTCGCGATATGCTGGCGGCATGACGGCCAAGCCGCGCCATCTCCACGCGTCCGACCTGCACGGGCTCGGGCGCCTTGCCGTCGACGCGACGCTCGGGATCACGGGCATCGTCGAGACGATGCACCACAACATCTCGCGAGTCCCGGGCCCCTTGGGCAAGGCCACGCAGAAGCCCACGAAGGGGATCACCGGCCTCGTTTACCGCAGCATCCGCGGGGTGACGCGGCTCGTGGGCGGCGGCGTGGATCTCGCCCTCGCGAACCTCGCCTCGCTCGTGGGCGAGGAACCGTCCTCCCCCGCGCGCGAGGCGGTGCTCGCCGCGCTCAACGGCGTGCTGGGCGACCACCTGGCCGCGAGCGGCAATCCCCTCGCCATCCCGATGCGCTTTCGCCGCGGCGGGCAGGCGCTGGTCCTGCGCCGGCCCAGCCTCTCGAAGGCGATCCCCCGGCCGACGGGGCGGCTTCTCGTCCTCGTGCACGGGCTGTGCCGGAACGACCTGCAGTGGCAGCGCAACGGCCACGACCACGGCGAGGCCCTCGCCCGGAGCCGCGGGCTCCAGCCGCCCTGCACGCCGCTCTACCTGCACTACAACTCCGGCCGCCATGTCTCGACCAACGGCCGGGAGTTCGCGCGCCTCCTCGAATCGCTCGTGCGGGCCTGGCCCGTTCCCGTCGAGGAGATCGCGATCCTCGCCCACAGCATGGGCGGGCTGGTCGCGCGAAGCGCCCTGCACTACGGCGCGCAGGCAAGGCAGGCCTGGCCGGGCAAGGTGGCGAAGGTCGTCTTCCTGGGCACGCCGCACGACGGCGCCCCGCTCGAGCGCGGCGGAAACTGGGTGAACGTGGTCCTCGACCGCAGCCCGTACACGACGGCGTTCGCGCGCCTGGGAAAGCTGCGCAGCGCCGGGATCACCGACCTGCGCCAGGGCAACCTGCTCGACGAGGACTGGGCGGGCAGGGACCGCTTCGTCACCACGAGGCGGCGTCTAGTGCCGCTGCCGGACGGCGTGCCGTGCTTCGCGGCCGCCGCCTCGCTCGCGCGCAAGGGCAGCGCACTGCGCGAGCGCTTCCTCGGCGACGGCCTGGTGCCGGTCCCCAGCGCGCTCGGGCACGGCAGGACGCCCAAGGGAGCGCTCGGCATCCCCGCGAAGCGGCAGTGGATCGGCTACGGCATGAATCACCTCGACCTGCTGGACCGCGCGGAGGTCTGCGACAGGATCCGCAGCTGGCTCGCCTAGGCGTGGCCTTTCGCCGCGGTCCGCGCCTTCCTCCGCTCGCGCCCGGGGTCGTGAATTGACGCCCCGTCGAAGCGCGACCAGACTCCCTCCACCATGCGCGTCGAAACCGGCAACATCCTCGAGCGTTGCCCCAGGGTCGCGGGGCTGCCATGACGGGGCGGACGCCGCCCGCGAAGGAGCTGCGTTGCCCCTGGTGCCTGGGCTCGCCGGAATACGTCGCCTACCACGACCGCGAATGGGGCCGGCCCGTGCACGACGACCGCGTGCTCTTCGAGTTCCTGGTGCTGGAAGGCGCGCAGGCGGGGCTTTCGTGGTCCACGATACTGGCCAAGCGCGAGAACTACCGGCGCCTGTTCGCGGACTTCGATCCCGCGAAGGTCGCGCGCCTCACGCCCGCGCGCGTCGAGAAGCTGCTCCTCGATCCCGGCATCGTGCGAAACCGCCTCAAGGTCGAGGGGACGGTGAGGAACGCGAAGGCCTTCCTCGCCGTGCAGAAGGAGTTCGGGAGCTTCGACGCCTACGTGTGGCG
>CAZNWZ010000210.1:0-4036 GCA_964576455.1 uncultured Lysobacter sp.
CGGGGCTCGCGTGCGGGGCCATCTGCGCGTCGGGGACGCTCGGGCAGATCATCCCACCCTCGCTCATCCTGATCCTGCTCGCGGACATCCTGCAGCTGTCCGTGGGCACGCTCTTCGCGGCGGCGGTGATACCGGGCATGCTGCTCGCGGCGATCTACTGCCTCTACATCGTCATCCTCGGCATGGTGAAGCCGGACCTGATGCCGCCCATCCCGCAGGCGGAGCGCGACGCCCTCGCGCGGCGCGACCTGTGGATCCGCTTCGGGAAGGTCGTGGTGCCGCCGGTGCTGCTCGTGCTCGCGGTGCTGGGCTCGATCATCGCGGGCGTCGCCGCGCCCACGGAAGCGGCCTCGATGGGCGCCCTGGGCTCGATCCTGGTGACGGGGGTGGCCGGCCGCATGTCGTGGAAGGTGCTGCGCGACGTGGTGCAGTCCGTCACCAAGATCACGGCCATGATGATGTTCATCCTCATCTGCGCGCAGGTGTTCTCGCTCGCCTTCCGGGGCCTGCACGGCGAGGACCTCATCGCGCAGATGTTCGAGTGGCTGCCGGGCGGGGTGAGCGCGGACATCTGGTTCCTGATGCTCATCATCTTCATCCTCGGCTTCTTCCTCGAGTGGATCGAGATCAGCTACATCGCCGTGCCGCTCTTCCTGCCGGTGTTCGTGAGCCAGAACGTGGACCTCGTGTGGCTCGCGACGCTCATCTGCGTGAACCTGCAGACGAGCTTCCTCACGCCGCCGTTCGGCTGGGCGCTCTTCTTCCTGAAGGGGGTGGCGCCGCCGGAAGTCTCGACGCGGCAGATCTACGTGGGGGTGATCCCGTTCATCGCGCTGCAAGTTCTCGCGCTGGCGCTGGTGTTCTGGTTCCCCGCCCTCGCGCTCTGGGCGCCCAAGGCCATCGGCTGGTGACCGGGAAAGGGGGATGGTTCGAAGGAACCGCCCCCCTTTTGTCTTGCCTACCAGCCGGCGACGGTGCCGTCGGAGCGGGGATCGGCGGCGCCGGAGATGACGCCCGCGCCGTCGCGAACCAGGGCGCCCGCGTGGCCCACGAAATCGGAGAAGGGCTCGATCACTTCGACGTCGTGGCCGGCGGCGCGCAGTTTCGCCACGACGGTCTCGTCCAGGCGCGACTCGACCTTGAGGCTCACGCTCATCGTTCCCCAGGTGCGGCCCAGGAGCCAGCGCGGCTTGGTCACGGCCTGCTGCAGGTCGTCGCCGAACATCGCGAAGCGGGAGAAGACGGCGGCCTGGCTCTGCGGCTGGCCGTCGCCGCCCATGTTGCCGTAGACCATCGTGCGCCCGTCGGCGAGCTTCGCGAGCGCCGGATTGAGGGTATGGAAGGGCTTGCGTCCCGGCTCGAGCGCCAGGTGCGAGGCGGGATCGAGCAGGAACGAGCTGCCGCGGTTCTGCCAGCCCACGCCCGTATCGGCGAGCACGATGCCGGAGCCGAACTCCCAGTACACGCTCTGGATATAGCTCACCATCCGGCCCTCGGAGTCGCCCGCGCCCATCCAGACCGTGTCGCCCTGGACGGGCGGCTCGGGCCAGGGGCGCGCGCGGGCCGGGTCGATGGCCGCGGCGCGCTCGTCGAGAGCCGCGTCCGAAAGGAACGACCACGGATCGACCTTCATCGCCGCGGGGTCGCAGATGTGGCGGTTCCTCACGAGGAAGGCCTGCTTGGTCGCCTCCACGAGCCCGTGCACGTGCTCGAAGCCATCCACCTTCGCGCCGCCCCGGATGCGGTCGAAGATCGCGAGGATCATGAGGGAGGCGAGGCCCTGCGTCGGCGGAGTCATGTTGAAGAGCTCGCCGGCGCCGATCCTCACGGAAAGCGGTCGCACCACCTGTGCGCGGTGCTCCCGCAGGTCCTTCCCGCGCACCGGACTGTCCAGCTTCGCCAGCTCGGCGGCCAGCGCCGCGCCGATCTCGCCCCGGTAGAAATCGTCGAGACCGGCCTTCGCGAGGCGTTCGAGCGTGGCCGCGAGCGCCGGGAAGCGCTGCAGGCTTCCGGCGGCATGCGGCCTGCCGTCGGTGAGATAGGCCTTCGCGAATCCGGGCTGGTCCTGCAGCTCGGCCTGGAACTTCGCGGTGTAGGTCACCTGGTTGCCGGTGACGGGCGCGCCGTTCCTGGCATACCAGGCGGCGTCGGCCAGCAGGCGCGAAACCGGGAGCTTTCCGCCCACGGACTCCAGCGCCGCCATCCATCCGGAGATCGCGCCCGCCACGGTGTTGGCCGCGAGCGGGCCGCGGGACGGGATCGAAGTGCAGCCGCGCTCCCGGTAGAAATCGCGGGTCGCGGCGCTGCCCGACCGCCCGCACGCGTCGATGGCGAAGACGCCTTTCGCGGGATCGCTCACCAGCCAGAAGCCGTCGCCGCCGATCGCGTTCATGTGGGGATAGACGACGGCGATGGCGGAAGCCATGGCGACCATCGCCTCGACGGCGTTGCCGCCGTCGCGAAGCACGGCAAGGCCCGCCTGGGAGGCGAGGTGGTGGGGCGCGGTGACCATGCCGCGCGGCGCATGAAGGGACTTGAGCATTTTCGTCGTGGGGGTTTGGGGGCTTCGTCCGCCGTTTCCAAGCAAGAGCCGTGCGCGGCCGCTTGCGGCATTATACCCATGGGGGTATAATTCGCGCTCCCATTTTCCACCGGAAACGCCATGTCGCTGCGTACCACCCTCGCCGCCGCCTCGCTGGCCGCCGCCACCGCCAGCGCCGCCGCCCTCGATCCCATCGTCGTGAGCCTGGAAGAGGCCCGGGCGCTCCACGAGTCCGGCCAGGCCATCCTCATCGACATCCGCGAGCCGCGCGAGCATGCCACCGGGGTGGCGCCGGGCGCGCGCCTGCTGCCCATGAGCCAGCTCGGCCAGCGCGTGGCCGAGATCCCGGCAGATCCCGCGAAGCCCGTGCTGCTCATCTGCAACTCGCAGAACCGCTCCCCGGCCGTGCTGCGGGCGCTTCGGAACACGGGCGGTTACTCGCACGTGCGCTACGTGCACGGCGGCATGAGCGAGTGGGCAAGGCGCGGCTGGCCCCTGGTGAAGCCCGGCACCTGATCCGCGGCGCCACGGCCCGCGCGGGAACGGGGGCGATCCTGCGGGTCTAGAATGGTCCTGGCCCCTCCAGGACGCCGGGATGACGATGGAAATCTCGTTCGCAGGCAAGACAGCCTTCAGGGCCGGCGCGGTGCTCATCGCGCAGCGCATCGGGCTGCGCGCGTGGCGCCCGGCGGAGACCCTCGCCACCAACCCGCTCACCGTCGCCGTGAAGGGGGGCGGGGTGGCGGTGCTCTTCCGGTACGGCGCCGTCGTGTTCTTCGACGTGAGCCCCGCCTCGGCGGCGGCGTTCATCGCCGAGATCCAGCCCCAGATGGGCAACCCCTATCCCTCGCCCGAGACCGAGGAGGTCGAGGTCCGGGTGGACCCGTCCGCGAAGGAGGGCATGAAGGAAGGGGTCGTGCACCTGGAGGCGCTTTCGGTGGAGCGCCTGCAGGTGATCGCCGACGTGCTCTCGAAGAGCGTTCTCCTCGCCTTCTACGAATCGAGCATCGCCGCGAGCCTGGAACGCATGGAGCGCCTGGCGGCGGAGCTGGAGAATGCCGGCAGCATCGCCGCGAAGACGGGCGACCTGCTGAAGGACGTCGGCGCCACGCTGCACACGGAGCACCTCATGGTGGGGCGCGCGGCGGTCAGCGACAAGCCGGAGATCCTGTGGGACCTGCCCGCGCTCGAGGGGCTCTACCTGCGCCTGGAGGACGAGTTCGAGCTGCAGGAGCGCAATGCGGCGCTGGAGCAGAAGCTGGGGCTCGTCACCCGCACGGCGCAGACCCTGCTGGACATCCTCGACACGCGCCACTCGCTGCGCGTGGAGTGGTACATCGTGATCCTGATCGTGGTGGAGATCGCCCTCACGCTCTACGAGCTGTTCGTGCGCGGGCACTGAGCCGCGCGGCGGCGTCGTATCATGTCGCGCATGCGACGACATTCCGCGGGCTTCACCTGGATCGAGCTGGTGCTGGTGCTCGCCGTGTTCGC
>CAZNWZ010000211.1:0-3983 GCA_964576455.1 uncultured Lysobacter sp.
GCGGCTCATCGCCGGGCTGGAGGACGTGAGCGACGGCCGCATCCTCATCGACGGCAAGGACGTGACGCGCCTCTCCCCGGAGAAGCGCCGCGTGTCCATGGTGTTCCAGTCGTACGCGCTCTTCCCGCACCTGTCCACCGAGGAGAACATCGTCTTCGGCCTCAAGGTCCGCGGCACGCCCGAGGGGGAGCGCCGGGACCGCCTCGCCCGCGTGGCCGACCAGGTCGGGCTCGCCGAGTTCCTCGACCGCAAGCCGCAGCAGCTCTCCGGCGGCCAGCGCCAGCGCGTGGCGCTCGCGCGGGCCATCATCGCGGAGAACCGGATCTGCCTCATGGACGAGCCGCTGTCGAACCTCGACGCGCAGCTTCGCCACGGGATGCGGGTGGAGATCCGCGGGCTGCAGCGGCGCCTCGGGATGACCGTCGTCTACGTCACGCACGACCAGGTCGAGGCGATGAGCATGGCCGACCGGGTCGTCCTCGTGCGCGACGGGCGCATCGAGCAGGAGGGCTCCCCCGAGGAGCTCTACGCGAGGCCCGCGACGACGTTCGCGGCGCGCTTCATCGGCACGCCCGCCATGAACCTGGTCGCGCTGGCCGACGCGCCCGGCGGCGCCGCCGTGCGCGGCTCGCCCGACGTCCTCTTCGCCGGCCGCGGCGAGGGGCTCGTGCTCGGCGTGCGGCCCGAGCACATCCGGCTCGCGGATTCCGGCGGGGTGGCCGCCACGGTCACGAGCTCCGAGTACCACGGCGCGGACACGATCGTCACGGCGCGGGTCGGCGAGGAGACGCTCCTCGTGCGCTCTCCCGGGCAGCTCTCGCTCGCCGCGGGCGCGCCGGTGCGGCTCGCCTGGGACGGCGATGCGCAGCACCTTTTCGATGGGGCGACGGGCGTGCGCGCGCCGCAGGAGCGCCAGCGCCTCGCCGCCGCCGCCGATTGACCCCTGTCAAGCGGCGGCAACGAAGGATTCCCAGACTGTAGGTGGGACAAACGGCAGTTCCGGACAACAAGGGAGAAACGCTATGCGGTCGATACTCGCACTCGTCACGGCAGCGCTCCTGGGATTCGCGCAGGCGGCGTGGGCCCAGGTGGAACTCACTTTCTACTACCCGATCGCGGTCGGCGGCCCGCTCACCAAGGTGATCGACGGCTACGCGGCGGACTTCGAGAAGGCCAATCCCGGCGTGAAGGTGAAGCCGATCTACGCCGGCAACTACGACGACGCGCGCATCAAGGCGCTCGCGGCGCTCAAGGCCGGCCAGCCGGCGCAGATCTCGGTGCTCTTCTCGATCGACGTGTACGAGCTGCTCGAGCAGGACGTGATCATGGCCTGGGACGACGTCGCCACCACGGCCGACGACAAGGCCTGGCTCAAGTCGTTCTATCCCGCGCTGATGATGAACGGCACCTACAAGAACAAGGTGTACGGCATCCCCTTCCAGCGCTCGACCATCGTCATGTACTGGAACAAGGAGGCGTTCAAGGAGGCCGGCCTCGATCCCGAGAAGGCCCCGGCCAACTGGACCGAGATGACGCAGTTCGCGCAGAAGCTGGTGAAGAAGGACGCCGCCGGCAACGTGCAGCGCTGGGGCGTCATGGTCCCCTCCACCGGCTACGCCTACTGGATGTTCCAGGCCTTCGCGCGCCAGAACGGCCAGGACCTCATGAACCGCGACGGCAACCAGACCAACTACGCGCACCCGGACGTGATCGGCGCGCTGCAGTACTGGCGCGACCTGGGCGCGAAGCACAAGGTCATGCCCGAGGGCACGGTGGAGTGGGGCACGCTCCGGCAGGCCTTCACCGAGGGCAAGACCGCGATGATGTGGCACACCACCGGCAACCTCACCGCGGTGAAGGGCAGCGCCAAGTTCCCGTTCGGCGTGGCCATGCTCCCGGCCTCCAAGCAGCGCGGCTCGCCCACGGGCGGCGGCAACTTCTACCTCTTCAAGAAGACCACCCCCGAGGAGAGGAAGGCCGCGCTCGCCTTCGTGAAGTTCATGACCGCGCCCGAGCGCGCCGCCGACTGGAGCATGGCCACGGGCTACGTGGGCATCTCCCCCGCGGCCTACGACACGCCCAAGCTCAAGGCCTACGCCGCCGAGTTCCCGCCGGCCGTGGTCGCCCGCGACCAGTTCCAGTACGCGACGCCCGAGCTCTCCACGTTCCAGACCGGGCGCGTGAGGAAGCTCCTCGACGACGCGATCCAGGCCTCGCTCACCGGCCAGAAGCCGCCGGCCGACGCGCTCAAGGCCGCCCAGGCGGAGGCCGACCGGCTCCTGAAGCCCTACCGCTGACCGCCCGATGAGGAACGTGTACGGATGGCTGCTGCTCACCCCGGCAGCCATCCTGCTCGTCGGCTTCACGCACTACCCCGCCTTCGCCACGCTCTTCGACAGCTTCTTCTCGACGGGCACGGTGGTGCGGCCGACGAGGTTCGTCGGGCTCGCGAACTACGCGGCGCTCGGCGACGACCCCATCTTCTGGCAGGTCCTCCGGAACAACCTCTACTTCGCGGCCGCCACGATCCCGACCTCGATCGCGATCGCGCTGCTCATGGCGATCTGGGTGAACGACCGCCTGCCGGCGCGGGCCCTGGTGCGCATGAGCTACTTCACGCCGACGATCCTGCCGATGGTCGCGGTGGCCAACCTCTGGCTCTTCTTCTACACGCCGCAGATCGGGCTGCTGGACAAGTTCACCGCGCTCTTCGGCGCCGCCAGCCACAACTGGCTCGGGGACCCCGCCACGGTGATGGGGTGCCTCGCGGTGATGACGGTGTGGAAGGAGGCCGGCTTCTTCATGATCTTCTACCTGGCGGCGCTGCAGTCGCTCTCGCCGGAGCTCGAGGAGGCGGCCAAGGTCGAGGGCGCCTCGCGCTGGTACTACTTCCGCCGCGTCACCTTCCCGCTGCTCATGCCCACGACCCTCTTCGTGCTGGTGAACGCGACCATCAACTCCTTCAAGCTGGTGGACCACCTCTTCATCCTGACCAAGGGCGGGCCCGACAACGCCTCGAACCTGCTCCTCTACTACATCTACCAGGTGGCCTTCAGCTTCTTCGACACGGCCTACGCCTCCGCGCTGACGGTGGTGCTGCTCGCGCTGCTGGCGGGCCTGGCGATCGTGCAGTTCCAGCTGGTGGAGAAGCGGGTGCACTACCGATGAGGGTGCTCGACCGGGAGCTGCCGCTCCTCGAGACCGCGGCGGCCTGGCTGCTGGCGCTGCTGTGGGTGGCGCCCCTGCTGTACGCGTTCTGGGCGGCCTTCCACCCGGCGTCCATGGCCACGCACTTCGACCCGCTCTCGCCCCTCACGCTCGACAACTTCCGCAAGGCCTGGACCTACGCGCCCTTCCCGCGCCACTTCCTGAACACCGTCCTGCTGGTGACGATGATCCTCGCGGCGCAGCTCGTCCTGTGCACGCTGGCCGGGTTCGCCTTCGCGCGCTTCGACTTCACGGGCCGCGACGTCGCCTTCGGACTCGTGCTGGTCCAGCTCATGGTGATGCCCGAGGTCCTGATCGTGGAGAACTACAAGACGATGGCGAGGCTGGGCCTCGTGGACACGATCCTGGGCGTGGGCCTGCCCTACATGGCGAGCGCCTTCGGCATCTTCCTCATGCGCCAGACCTTCAAGACGATCCCGCGCGAGCTCGAGGAGGCCGCGCGCGTCGAGGGCTGCTCGATGCTGGGGGTGCTCTGGCGGGTGTACGTGCCGCTCGCGCGGCCCACCTACCTCGCCTACGCGCTCGTCTCCGTGAGCTACCACTGGAACAACTTCCTCTGGCCGCTCATCATCACCAACTCCGTGAACACGCGCCCGCTCACGGTGGGTCTCGCGATCTTCGGCGCTCCCGAGTCCGGCGTGGACTGGGCGGTGATCAGCGCCGGGACCCTGATGGCCGTCTCCCCGCTCCTCGTGGCGTTCCTCCTCTTCCAGCGCCAGTTCATGCAGTCGTTCATGCAGGCGGGGATCAAGTAG
>CAZNWZ010000212.1:0-3966 GCA_964576455.1 uncultured Lysobacter sp.
ACGCCGGCGATGAAGTCCTCCACCTTCACGCGCGAGGCGATGAGGGGATCCTCCTCGGTGAAGTACTCGGCGGCGCCCGCGGCCAGGCGCCCGGAGGCGTCCCGGCCCCACGCCGCGGCCCCGCGCGCGGCCGAAACCAGGCCGTGCGCGGCGGCGTCGCCCACCACCTGCGACAGGTCCTCCTCGGCGTCCCAGCGCAGGTTCTTCGCGAGGAACGCCACCTCGCCCGCGAACTCCACGTCGCCGAAGGTCTCGACGTCGCGATAGGCCGACTCGTCGCGCGCCGCGAGGCGTGGCAGCAGGAAGGGCGAGAGGCGCACCTCGAGGTCGGGTGCCGCGCCGCCCGGGGCCGGCAGCACCTCGCCGGTGGTCTGCACCAGGAGCGAGACGGCGATCGGCCCCACGCGGAAGAGCGCCGTCTTGCCGGCGAACCGGCCCAGGCGCTCGCGCGAGAGCGGCGCCGCGGCCGTGAGCCGGTTGATCGCCGCGGCCGCGGCCGAGGCGGGCACGGCGGCGAGCGAGGCGGGCGCCGCGCCGATCACGGCTTGAACCCCCGGTGCAGCGCGACGACCCCGAGGGTGAGGTTGTGGTAGTCCACCTTCACCAGGCCCGCCGCCTCCATCATGGCCTTGAGGGTCTCCTGGTCCGGGTGCATGCGGATCGACTCGGCGAGGTACTGGTAGGCGTCCTCGTCCCTGGCCACGTGGCGGCCGAGCCACGGCAGCACGTTGAACGAGTAGAGGTCGTAGGGCTTCGCGAGCGGCTTCCACACCTTGGAGAACTCGAGGACCAGCACGCGCCCGCCGGGGCGCGTCACGCGCGCGAACTCCGCGAGGCCGCGGTCCTTGTGCGTGAAGTTGCGAAGCCCGAAGGCGATCGTGACGCAATCGAAGAGGTCGTCCGGGAACGGAAGCCTCTCCCCGTTGCAGATCGCCGGCGGGGCGATTCTCCCGTGGTCCATCACCTTGTCGCGGCCGACGGCGAGCATCTCCGCGTTGATGTCGGTCATCACCACGCAGCCCGCGGGACCCACGCGCCGGGCGAAGGCCAGGGCGAGGTCGCCGCTGCCCGAGGCCACGTCGAGCACCTTCTGCCCCGGCTTCACGTCGGCCATCTCGATGGCGAAGTGCTTCCACAGCCGGTGCAGCCCCAGCGACATGAGGTCGTTCATCCGGTCGTAGTCCTGCGCGACCGAGGTGAAGACGCGGCCGACGTGGGCGTGCTTCTCCCCCTCCGGGACCTCCTTGAAGCCGAAGTGGGTCGTCTTGTCGCTCATTTCGGGTCGCGCGAGGCGCCGGCGGCCTCCAGGCGCGCGAGGTAGGTCTTCCAGCTCGACTCCTGCTTCTCCCCCAGCTCGTGCAGGTAGTCCCAGGAATACAGGCCCGTGTCGTGGCCGTCGGAGAAGGCGAGCTTCACCGCGTAGTTGCCCACCGGCTCGATCTCCCGGATCTCCACGTCGCGCTTGCCGACCTGCAGCACCTCCTGGCCGGGGCCGTGGCCGCGCACTTCGGCGGAGGGGGAAAAGACGCGCAGGTACTCGCAGGGCAGGCTGAAGCGCTGGCCGTCGTCGAAGGCGATCTCGAGGATGCGCGACTTCTGGTGCAGCTTGATCTCGGTGGGGCGGGGGGTATTTCGGTCCATGGGGAAGGGCTCGGGATTCCAGGCGGACATTTTCCCACATTCCCGCCGGCCGGCCCCTCCGGGAACCGAGCACGGCCTCACCCGGCCGGGGTATCCTATCCCCTTCAACCGGCAAGGGAATTCCGAATTGAAGCAGAAGGACGCCTACACCCGCGAGGAGCTGATCGAATGCGGCCACGGCCGCCTGTTCGGGCCGGGTAACGCGCGGCTGCCGTTGCCGCCGATGCTCATGTTCGACCGCATCACCCGCATCGCCGGGGAAGGCGGGGCCCACGGCAAGGGCGAGATCGTGGCCGAGTTCGACGTGAAGCCGGACCTGTGGTTCTTCGGCTGCCACTTCGAGACCGACCCCGTGATGCCGGGCTGCCTCGGGCTGGACGCGCTCTGGCAGCTGGTCGGATTCTTCCTCGGGTGGCGCGGGAACCACGGCCGCGGCCGCGCGCTGGGCGTGGGCGAGGTCAAGTTCACCGGGCAGGTGCTGCCGGACGCGAAGCTCGTGACCTACGAGCTCGCGGTCAAGCGACTCATCGAGCGCAAGCTCGTGCTGGGCATCGCCGACGGCCGCATGCTCGTCGACGGCCGCGAGATCTACACCGCCACCGACCTCAAGGTCGGCCTCTTCACTTCCACGGACAACTTCTGATGCGACGCGTCGTCATCACCGGCCTGGGCATCGTCTCCTGCCTCGGCAACGACAAGAGAAGCGTGAGCGAATCCCTGCGGGAGATGCGCTCGGGGATCACGCACCAGCCCGAATACGCGACGATGGGCTTCCGCAGCCAGGTCGCGGGCGCACCCGTCGTGGACCTCGAGGCGGCGATCGACCGGAAGCTCCGGCGCTTCATGGGCCCGGCGGCGGCCTATGCCTACGTGGCGATGAAGGACGCCATCGCGGACTCGGGGCTCGCGCCGGACATCGTGTCGAACCCGCGCACCGGCCTCATCACCGGGTCGGGCGGCGGCTCCCCCGAGAACCAGGTGGAGGCCGCGGACATCGCGCGCACCAAGGGCGTCAAGCGCATCGGGCCGTACATGGTCCCGCGCACGATGACCAGCACGACCTCCGCGTGCCTCGCCACGCCGTTCGAGATCAAGGGAATCAACTTCTCCATCGGCTCGGCCTGCGCCACCAGCGCGCACTGCATAGGCGAGAGCGCCGAGAAGATCGCCCTGGGCAGGCAGGACGTGATGTTCGCCGGTGGCGGCGAGGAGCTGCACTGGTCGCTCTCGTGCCTCTTCGACGCGATGGGCGCGCTCTCGTCGCGCCGCAACGACGAGCCGGCCAGGGCCTCTCGCGCCTACGACGCGGACCGCGACGGCTTCGTGATCGCCGGCGGCGGCGGCATGGTCGTGCTGGAGGAGCTCGAGCACGCCCGCAAGCGCGGCGCCCACATCTACGGCGAAGTCGCCGGCTACGGCGCGACCTCCGACGGCTACGACATGGTGGCCCCGTCCGGGGAGGGCGCGGTGCGGTGCATGCGCATGGCGCTCGAGACCGCGAAGGCGCCGGTGGACTACCTCAACACCCACGGCACGTCCACGCCGGTGGGGGACGTGGCCGAGCTGGGCGCCATCCGCGAGACCTTCGCCGCCCTGGGGGTCAAGGCGCCGCCCTTCTCCTCGACCAAGTCGCTTTCCGGCCATTCGCTCGGCGCGGCCGGTGTCCAGGAGGCGATCTACTGCCTGCTGATGATGGCGGGCGGGTTCATCGCGGGCTCGGCGAACGTGACGACCCCGGACCCGGCGGTGGGCGAGCTGCCCCTCGTCACGCAGACGCGCGATGCGCGGCTGGACACCGTGATGTCGAACTCCTTCGGCTTCGGCGGCACCAACGCGACGCTGGTGATCCGGCGCGTCTAGGGCCGGGCGGGCCGCGCGCACGGTCGCCGGCCTGTAACCTCCCTGTCACGACCGGCCGGTAACATGCCGGAAACATCGCCGGCCCCTTCCCATGCAGCCCCGAATCCTCGTCGTCGAAGACGAACCGGCCATCTCGGAGCTCATCGCCCTGAACCTCGAGCAGGCGGGGCAGCTTCCCGTGCTGGCCGATAGCGCCGAGCAGGCCCTGGAGCGCATCCAGGAGCAGCTGCCGGACCTGGTCCTCCTGGACTGGATGCTGCCGGGACAGAGCGGCCTGGAGCTCGCGCGCCGGCTGCGCGGCGACGCGCGCACGAAGAGGCTTCCCATCATCATGCTCACGGCGCGCGGCGACGAGGAGGACAAGCTGCGGGGCCTGGAGACCGGCGCCGACGACTACGTCACCAAGCCCTTCTCGGTGAAGGAGCTGCAGGCGCGCATCAAGGCGGTGCTGCGCCGGCGCGCCCC
>CAZNWZ010000213.1:0-3939 GCA_964576455.1 uncultured Lysobacter sp.
CGGCGATGACGACGTCGTCGTCGCCGGTGCGGATGCGGTCGGCCGCGAGCGCGATCGCCTGGACGCCGGAGGAACAGAAGCGGTTGACGGTCATCGCGGGGACGCTGTCGGGAAGGCCCGCGAGGAGCACCCCGATGCGCGCGACGTTCATGCCCTGCTCGCCCTCGGGCATCGCGCAGCCCACGATGACGTCGGCGATGTCGTGCGGGTCCAGCCCCGGCACCTTCGCGATCGCGCCCTTGAGCACGTGGGCGAGCAGGTCGTCCGGGCGCACGGCGCGGAACATCCCTCTCGGGGCCTTGCCGACGGGGGTGCGCACGGCGGCGACGATATAGGCGTCCTGGATCTGGCGGGTCATGGCGTTCTCCTGGGAAGGTTCGGGGCCGGGGGCCGGCCTCAGTCGGATGGGGGGACGGGGACGCTGGAGGCCGGGACGACCAGCGAAAGCGGGGCGCCGAGCGCGCGGGCGATGCGGCGCGAGACGGCGTCGGCGACCTCCGCTCCCTTGAGGGAAGTCCCCAGGGGAGCGCGGTCGTCCTCCGTCTCGGCGAACAGCGAGAAATAGGGAAGGCCGTTGACGGTGTAGGAAACCACCGGCCGGAGGGCCCGAACCGAATCCCGGCGCACGGACCAGGACTTCCGGACGAAGAGGCCCGCCTTCTCGGCCGAAAGCTCGCCGGCCCGGACGGTCACCACCAGCCGGCCGACGAGCAGGGCGACCGCGCCCACGTCCAGCAGGACGCCGATCACGATCATCGCGGCCGCCCCGAGGAACGTGTCGCCCGCCGCGAACATGGCGGCGCCGATGGCGGTGACGATGCCGCCGGCGACGAACAGGCCCAGGGCCGCGCCCAGGTGCCGCCGGCCGGAATAGCGCAGCGTGAGGACGCCGGCGCCCTCCTCGATCTCGGCGACGGCGGGAGGAATGTCCGCTTCCCGCACCGCGCTGCCGCCGAAGCCGCCGCGGGCGCGTCCTCCCGCCGCGGGATCGAACATCGCGCGGGCGGCCTGCGCGGCGAGCGCGCCCGGCGCGGAGCGGGCGCGCGCGGGCCGCGCCAGGGCCGGGCCCCGGCGCCGGGCGACGAAGGCGTTCCAGGTCGCCGACACCGCCGCCCACAGCAGCCCCAGCCCGACGAGCGGGAAGAGCAGCACGAGCAGCCCCAGCCACTCGCCGCTCTCCACGATGTCCGGAACGGCGAGGAAGGCGATGGGCCAGGACATCGCGTTCCAGAAGAACGCGAACACCCAGAGGAAGCGCGGCGAGGCGTTGTCCACCGTCTGCGTGTCGCCATCCCGGGCGCCGATGGCCCGGTTCACGGCCTCGCCCGCGCCGCCCTCCCCCTTGCCCTTCAGGACGAAGACCAGCGCCACGAGGGCGCCCACCCCCACGCCGCCGAAGGCGAGCGAGAAGGGCACGAGGAAGAGGACCTGCCCCCAGCGCAGCTCGCGGTCGAGGACCGACTCCGCCGGGTTGTCCGGGTTGACCCAGACGGTGACGGGCTTGCCGGCGGCGCGCGCGTCGGCGAGCCTGCCGCTCACCTCGTGGTGCCAGTCGTCGATGTTGTCCGACCCGCCCAGGGTCGAGATGCCCAGGCGGTTGCCGGTGTACTGCCGCCCCCCGAACGCGTAGCGGTAGCTTCCCGACGCCTGGTACGTCGAGCCGCCCTCGCTGCCGCTCGAGACGGCGAGGTTCGCGTCCTGCACCGTCGCCCGCACCCGCACCCACTCCCGCGCCCGCCAGGCGTCGCTCACCGTGGAGCCGATGGCCCAGGTCGCGAAGACGCCCACCCCCCCGAAGGGAATGGCGAAGAGGAGGCAGGCCAAGGCCGAGCCGAGCTTGCCCATGGGCTGCTAGTTGCGCAGGGGCTTGCCGGTCTTGAGCATGTGCTCGATGCGGTCCTGCGACTTGGCGGTCTTCGCCAGCTCCACGAAGTGGTGCCGCTCGAGGTCCAGCAGCCATCGCTCGTCCACGAGGCTGCCGGGCTCGACCTCGCCGCCGCACAGCACCGTGGCGATGCGCGAGCCGATCTCGTAGTCGTGGTCGGAGATGAAGCCGCCCTCCTTCATGTTCACGAGCATCATCTTGAGCGTGGCGATGCCGGTGGCGCCGGCCACCGGGATGCGCGTCGGCGCGAGCGGCGGGCGGTGCCCGGACTCGGCCATCGCGCGCGCCTGGGCCTTCGCGACGTGCAGCAGTTCCGCGGGGTGGAGCACCACGACGTCCGAGGGCCGCAGGTAGCCCAGCTCGCGGGCGTGGTCGGCGCTCTTCGAGACGTCGGCCATCGCCACCTGCCGGAAGAGGCGCCCGAGCTCCGGGAAGGCGTCGCCGCCCTTGGCCCACGCGTTGGCGCGCTGGGCGATCTCCTTCAGGCCGCCGCCGGCGGGCAGCAGGCCCACGCCCACCTCGACGAGCCCGATGTAGCTCTCGAGGGCGGCGACCACGCGCTGCGCGTGCATGACGAACTCGCAGCCGCCGCCCAGGGCCATGCCCTCGACGGCCGCGACGGTAGGCACGAGGCTGTACTTGAGGCGCTGCGAGGTGCGCTGGAAGAGCGCCACCATCTGCTCGAACTCGTCGATCTTCCCGGCCTTCAGCGACTCGAGCGCCGCCTTGAGGTTGGCGCCGACGGCGAAGGGCGCCTCGTGCCAGATGACGAGGGCGTCGTAGTTCGCCTCCGCCTCGTCGATGGCGCGGTTCAGCCCCGAGAGGACCTCGGAGCCGAGCGAATGCATCTTGCTCTTGAAGGAGACGATGGCGATGCCGTCGCCCTGGTGCCACAGGCGCACGCCCTCGTCCTCGAAGACGGTCGTGCCGCGGTCCGCGGGCTTCTCGCCGAGCACGAGCTCGGGGAAGTGCTGGCGGCGGTACACCGGGAGCGCGGAGCGGCCGTGCATCGCGCCGTCGGTGGCCGAGAACGAGCCCTGGGGCCCGTGCACGCCCTGGCGACCGTCCGTGACCCAGGCCGGCAGCGGCGCCTTCGCCATCGCCTTGCCGGCGGCGAGATCCTCGGCGATCCAGCCGGCGACCTGCTGCCAGCCCGCCGCCTGCCACAGCTCGAAGGGCCCGAGCTTCCAGCCGAAGCCCCAGCGGATGGCGAAGTCCACGTCGCGGGCGCAGTGGGCGATGTCGGCGAGGTGGACCGCGCAATAGTGGAAGAGGTCCCGGAAGATGGCCCACAGGAACTGCGCCTGCGGGTGCGCCGAGGCGCGCAGCTTCGCGAACTGCGCCGCCGGCGACTTCTCCTTGAGGATGGCCTGCACCTCGTCGGCGATGGCCCCGGCCGAGGGCCGGTAGTCCTGCTTCGCGAGGTCGAGGACGTGGATCTCCTTGCCCTTCTTCACGAAGATGCCGGCCCGGGTCTTCTGCCCCAGCGCGCCCTTCGCGATGAGCCCCGCGAGCCACGCCGGCGCCTGGTAGTACGGGTGCCACGGGTCGCCGGCCAGCGTGTCGTGCATCGTCTTCACCACGTGCGCCATCGTGTCGAGGCCCACCACGTCGGCGGTGCGGAAGGTGGCGCTCCTGGCGCGGCCGATCGCCGGGCCGGTGAGGGCGTCGACCTCGTCGAAGCCGAGCCCGAAGGCGACCGTATGGTGCATCGTGGCGAGCATGGAGAACACGCCCACCCGGTTGGCCACGAAGTTGGGGGTGTCCTTCGCGCGGATCACGCCCTTGCCGAGCGTGGTGGTGAGGAAGGTCTCCAGCGCGTCCATGATCGCCGGGTCCGTCGCCGCCGCCGGGATGAGCTCCACGAGGCGCATGTAGCGCGGCGGGTTGAAGAAGTGGATGCCGCAGAAGCGGGGTCGCACGGGCTCCGGAAGCACCTTCGAGAGCTCGGTGATCGACAGCCCGGAGGTGTTCGAGGCGAAGATGGCGTGCGGCGCCAGGTGCGGCGCGACCTTGTCGAAGAGCGACTTCTTCCAGTCCATGCGCTCGCTGAT
>CAZNWZ010000214.1:0-3919 GCA_964576455.1 uncultured Lysobacter sp.
AGCCGCAGAAGATGCACTTGGTGAGGTCGATGTCGTAGCGCGTGGTGCGCCGCGTCCCGTCCTGGCGCTGCTCGCTCTCGATGGTGATCGCCATCGCCGGGCAGACCGCCTCGCAGAGCTTGCAGGCGATGCAGCGCTCCTCCCCGTTGGGATAGCGGCGCAGGGCGTGCAGCCCGCGGAAGCGGGCGCTCTGCGGCGTCTTCTCCTCGGGGAAGAGGACGGTGATCTTGCGCGCGAAGAGGAAGCGCCCCGTGAGCCCCAGGCCCTTGAGGAGCTCGGTGAGCATGAGGCTCGAGGCGATTTCCTTCGCGCGGGTCCACATGGCCGTCATCTCCCGAACCAGAGGGAGAAGGGGGCGACCGAGCGCAGGGGCTCGAGCATCATCACGCCGGTCACCGCGATCCACACGAGGGTCACGGGGATGAAGACCTTCCAGCCCAGCCGCATGATCTGGTCGTAGCGGTAGCGCGGGAAGGAAGCGCGCACCCACAGGAACATGAACATGAAGAAGGCGATCTTCGGGAGGAGCCACCAGATGCCGGGGGCGCCGAGGATCCCCCAGGCCGCCGGGAAGGGCGAGAGCCACCCGCCCAGGAAGAGCAGGCTCGCGAGCGTCGAGACGAGGATCATGTTCGCGTACTCGGCCAGGAAGAAGACCGCGAAGGTCATCCCCGAGTACTCGACGTGGAAGCCGGCCACCAGCTCGCTCTCGCCCTCGGCCACGTCGAAGGGGGCCCGGTTGGTCTCGGCGAGGCCGGCGATGAGGTACACGACGAAGAACGGGAAGAGGGGCAGCCAGAACCACTCGAGGAAGCCCCACGCGCCGCCCTGGCGCATCACGATCTCGGTGAGGTTCAGGCTCTGCCCGGCCATGAGCGCGCCCACCAGGGCGAAGCCCATCGCGATCTCGTAGGCCACGACCTGCGCCGCCGAGCGCATGGCGCCCAGGAAGGCGTACTTCGAGTTCGAGGCCCAGCCCGCGATGATGATCCCGTACACGCCCATGGAGGTCATCGCGAGCACCACGAGCAGCCCCGCGTCGACGTTGGCCACCACCCAGCCGGGCGCGAAGGGCACGACGGCCCAGACCGCGAGCGCCGGCGCCACCGCGACGATGGGCGCGAGGAAGAAGAGCCCCCGGGAGGCGCCCGCGGGCACGATGCGCTCCTTCATCAGCAGCTTGATCGCGTCCGCGATGGGCTGCAGGACGCCCTTCCAGCCCACGCGGTTGGGGCCCTTGCGCACCTGGATCCAGCCGATCACCCAGCGCTCGACGAGCTGGTAGTAGAGGACCGTGAGCAGCAGCGGCACGAGCACCGCCACGATGCCCGCCAGCGACTTGGCGAACACCCAGGCGTACGGGCCCCAGACCGGGCCGAACCAGCCCTGGACGGCGCCCTGCACGGTGCCGATCAGCTCCGTCATGCGGCGGCCTCCGCGGCGACCTGCGCGAGGCCGATGGGACCCTCGCCCAGCGACACGGTGGCCGCGATGCCGCGGGCCACGCGCACGCAGCCGTCGGGCAGCGCCGGGTCGATGGCCACCTCGAGCACGGCCTCGCCGCCGCCCTGGGTGACGCGCACGCGATCGCCGGGGGCGAGCCCGTTGGCGACGGCCGTGGCCGCGTTCATGCGCGCCTTCTGCGCGGACTTCGCGTCGGCCGTGGCCTGCAGGCTCGGCGCGCGGCGCACCTGCGGGTCGGTGGCGTAGAGGGGCCACTCGGCCACGCGCTCCAGCCCCGCGCCCGGCGCGGGAATCGGGCACGCGAAGGGCGCCGCGTCGTTGGATAGCCCGGCCTGCGCCCAGGCCTGCAGGTCCGGCGCGATGGCCGCGCGGACTTCCTCGATCGTGTCGGCCGCGAAGCCCTCGAGCCCCAGCATCGAGCCCAGCAGGCGAAGCACCTTCCAGCCCGGCCGGGCGTCGCCGCGCGGCTTCACGACGGCGTGGAAGGACTGCACGCGGCCCTCCAGGTTGACGAAGGTGCCCGCGGTCTCGGCCGAGGGCGCGATGGGCAGGATCACGTGCGCGTACTCCGGCGCCCAGCAGCGCCACGCCGAGAGGGCGACCACGAAATCGGCCTTCCCGAGCGCCTCGATCGCGGCCGGGGCGCGCGCGGCGTCGCGCTCGGGCTCGAAGCCCGCGACGATCCAGGCGCGGGGGGCGCTCGCCACCATGCCGGCGGTGTCGAGGCCGCCCGCGAGCGGGTGCGCGCCGACGAGCTTCGCGCCCACGCTGTTGGCGTTCTGGGCGAGGAAGCCGAGCTTCGCGCCGGCCAGGCGCGCGATCTCGCGCCCGAGGGCGGCGAGCACGGCGAATTCGGGGTGCTGCTGCGCGTAGTTGCCCAGGAGCACGCTAGCGCGTTCGCGGCCGCACAGCGCCTTCGCCACGGCCCGGGCCTCCTCGGTCGCGGCGATGCCGGAGGCGGCTTTCGCCACTTCGCCCTCGAGCGGCTTGCCGGTGGCCTCGGCCACGGCCACCGCCACCGAGGCGAGCGCCGCCGCGAGCCCCGAGGGCCGCGCCACGAGCTTCGCGGCCACGGGCATGGCGAGGTCGTCGCCGGCCACGTGCACGACGGAAAGGGCGAGGCCCTTCTTCGCGCCCTGGCGCAGGCGGTTGGCGAGGAGCGGGTGCTCCTTGCGGATCGTGGAGCCCACCAGCAGGACCGCCTGCTGGTTGCCGAGCTCCGCCACCGGCATCCCCAGCCAGGGCGCGCCGGCGAAGCGCGCGCGCGAGTCCAGCGCGCGGAAGTGGTGGTCGATGTTGTCGGTGCCCAGGCCCCGGGCGAGCTTCGTGGCGAGGTGAAGCTCCTCGAGCGTGAGGGTGGGCGAGAGGAGCGCGGCGAGCGCGGAAGGGCCGTGCTCGCCGACCGCCTTGCGCAGCCCCGCGGCCACCGCTTCCAGCGCCTCGGGCCAGTCGACCTCGACCCAGGCGCCATCGCGGCAGACCATCGGGCGCGTGAGGCGGTCCTCGGTGTTGAGGCCCTCGTAGGCGAAGCGGTCGCGGTCGGAGAGCCAGCACTCGTTCACCGCCTCGTTGTCGAAGGGGACGACGCGCATCACGCGCTCGCCCTTGGCCTGCATCACCAGGTTCGAGCCCAGGCCGTCGTGCGGCGACACCGACTTGCGGCGCGCGAGCTCCCAGGTGCGCGCCGAGTAGCGGAAGGGCTTCGAGGTGAGCGCGCCCACGGGGCACAGGTCGATCATGTTCCCCGAGAGCTCGGAGTCGACCGTTCGCCCCACGAAGGTGAGGATCTCCGAGTGCTCGCCGCGCCCGGCCATGCCCAGTTCCATCGCCCCGGCGATCTCCTGGCCGAAGCGCACGCAGCGCGTGCAGTGGATGCAGCGCGTCATGTCGGTGGAGATGAGCGGCCCCAGGTTCTTGTTCACCACCACGCGCTTCTCCTCCTCGTAGCGCGAGCAGGAGCCGCCGTAGCCCACGGCGAGGTCCTGCAGCTGGCACTCGCCGCCCTGGTCGCAGATGGGGCAGTCGAGCGGGTGGTTGATGAGCAGGAACTCCATGACGCCCTTCTGGGCGGCCACGGCGGGGGCGGACTGCGTCCAGACCTTCATGCCCTCGGTGGCGGGCGTGGCGCAGGCCGGCAGGGGCTTGGGCGCCTTCTCGACCTGCACCAGGCACATGCGGCAGTTGGCGGCGATGGAGAGCTTCCGGTGCCAGCAGAAGTGCGGCACGAAGGTGCCGAGCTTCGTCGCGGCCTCCATCACCGTGGCGCCGTTCTCCACCTGGACGGGCTTGCCGTCTATCTCCAGATTGATCATGGGTGTCAGTCGGCCGCCATCTTGTGCGCGTCGGGGGATGCGCTGGAATAGCCCCCCGGCGCGACGAGGCAGCGCTTGTGCTCGATGTGGTGCTCGAACTCGGCGCGGAACTGCTTCACGAAGGCGCGCACCGGCATCGCGGC
>CAZNWZ010000215.1:0-3899 GCA_964576455.1 uncultured Lysobacter sp.
TGTGGATCGGCCTCGCCCTCCTGGGCGTCGCCTGGATCGGCATGGAGCTCTTCACGAGCCGCCCCGTGGGCGACGCGATGGCGGTCACGATCTGGGGCTCGAGCTCCTCGTGGACGCTCACGGCGCTGCCGCTCTTCCTGTGGATGGGCGAGATCCTGTTCCGCACGCGCCTGTCCGAGGACATGTTCCGCGGGCTCGCCCCATGGCTGCAGCGCATCCCAGGCCGGCTGCTGCACACCAACATCATCGGCTGCACCATCTTCGCGGCGGTGTCGGGCTCCAGCGCCGCCACCTGCGCCACCATCGGCAAGATGACGCTGCCGGAACTGAACCGGCGGGGCTATCCCGAGGACATGACGATCGGCACGCTCGCGGGCGCGGGCACGCTGGGACTGCTCATCCCGCCCTCGATCATCATGATCGTCTACGGCGTCACGGCCGAGGTGTCGATCACCAAGCTCTTCATTGCGGGCGTGCTGCCGGGGCTGCTTCTCGCGGGGCTCTTCATGGGCTACACCGTGGCCTGGTCGCTCCTCAACCCCGGGCGCATCCCGCCGCCGGACGCGCCGACCACCTTCATGCAGAAGGTCTACACCTCGCGCCACCTCATCGGGCCGGTCGCGCTCATCGCCCTCGTGCTGGGCTCCATCTACGTGGGCATCGCCACCGCCACCGAGGCGGCGGCGCTGGGCGTGGTGGGCTCCCTTCTCCTGTCCTGGGCGCAGGGCTCGATGAACCGCAAGGTGTTCGTCGAGAGCCTCATGGGGGCGACGCGCCTCTATTGCATGATCGCCCTCATCCTCGCCGGCGCGGCCTTCCTCACGCTCTCCATGGGCTACATCGGGCTGCCGCGCCACCTCGCGGAGTTCATCACCGGACTGGGACTCACGCCCTTCTGGCTGCTCTTCGCGCTCATGTTCTTCTTCATCATCCTGGGCTGCTTCCTGGACGGCATCTCGATGGTCGTGCTCACCATGGGCGTGATCCTGCCCACCATCCAGAAGGCCGGCATCGACCTCATCTGGTTCGGCATCTTCATCGTGCTGGTGGTGGAAATGGCCCAGATCACCCCGCCCGTGGGCTTCAACCTCTTCGTGCTGCAGGGGATGACGAAGAAGCAGATCCCGTGGATCGCGCGGGTCACGACGCCGCTCTTCCTCCTGATGGTGGCGGCCGTGGGCCTGCTCTACTTCTTCCCCGGCATCGTCACCTGGCTCCCCGCCCGGATGTGACGCGGGGCGGAGGGCCTCCAGGCGGCTTTCCTGACCGGGGTCAAGCCCCCCGGCGCCCCTCGGCGTACCTTGGAATTGGACTGCTGCGGAGGCACCTATGAAGAAGATCCTGGTTCCGGTCGATGGGTCGCCGGTCGCCGTGCGCGCCGTCGCATACGCCGCCGAGCTGGCCCTCGGCGCGCCCGACACGAAGCTCGTTCTCCTGAACGTCCAGCAGAACCTCGAGCACTGGCGAAAGCGCGGTCTGCTCAACGAGAACGACATCCGGGAGCTGCGCGCGAACGGGGAATCCGAGGCGGTCGGCGCGCGGGAGTTGCTCGACAAGGCCGGGATCCTCTACGACTTCGAGATCCTGTTCGGCCATCCCGCGGAGGTGATCGTGCGCGTGGCCCGCGAGCAGCGATGCGGCTCGATCGTCATGGGCACCCGCGGTCTCGGCGACGTCGAGAGCCTGCTGCTCGGCTCCACGGCCTACAAGGTGATCCAGCTGGCGCAGGTTCCCGTCACGCTGGTGAAGTGATGGCGGCCGGGGAATGGCCATGGGCCCGGGGGCGTGGGCATGGCTTCAGTTCGCGGTCTGCGCGGCGGTGCTGACGGTCGCCGGGGCCAGGCTTTCGCGCAACGGGGACATCATCGCCGACAAGACGGGGATCTCGGGCAGTTGGGTGGGTCTCGTTCTGATCGCGAGCGTGACCTCCCTGCCCGAGCTGGTGACCGGCCTGAGCGCGGTGACCGTGGCGGGAGCGCCCAATATCGCCGTGGGCGACGTGCTCGGGAGCTGCGTCTTCAACCTGCTGATCCTCGCGGTCATCGACTTCATGCACCGCGGGGAGTCGGTCTATCGCCGGGCGAGCCAGGGCCACATCCTGTCCGCCGGATTCGGCGTGATCCTGGTCGGCTTCGCGGGCCTCAACGTGCTCCTCGCGCAGAAGGGCGTCGTGCTCTCCCTCGGACACGTCGGCGCCTACTCGCCCATCTTCCTCGTCCTTTACCTCGTCGCCGTCCGCGCCGTCTTCGACTACGAGCGCGAGCAGGTCGTGGACCATGCCGCCGGGGAATCCGGCCGCTACCCGGAGGTGACGCTGCGCCAGGCGGTGGCGGGCTACGCGGCGGCGGCCCTGGCGGTCCTCGCGGCGGGTTCCTGGCTGCCATTCGTCGGCATCGAGCTCGCGCAGGCCATGGGATGGCACAAGACCTTCGTCGGCACCCTGTTCGTCGCGGCCGCGACATCCCTTCCCGAGCTCGTGGTCACGATCGCTGCCGTCCGTATCGGGGCCGTAGACATGGCCATCGCCAACCTGCTGGGCAGCAACCTCTTCAATATCGCGATCCTCGCGCTGGACGACGTGGTCTTCCTTCCGGGGCCCCTGCTCTCCCACGTTTCCCCGATGCACGCCGTCTCCGCGGCCTCGGCCGCGGTGATGACCGGCATGGTCGTCGTCGCGCTCCTCTATCGCCCGCGCGCCCGCGTCTTCCGGACGGTCGGGTGGGCCAGCCTGGGCCTGCTCGCGGTCTACCTGCTGAACGCCTACTTCCTCTATCTCCACGGCGACTGAGGGTCGTGCGGCGGGCGCCGAATGCCGTCACAATGGCGGCCCCGGGCTCGTTCTCCCCGTCCCATGTGCCTCATCGCCATCGCCTGGAAGGCCCACCCGGAGTTCCCGCTGGTGGTCGCGGCCAACCGCGACGAGTGGCGCGACCGACCCGCCCTGCCGGCGCACTGGTGGGGGGACCACCCGGACCTGCTCGCGGGCCGCGACCTGCAGGCCGGCGGCACCTGGATGGGCGTCACCCGCCGCGGGCGCTTCGCGGCGGTGACCAACTTCCGCGACCCCTCGGAGCGGCGCACCACCGCGCTCTCGCGCGGGACGCTGGTGGCGGAGTTCCTCCTCGGCGTCGGGTCGCCGGAAGACTACCTGCGTGACCTCGCCGGGCGCGCCCCCGCCTACAACGGCTTCAACCTCCTCCTCTCCGACAGGCGCTCGCTCCTCTACTTCGGCAGCCGCGAAGGCGAGGTGCGCGCGGTCGAGCCCGGCGTGCACGCGCTCTCCAACCACCTGCTCGACGAGCCCTGGCCCAAGGTCCAGCGCGCGCGCGCGGCGCTCGCCGCCTCGCTCGCCGACGGCGACGAGCCCCTCTTCGCGATGCTCTCCGACGCCACGCCGGCCCCGGACGAGCAGCTGCCCGACACGGGCGTGGGACTGGAGCGTGAGCGCTGGCTATCGCCCATCCTCATCGCCGGCCCGGACTACGGGACGCGCGCCTCCACGGTCCTGCGCGTGCGCGGCGATCGCGCCCGGCTGGAAGAACGCACCCGCGATGCCACCGGGGCCGTCACGAACACGGCGTCCTTCGACTTCTCCCTCGGCGCCTGATCGTTCCCTGCGGCATCGCAGCAAGGTTGACCTTGGTCAAAGGTGTAAACCTTATGCCTGTTAGGGTTTTTGGAGTATCCATCCGCCCGCCCCGACAGGGAAAAGACCATGAAAAACAGTGCGTTGAAAGTCGTCCACGCGTTCGTCGCCGCGCTGGCGACCGCCGCCCTCGGCTTCGGCACCGCGCAGGCCGCCGACGCCCCGGCCAAGGCCGCCGCTCCCGCCAAGACCGCCGCCGCGCCCGCGAAGCCCGCGGCGCAGGGCAAGGTGCCCGCGGGCAACAAGGAATGCA
>CAZNWZ010000216.1:0-3854 GCA_964576455.1 uncultured Lysobacter sp.
TCCTTCGGCGGGAAGTCCTTCTTCGCGATGAAGGTCATCGGCACGTCGGTCACCAGGCCGATCGGCTCGAGGTCGGTGACGGGGTTGTAGCCGAGGTTGCGGTAGAGCGAGACGCTCGTGGAGATGCCGATGTGCATCAGCACGAGCGTGTAGCCGTCCGGCTTGGAGGCGGCGACCTTCTTCGGCCCGATGGTGCCGCCGGCGCCGGCGACGTTTTCCACGATCACCGTCTGGCCCAGCGTCTTCGTCATCGACTGCGCGACGAGGCGCGTCACCGTGTCCGTGGGACCGCCCGCGGCGAACGGCACGACGATGGAGATGGTGCGGTTGGGATAGTCCTGGGCCAGGACGGCGGTGGATGCGACCAATGCCGCCAAGGCGGCGAGGAACTTGCGGAACATCGTTTGTCTCCTCCGAAGGTTGATGCGCTCAACGGCGACCGGGCCGGTCGGTCGCCGGTCCGTGGCGGCGATTATCGCCTTTTTTGGCCTCTTGGGCGCCGGCAGCGCCCCCTATAATCGGGGCCTACCCCGGAGCCGCACTTGATCCTCGTCACACTTCTGGCCGCCCTGCTGGCCCTGTATGCGTACCCCCCGGCCGGGCGCCAGCCCCTTCCGGCGTTCTACGGGCGCCTGTGCCTGTCCGCCGCCAAGCGCCTGAACGCCGGCGACCGCAACTCGGGCATCCTCGCCTATGCGGCGCTCGTGGCGGTCGTGGGGGTCCCCCTGGCGATCGCGTCCGCCCTGGCCGCCTCGATCCACGGCGTGGTGCTCGCCGCCCTCGAGGCGGTGGTCCTGTACGGGAGCCTTCGGTTCCTGCAGACCACCGGCCACCTCGGCGCGATCGAGCGCAGCCTTCGGGAGGGGGATCCGGCCGCCGCCTCGCGCCGCCTGGCCGACTGGCTGGGCGAGGCCCCGCCCTCCGACGAGCCGGGAGCCACGGCCCGCCTCGCGGCGGAACAGGGCCTTCGCGAGGCTCACCACGGGACGTTCGCGATCCTCTTCTGGTTCCTGGTGCTGCCGGGGCCGCTGGGAGCGGTGATCTACCCGCTCACCCAGCGGGCGGCGCGGCTCTGGGACGTGGCGGTGGATCCGGACGAGCGCGAGTTCGGGTGGTTCGCCGGGCGCGCCTTCGAGGTGCTCGACTGGGTGCCGCAGCGGGTGACGGCGTTCGTGTTCGCCGTGGTGGGCGACTTCGAGGACGCGCTCTTCTGCTGGCGCTCGCAGGCGGCGCAGTGGCTGCGCCCCGAGGAAGGCATCGTGCTCGCGAGCGGCGCCGGGGCCCTGGGCGTTCGCCTGGGCGAGCCCATCGCCCGCGGCGAGGCGCTCGTCGACCGGCCCGCGCTGGGCGTGGGCGACCTGGCGGGCGAGGAGGCGCTCGCCAGCCTCGAGGGCATGCTGTGGCGCGCGCTCGTGCTCTGGCTCGCGGCCTACCTCCTCCTGGCGGTCATCTCCCACGCCTGAGCCGCCGTGCGGCGGCGGAGGGCATTTGCTACACTCGCGCCCAATCCCCCGAGCGGCCGGGCAGGCCCTGCCGGCGGGACCGTCCGAACACCCACGAGGAGAGACGCAAATGGCAAGTCATTCCCCCCGCACCCTGCTGCGCGCCGCGGCGCTCGCCGCCGGCCTCGCGATCGCGGGCTCCGCGGCCGCGCTCGACAGCATCAAGATGATGATCCCGGCCAACCCCGGCGGGGGCTGGGACACCACCGGCCGCGAGCTGGGCAAGGCGATGCTCGCTTCCGGGGCGGTGAAGAACATCCAGTACGACAACAAGGGCGGCGCCGCCGGCGCCATCGGGCTCGCGCAGTTCGTGGCCGCCTCCAAGGGCGATCCCAACGCGCTGATCATGGGCGGCATGGTGATGGTGGGCGGCCTCATCCAGAACAAGTCCGCGGTGACGATCGACCAGGTGACGCCCGTGGCGCGCCTCACGTCGGAGTACGAGGTGATCGTCGTGCCGGCCAACTCGCCGATCAAGGACATGAAGGACCTGATGGCGAGGTTCAAGGCCAATCCCGGGAGCGTCTCCTGGGGCGGCGGCAGCGCGGGCGGCACGGACCACATCCTCGCGGGCCTGCTCGCCAAGGAAGTGGGCATCGAGCCCGGCAAGGTGAACTACGTGCCCTTCAAGGGGGGCGGGGAGGCGGTCGCGGCCATCATCGGCGGCCACGTCACCGTGGGCGTGTCGGGCCTGTCGGAGTTCGCCCAGCACGTCCAGTCGGGCAAGATGCGCGCCCTCGGCGTGTCGTCGGCCGAGAAGATCGGCAACATCCCCTCGCTCAAGGAGCAGGGCTTCAACGTCGAGCTCGCCAACTGGCGCGGCATCTTCGGCGCGCCCGGCATCACCAAGGAGCAGCAGGCGGCGCTCGTGAAGGCCGTGGAGGCGGCCACGAAGCACGCCTCGTGGGCCGAGACTCTCAAGAAGCAGGACTGGACCGCCTTCTGGCTGCCGGGCGACCAGTACGGCGCCTTCGTCAAGGAAGAGAACAAGCGCATCGGCGAGATCCTCGCCGGCCTCGCCCTCGGCAAGAAGTGATGCCGGCGCCCGGGAGACCGGGCGTCGCCATCCACCGATCCGGCGGTTCGTTCCCCGACCCCGTGGCCCAACGCCGCCCCTTGGGGCAGATCGCGGTCTCCGCCGGCGTGCTCGCGCTGGGCGCGCTGGTGCTCGCCGGCGCCTGGGAGCTGCCTGCCGGGGGCGGCTACGCCCAGGTGGGGCCCGGCGTGGTGCCGCGCATCGTGGGCGCGGCGCTCCTCGTCCTCGGCGCGATGCTGATGCGCGAGGCCCTCACCGGGGGCTTCCGGGGCGTGGACGAGGAGGCGGAGGTCCACCTGCCGATGGACTGGAAGGCCTTCGCGTGGGTGAGCGGCGGCATCATCGCCTACGGGCTGCTCGTGGAGCGCGCCGGCTTCCTCATCGCCTCGACGCTCCTGTTCATCGCGGTGGCGCGCGGCTTCGCGAGCCGGCGCTGGCTCCTGAACGTCCTCGTGGGCCTCGCCGTGGCCGCGTTCGTCTTCGCCGTCTTCAACTACGCGCTCGGCCTGCAGCTTCCCGCCGGCATCCTGAAGGGCATCCTCCCCTAGGCCGCCATGGACGTCTGGGCGCAGCTCCTCAACGGCTTCGCGGTCGCGCTCACGGCGCAGAACCTGATGTGGGCGCTCGTGGGCGTGACGCTGGGCACCGCCGTGGGCGTGCTGCCGGGCGTGGGCCCCGCGGTCACCGTCGCGCTCCTGCTGCCGATCACCACGAAGGTGGATGCGAGCGGCGCGCTCATCATGTTCGCCGGCATCTACTACGGCGCCATGTACGGGGGATCGACCACGTCGATCCTGCTCAACACCCCCGGCGAGAGCGCCACCATCGTCACGGCGATGGAGGGCAACCAGATGGCGAAGCGCGGCCGCGCGGGACCGGCGCTCGCCACCAGCGCCATCGGTTCCTTCGTGGCCGGGACGATCGCCACGATCGGGCTCACCTTCCTGTCCCCCCTCGTGGTCGAGCTGGGACTCAAGTTCGGGCCGCCCGAGTACTTCGCCCTCATGATCGTGGCGTTCACGACCGTGTCGTCCGTGCTGGGCGACTCGACGCTGCGCGGCATGGCGAGCCTCTTCCTGGGGCTCGCGATCGGGCTCGTGGGCATCGACAACCAGACGGGGCAGGCGAGGTTCGCCTACGGCGTCCCGCAGCTCCTGGACGGCATCGAGGTCGTGACCATCGCCGTGGGCCTCTTCGCCGTGGGGGAGACGATCTACTTCGCCTCGAAGATGGGCCAGGCCAAGGAGCAGCTCGAGAGGATGAGCGGCTCCATCTGGATGAAGTGGGACGACTGGAAGCGCTCGTGGAAGCCGTGG
>CAZNWZ010000217.1:0-3839 GCA_964576455.1 uncultured Lysobacter sp.
GATGGAGCTCTACCGCACGGAGAAGATCAATCCGCTCGGCGGATGCCTGCCGATCCTGGTGCAGATCCCGGTCTTCATCGCGCTCTACTGGGTGCTGCTCGCCTCGATCGAGCTGCGGCACGCGCCCTGGCTGGGCTGGATCCAGGACCTCTCCGCGCCCGACCCCTGGTACATCCTGCCGGTGATCTACGCGGTCTCGATGTTCGTGCAGACCAAGCTCAACCCCCAGCCGGCCGATCCCGTGCAGGCGAAGGTGATGCTCGCGATGCCCGTCGTCTTCAGCGTCTTCTTCCTCTTCTTCCCCTCGGGACTCGTGCTCTACTGGGTCGTGCAGAACCTGCTCTCGATCGCCCAGCAGTGGCACATCAACAAGACGCTCGCTGCCGAGGCGGCTGCCAAGGCGAAGGGGAAACGCTAGCGCCGTGGGCGCCCGGCCGGACACGATCGCGGCCATCGCGACCGCCCCCGGCCGCGGCGGCATCGGCATCGTCCGCGTTTCGGGACCCCTCGCCGGCGACATCGCCCGCGCGGTTACCGGTGCGCTGCCGTCGCCGCGCCGCGCCACCTTCGCCCGCTTCGCCGGTCCCGGCGGCGCGCTCATCGACGAGGGCATCGCCCTCTACTTTCCCGCGCCCCGCTCCTACACCGGCGAGGACGTGCTCGAGCTCCAGGGCCACGGCGGCCCGGTGGTGCTGCGCGAGATCCTGCGCCGCTGCGTGGAGCTGGGTGCGCGGCTCGCGCAGCCGGGCGAGTTCACGCGCCGCGCCTTCCTCAACGACAGGCTCGACCTCGCGCAGGCCGAGGGGGTGGCGGACCTGATCGACGCGGCGAGCGCGGAGGCCGCGCGCGGCGCGGCGCGCTCGCTCGCCGGCGAGTTCTCCGCGCGCATCGACGCCCTCGTCGGTTCGCTCACCCGCCTTCGCATGCACGTGGAGGCCTGCATCGACTTCCCCGAGGAGGAGATCGACCCCACGGACCGCCAGTCGCAGCGCGAGGCGCTCGCGGCCATCCGGGCCGACCTCGCCGGGCTCCTCGAGGAGGCCGCGCAGGGCGCGGTGCTGCGCGAGGGCGTGAGTGTGGTGCTCGCGGGCCGGCCCAACGTGGGCAAGTCGAGCCTGCTCAATCGCCTCGCGGGCGAGGACGTCGCGATCGTGACGCCGGTGGCGGGCACCACGCGCGACTACGTTCGCGCGACGATCCTGCTGGAGGGCGTTCCCATCCACCTCATCGACACGGCGGGGCTTCGCGACGCCGGCGACGAGGTCGAGCGCATCGGGATCGCGCGCACCTGGGAAGCCATCGCGAAGGCGGGAGCGGCGATGCTCGTCACGGATGCCGGGCACGCCGAGAGCGAGGAGGACACGCGCATCCTCGAGCGCATGCCCCGGGGCTTGCCGCTGGCGCGGGTGACCAACAAGATCGACCTGGCGGGCCTTGCGCCGGGCCGCGAGGCCCACGGCACCGAGGTTCGGCTGCGGCTCTCGGCGAAGACGGGCGAAGGCGTGCCGGCGCTGCGGGCGTGGCTGCTGGAGGTGGCGGGTTGGCGCCCCTCGTCGGAGGGGGTTTTCCTGGCCCGCGAGCGCCACCTGGTCGCGCTGCGGGAGGCCGCGGCGCGCCTTCAGGCCGCCGAGGGGAACAGCCAAGTCTTTGAATTATTTGCAGAAGATCTGAGGCTCGCGCAGCAGTCTCTCGGTACGATCACCGGCGAGGTGACGCCGGACGAGCTCCTGGGACAGATCTTCAGCCGCTTCTGCATCGGGAAATAGAAAGGACTACCCATGAGGATTCCTGCCGCGTTCGTCGCCTGGGCGGCCCTGCTCGCCGCTGCCCCCGCCCATTCCCAGGAAGTCAGCGACTCGGTGAAGCAGACGTGCCGTTCGGTGTCCTCGCAGACCGCGCGCACGATCGTCTACGCCTTGCGCGCCAACATCGACCCGGCCACGCAGGTCAGGCGCGTCCCGGACACCTGGCTTGAGGGGGTCCAGGCGCACATGCTGCTGGCGGCCTCGCGGGCGCCGCACCTGTCGGAAGAGGAGCTCGCCGCGTTGGGCTACAGCTATTGCGTCTCGCGCCGTCCGGCGGACCGCTAGCGGGCGGTTCCACGTGAAACAGACGCTGGCGGCCGTCGCCCTGTCGTGGGCCGCGGCGGTCCATGCCGGAGGCGAGCCGGTCCGCCTCCCCGGCCCGGAAATCGAGCTCGCCGGGCGGCTCTACCAGCCGACAGGAAAGGGGCCCTTCCCCGCCATCGTGATGCTCCACGGCTGCAGCGGGATGTGGCGGAAGGACGGCGAGCCCACCGCGAGCTACGCCTTCTGGGCCGAGCACTTCCGCGACCGTGGCTATGTGGCCCTCCTCCTCGACAGCTTCGGGCCGCGCGGCGAGAAGGAGATCTGCACCCAGGCCCGGCGGACGATTTCCCCGGCCACCGACCGGCCGAGGGACGCCCATGCCGCCCTGGCGTGGCTGGCGGCCCGCCCCGGGGTCGACCCGGGGCGCATCGACCTCATCGGCTGGTCCAACGGCGGCTCGGCGGTCCTGCACACGGTGAAGGCCGACGCCCCGGGGCGGCTGGAGACGGCCCCCCGTTTCCGTGCGGCGGTAGCCATTTACCCCGGCTGCGCCGACCTCGCGAAGGGGGCCTTCCGGCCGACGGTGCCGGTCCTCATCCAGGCGGGGGAGGCGGACGACTGGACGCCGGCGCGCCACTGCGAGGCGGTCGCCGCCGGCGCGCCCCCGGGGTCCGTGGAGATCGACGTATACCCCGGCGCCCACCATGGCTTCGACCGGGTCGACGGCCGCGTCCGGCAGCGCCCGGAGGTGCGAAACCCCAATCGCCCGGGGGGACGCGGAGCCACTGTCGGGCCCGACCCGGCGGCGCGCGAGAAGGCCATCGCCAGGACCACGGCCTGGCTGGAGGCGCGGGGGCGCTGACCCCGGCGTTTCACGTGGAACCGCGCTAGGTCCGGCGCGCAATTCCACGTAGAATCCGCGGTTCTCCCAGCGCCGCCGGGCCCGGCCCGGCGACCGACGCGACGCCCTACCATGGACTTTCCGACCCGTTTCGACGTCATCGTCGTCGGCGGCGGCCACGCCGGCACGGAGGCCGCCCTGGCCGCGGCCCGGGCCGGCTCGCGCACGCTGCTGCTCACGCACGCTGTCGAGACGCTGGGGCAGATGTCCTGCAATCCCTCGATCGGCGGCATCGGCAAGGGGCACCTCGTGCGCGAGGTGGACGCCCTGGGCGGGGCCATGGCGCTCGCCACCGACGAGGCCGGCATCCAGTTCCGCACGCTCAATGCGAGCAAGGGTCCGGCCGTGCGCGCCACCCGCGCCCAGGCCGACCGGGTGCTCTACCGGGCGGCCATTCGCCGGCGCCTGGAGAACCAGCCCAACCTCTGGCTCTTCCAGCAGGCCGTCGACGACCTGATCGTGGCGGGCGACCGGGTAGCCGGCGCGGTCACCGCCATCGGGCTGCGCTTCCACGCCCGCGCGGTGGTGCTCACCGCAGGCACCTTCCTGGGCGGGCGCATCCACGTCGGCCTGGAGAACTATGCCGCCGGCCGCGCGGGCGACCCGCCCTCCCTCTCGCTGGCCGCCCGCCTGCGCGAGCTCTCGCTGCCGGTGGGGCGCCTGAAGACGGGGACGCCGCCCCGCCTCGACGGCCGGACCATCGATTTCTCGAAGTGCCAGGAGCAGCCCGGCGACAGCCCGGAGCCGGTCTTCTCCTTCGTCGGCTCCCGGGACGCCCATCCCCGCCAGCTGCCCTGCTGGATCACCCACACCAACGAGCGAACGCACGAGGCCATTCGCGGCGGGCTGGACCGCTCGCCCATGTTCAC
>CAZNWZ010000218.1:0-3830 GCA_964576455.1 uncultured Lysobacter sp.
CCGGCCTGGACCAGCAGGCGGTAGATCGCGAGCCGGGTTTCCTGGGCCAGGGCGGCCAGCGATTCGATGGCTTGGTTGGATTCCATGATTTGCAGAATATAGAAATATCGAAATGACCGTCAACCCCCGAATCCCGGGCCCGGCAGCCGCCCGGCCGGAAGCCACCCTCACGGGGGCAAAATTGACCGGGTACCCCCCGATACCGTAAAATCCTGCGGTTTTGAGGGGCGCCAATTGAGGCCGAAATACGTCGTCGGGAACTGGAAGCTGAACGGAAGCCTGCCCGGCAACGAGAGCCTCCTTCGCGCGATCCTCAAGGATGTGACGCCGCAGCCGGGCCGCCACCTCGCGGTGTGCGTGCCGGCGCCCTACCTGGCGCAGGTCCGCGGGCTCCTCGAGGGCACGCCGGTCGCCTGGGGCGGGCAGGACGTGAGCCGGTTCGAGAAGGGCGCGTACACGGGGGAGGTCTCCGGCGCCATGCTCCGGGAGTTCGGGGCCACCTTCGCGATCGTCGGGCACTCCGAGCGCCGGACCCTCTTCGGGGATACGGACCAGGCCGTGGCGGAGAAGTACGCCGCCGCCCGGAAGGCGGGCCTCGTGCCCATCTTCTGCGTCGGCGAAACGCTCGCCGAGCGCGAGCAGGGCGTGACGGAGTCGGTGCTCGCCCGGCAGCTGGACGCGGTGCTGGAGAAATCCGGGGCCGCGGCGCTCGACGGGGGCCTCGTGGCCTACGAGCCCGTCTGGGCCATCGGCACGGGCAAGACCGCCACGGCGGCGCAGGCGCAGGAAGCGCACGCGTTCCTGCGGGGGCGGGTGGCGAAGAAGGACGCGGGCGTGGCCTCGCGGCTGCCGATCCTCTACGGCGGCAGCGTGAAGGGCTCGAACGCGGCGGAGCTGTTCGCGATGCCGGACGTCGATGGCGGTCTCATCGGCGGGGCTTCGCTGGTGGCGGAAGATTTCCTGGCGATCTGGCGCGCAGCCGTCGCCTGAGCTGAAAGGTTCCTCGATGCATACCCTGGTGATCGTGCTTCACGTGCTGGCGGCGGCGGCCATCGTCGTCCTGGTGCTCCTGCAGCACGGAAAGGGCGCCGACATGGGCGCCGCGTTCGGCAGCGGCTCGGCGGGCAGCCTCTTCGGCTCCTCGGGCGCGGCCAACTTCCTGTCGCGCTCGACGGGGATCCTCGCGGCCGTGTTCTTCGCCACGAGCCTCGGGCTCACCTTCCTTTCGGCGTCGCCCTCGAAGTCCGGCGGCGTCACGCAGTCGATCAAGACCGAGCCGGGAAAGAGCGCCACGCAGCCGGTGGTGCCCGCCCCCTCGGCGCCGGCGCCCTCGGGCGATCCCGCCTCGAAGTCGCAGGAGATTCCGAAGTAGCAGTCCCTCGCGGTACCGGTAGTCGCTGGCAATGCGGTCGTGGTGGAATTGGTAGACACGCTGTCTTGAGGGGGCAGTGCCGAAAGGCGTGAGAGTTCGAGTCTCTCCGACCGCACCAGATTCGAGAAGCCGCCGGGCTTCCCACAAATCCCGGCACGGGTGATCCGCGGTTCCCAACAGGCGCCATGCTGGAAAACTACTTTCCCGTCCTGCTGTTCCTCGCGATCGGATGCGCCGTGGGCATCGGGGCGATCATCGCGAGCGGCGTGCTGGGCCGGCTCACCGGCGCCCACCACCCGGACCCGGAGAAGCTCAGCCCCTATGAATGCGGCTTCGAGGCCTTCGAGGACGCGCGCATGAAGTTCGACGTGCGCTACTACCTGGTGGCCATCCTCTTCATCCTGTTCGACCTCGAGATCGCCTTCCTCTTCCCCTGGGCGATCGTGCTGCAGGAGATCGGCTGGTTCGGCTTCTGGTCGATGATGGTCTTCCTCGGGATCCTCGTCGTGGGCTTCGTCTACGAGTGGAAGAAGGGGGCGCTCGAATGGGAATGACCGCTCCCGCCGCCGCTCCCGAGGGCGGCCTTTCCAGCCAGGGCTTTGTCGTCACCCAGGTCGACAACGTCCTCAACTGGGCGCGCACCGGGTCGCTCTGGCCCATGACCTTCGGCCTCGCCTGCTGCGCCGTCGAGATGATGCACGCGGGCGCCTCGCGCTACGACCTCGACCGCTTCGGGATCGTCTTCCGGCCCAGCCCGCGCCAGTCCGACCTCATGATCGTGGCCGGCACGCTCTGCAACAAGATGGCCCCGGCGCTGCGCCGCGTGTACGACCAGATGGCCGAGCCGCGGTGGGTGCTCTCGATGGGCTCCTGCGCCAACGGCGGCGGCTACTACCACTACTCGTATTCCGTCGTGCGCGGCTGCGACCGCATCGTGCCGGTGGACGTCTACGTGCCCGGCTGCCCGCCCACCGCCGAGGCGCTGATCTACGGCCTGCTGCAGCTGCAGAACAAGATCCGGCGCACGCACACCATCCGGCGGAGCTGACCGATGGACGACACGCTCCAGTCCCTGGAGGGGGACGTTCGCGCCGCGCTCGGGGACAGGGTCGTGCGCTCCGTGGCCGACCGCGGGGAGCTCACCGTGGAGGTCGCCGCCGCCGACCTCGTGGAGGCCGCCCGGGCCCTGCGCGACGACCCGGCGCTCGCGTTCTCCACCCTCGTCGACCTCTGCGCCAACGACTACGAGGGGTTCGGCGACGCCCCGCCGCAGGGACCGCGCTTCGCCGTGGTCCTGCACCTGCTGTCGCTCGAGCACAACCGGCGCCTGCGCGTGAAGGCCTTCTGCCCCGACGACGGCTTCCCGGTCGTGGATTCCCTCGTCGACGTCTGGCCCGCCGCCAACTGGTACGAGCGCGAGGCCTTCGACCTCTACGGCGTGGTCTTCGAGGGCCACCCGGACCTTCGCCGCATCCTCACCGACTACGGCTTCATGGGGCACCCCTTCCGCAAGGACTTCCCCATCTCCGGCCACGTCGAGATGCGCTACGACCCGGTGCAGAAGCGCGTGGTCTACCAGCCGGTCACCATCGAGCCGCGCGAGATCGTGCCCCGCGTCGTGCGCGAGGATTCCTACGGGACGGGGAAGAGCTGATGGCCGAGATCAAGAACTACACGATGAACTTCGGCCCGCAGCACCCGGCGGCGCACGGCGTGCTGCGTCTGGTGCTCGAGCTCGACGGCGAGGTCGTGCAGCGCGCCGACCCGCACATCGGGCTGCTGCACCGCGGCACCGAGAAGCTCGCCGAGACGCGCACGTTCCTGCAGAGCGTCCCGTACATGGACCGCCTCGACTACGTGTCGATGATGGCCAACGAGCACGCCTACGTGATGGCGATCGAGAAGCTCGTGGGCGTGCAGGTCCCCGAGCGCGCGCAGTACATCCGCGTGATGTTCGACGAGATCACGAGGATCCTCAACCACCTGCTGTGGATCGGCTCGCACGCCCTGGACATCGGCGCGATGACGGTCTTCCTCTACGCGTTCCGCGAGCGCGAGGACCTCTTCGACATGTACGAGGCGGCCACGGGCGCGCGCATGCACGCGGCCTACTACCGCCCGGGCGGGGTGTACCGGGACCTCCCGGACCGGATGCCGCAGTACCAGTCCACGAACCAGAGGAGCGCCGCCGAGATCGCGCGCCTGAACGCCAACCGGCGGGGGTCGCTCCTCGACTTCATCCAGGACTTCACGGACCGCTTCCCCGGTTACGTGGACGACTACGAGACGCTGCTCACGGACAACCGCATCTGGAAGCAGCGCACGGTCGGCATCGGCGTGGTGAGCCCCGAGCGCGCCCAGGCCCTGGGCTTCACCGGTCCGATGCTCCGCGGCTCGGGCGTGGCCTGGGACCTGAGGAAGAAGCAGCCCTACGAGGTCTACGACCGGATGGACTTCG
>CAZNWZ010000219.1:0-3823 GCA_964576455.1 uncultured Lysobacter sp.
TCTCCTTGTCCACGATCTCGAGCACGTCCTCGAGCGTGAGCGGCTCGAAGTAGAGGCGGTCGGAGGTGTCGTAGTCGGTCGAGACGGTCTCCGGGTTGCAGTTGACCATGATGGTCTCGAAGCCGTCCTCGCGCAGCGCGAGCGCCGCGTGCACGCAGCAGTAGTCGAACTCGATGCCCTGGCCGATCCGGTTGGGGCCGCCGCCCAGCACCATGATCTTCCTGCGGCCGGTCGGCTCGGCCTCGTCCTCCTCGTCGTACGTGGAGTACATGTAGGCCGTCTTCGTCGCGAACTCCGCGGCGCACGTGTCGACGCGCTTGTAGACGGGGCGGATGCCGAAGGCGTGGCGGCGCGCGCGCACCTGCTGCTCGCTCGTCTTCCAGAGGTAGGCGAGGCGCCGGTCGGAGAAGCCCTTCCTCTTGAGCTCCCGCAGTTCCTCGGGCGTGAAGTCGGCCAGCGAGCGCTTCTCGATCGCGAGCTCGGTGTCCACCAGGTCCTTGATCTGCGCGAGGAACCAGGGGTCGATCCTCGTGCAGCGGTGCACGTCCTCGAGGCTCATGCCCACCCCGAACGCGTCGGCCACGTACCAGAGGCGCTCGGCGCGCGGGTAGGCGAGCTCGTCCTCGATCTTCTCCATGTCGACGGACTTGAGGTTGAAGCCGTCGACGCCGACCTCGAGGCCGCGAAGCGCCTTCTGCAGGGACTCCTGGAAGTTGCGCCCGATGGCCATCACCTCGCCCACGCTCTTCATCTGCGTGGTGAGGCGGTCGTCGGCCTGCGGGAACTTCTCGAAGGCGAAGCGCGGCACCTTGGTGACCACGTAGTCGATCGTGGGCTCGAAGGAGGCCGGGGTGGCGCCGCCCGTGATGTCGTTCTTCAGCTCGTCGAGCGTGTAGCCCACGGAGAGCTTGGCGGCGATCTTGGCGATCGGGAACCCCGTGGCCTTCGAGGCGAGCGCCGAGGAGCGCGAGACCCGGGGGTTCATCTCGATGATGACCATGCGCCCGTCGGCCGGGTTGATCGCGAACTGCACGTTGGAGCCGCCGGTCTCGACCCCGATCTCCCGCAGGCACGCGATCGAGGCGTCGCGCAGGATCTGGTATTCCTTGTCGGTGAGCGTCTGCGCCGGGGCCACCGTGATGGAGTCGCCCGTGTGCACGCCCATGGGATCGAGGTTCTCGATGGAGCAGATGATGATGCAGTTGTCCGCCTTGTCGCGGACCACCTCCATCTCGAACTCCTTCCAGCCGAGCACGCTCTCCTCGATGAGGAGCTCCTTGGTGGGCGAGGCCTCCAGGCCGCGCTCGCAGATGGAGACGAACTCCTCCATGTTGTAGGCGATCCCGCCGCCCGTCCCGCCGAGCGTGAACGAGGGCCGGATGATGGTGGGGAAGCCCACCATCGCCTGCACCTGCACCGCCTCCTCGAGGGAATGGGCGAGCGCCGAGCGGGCGCTCTCCAGCCCGATCTTCGCCATCGCGTTCTTGAACTTCTCCCGGTCCTCGGCCTTGTCGATCGCCTCCTTCTTGGCGCCGATCATCTCCACGCCGTACTTCTCGAGGACGCCGTTCTTCGCGAGGTCGAGGGCGCAGTTGAGCGCGGTCTGCCCGCCCATCGTGGGCAGCAGCGCGTCGGGGCGCTCCTTCTCGATGATCCTCTCGACCACGCGCCAGGTGATGGGCTCGATGTAGGTGACGTCGGCCATCTCCGGGTCGGTCATGATCGTGGCCGGGTTGCTGTTCACGAGGACGACCTGGTAGCCCTCCTCGCGCAGCGCCTTGCACGCCTGCGCGCCCGAGTAGTCGAACTCGCACGCCTGGCCGATGACGATCGGGCCGGCGCCGATGATCAGGATGCTCTGGATGTCGGTTCTTTTCGGCATCGGTCAGTGCCCGCCATCTCGGTGCCGCTGCATCAGGGCGACGAACTTGTCGAAGAGGTACGACATCTCCCTCGGCCCCGGGCTCGCCTCGGGGTGGCCCTGGAAGCTGAAGGCGGGCGCGTCGGTGCGCTCGATGCCCTGCAGCGAGCCGTCGAAGAGCGACTTGTGGGTCACGCGCACGTTGGCCGGCAGCGTCGCCTCGTCCACCGCGAAGCCGTGGTTCTGGCTGGTGATGAAGACGCGCTTCGTGTCGAGGTCCTGCACCGGGTGGTTGGCGCCGTGGTGGCCGAACTTCATCTTCACCGTCCGCGCGCCGCTCGCGAGCCCCAGCAGCTGGTGGCCCAGGCAGATGCCGAACACGGGGGTGCCGGAGGCCACGATCTCGCGGATGGCCTCGATCGCGTAGCCGCAGGGCTCGGGGTCGCCGGGCCCGTTGGACAGGAAGACGCCGTCGGGCTTGAAGCCGAGGGCCTCCTTCGCGCTCGCCTGCGCGGGCAGCACCGTCACGTGGCAGCCGCGCTCGGCGAGGTGGCGAAGGATGTTGTGCTTGACGCCGTAGTCGTAGGCGACGACGTGGTAGCGCGGAGCGGCCGCCTTCCCGTAGCCCGACGCGAGCGCCCAGAGCGAGCCGTTCCACTCGTAGCGCGCCTTGCAGGTCACGACCTTGGCGAGGTCCAGGCCGGCCATCGAGGGGGCCGCGCGGGCCGCCTCGAGGGCCGCCTTCTCGTCCGTCTCTCCCGTGACGATGCAGCCGTTCTGCGCGCCCCGGCTGCGCAGGATGCGCGTGAGGCGCCTCGTGTCGATGTCGGCGATCGCCACGACGCCATGGCGCTCGAGGAACGCGGGGAGGGTCTCCTGCATCCGCCAGCTGGAGGCAAGGAGCGGCAGGTCCCGGATCACGAGGCCCGCGGCGAAGACGCCGCGCGACTCCACGTCCTCGGCGTTGGCGCCGGTGTTGCCGATGTGCGGGTAGGTGAGCGTGACCACCTGGCCGGCGTAGGAGGGGTCCGTGAGGATCTCCTGGTAGCCGGTCATCGAGGTGTTGAAGACCACCTCCCCCACCGTGCGGCCGGGCGCGCCGATGGCGGTGCCGCGAAAGACGGACCCGTCGGCGAGAACCAGGAGGGCGGGGGTCTTCTGCGACAAGGACGGCTCCGGAATGCGGGGAAAACGACGGGCGCAAAAAAACGGGAGGAGCTTTTTCGTGAATCCCAGGCTCATCCCGCTTTCATTGACCCGAAATGATAGCAAATCCGCGCCCCTTCTTCAACGAAGACCGCCTTCGGGAGGATAATTCCCGCACACCATGCAGGCCCTTCACGCGCTCGCCGGCATCGCCGCCCTCCTCGCCGTCGCCTGGGTCCTTTCGGAGGACCGTCGCGGCGTGCGCTGGCGGGTCGTGGCGTCCGGACTTGCCCTCACCGTGGTGCTGGCGGGCCTCCTCCTGGCCGTGCCCTGGCTCAGGAACGCCGTCTTCTCGCTCAACGCGGGGCTCGCGGCCCTCGAGCGCGCCACCCAGGCCGGAACCACCTTCGTCTTCGGCTTCCTCGCGGGCGGGCCCGCCCCCTACGCCGAGACCGATCCCGCCGCCGCCTTCGTGCTCGCCTTCCGGGCGCTGCCCCTCGTGCTGGTGGTGAGCGCCCTTTCCGCGCTGCTCTTCCACTGGCGCGTGCTCCCCGCCGTGGTGAAGGCGTTCGCGTGGCTGCTCAACCGGACGATGGGCCTGGGCGGAGCGGTGGGCGTGTCCTCCGCGGTCAACGTCTTCGTGGGCATGGTCGAGGCCCCGCTCGTGGTGAAGCCCTACCTCGGAAGGCTCTCGCGCTCGGAGCTCTTCATGGTGATGGTCTGCGGCATGGCGACCATCGCCGGGACGGTGCTCGCGCTCTACGGCGCCATCCTCGCGCCCGTGGTGCCGGACGCCATCGGCCACATCATCGTCGC
>CAZNWZ010000220.1:0-3797 GCA_964576455.1 uncultured Lysobacter sp.
CGCATGGGGAACGCGCGCGGCCGGGCGGGGTCGGAAGGGGGCGAATGCCGCTGCGCTAGAATCCCTGAACGCGCCGACCCGCCGGCGCGCCGACATGATCCGACGCAAGCTCAGGGCCACGCTCCCCTCCCCGGACAGCATCCGCGGCCACCGCTGGCTGCAGTGGTGCGCACCGGTCCTCGCGCATCCGCGCCTGTGGCACCTGCACCGCCGGGCCGTGGCGCTGGGCGTGGCCATCGGGCTCGTCACGGGCCTCGTCCCGGGGCCGATCCAGATGCTCATGGCCGCCCTCATCGCGATCCCGCTTCGCGCCAACATTCCGGCGGCGATCTTCACCACGCTCTACACCAACCCCCTCACCTTCGTGCCGCTCTACATCCTCGCCTACAACGTCGGCAGCCTCGTGACGGGCGACGCCACTCCGCTCGTGGTGCCGCCCGACATGGGCTTCACGTGGGAGGCGATCCGCGACCTCTTCCCGAACCTCCTCCACTGGATCGCCTCGATGGGGACCACCCTCCTCGTGGGGCTCGCCATCCAGTGCACGGTCTTCGCCGTGGCGGGATACGCCTTCACGATGATCGCCTGGCGCGCGATAGTCACCCGGGCGTGGCGCACGCGGCACGAGCGGCGCGCGAGGGTGGCGCGATGAAGCCGCACTACTGGGACGAGGCCAAGGCGCACCTCGCGAAGCGCGACAAGGTGCTGCGACGGATCATCCGCGAATACCCGGACGCGAACCTGCGCACGCGCGGCGACGCCTTCCAGACCCTGGCCCGCTCGATCGTGGGACAGCAGATCTCGGTGAAGGCCGCGCAGGCGGTGTGGGAGCGCTTCGAGGCGCTGGCCGGCCGCGTGGCGCCGCATGCCGTGGTCGTCCTCGAGGACGAGGCCATGCGCGCGGCGGGGCTCTCGCGCATGAAGGTCGCCTACCTCAAGGACCTGGCCGGGCGCTTCCACGAAGGGCAGCTCCGGCCGCGTCGCTGGACCCGGATGGACGACGAGGCGGTCATCGCCGACCTGGTGCAGGTGAAGGGCATCGGGCGCTGGAGCGTGGAGATGTTCCTCATTTTCCACCTGATGCGCCCGGACGTGCTGCCGGTGGGCGACCTGGGCCTGCAGCGCGCGATGGAGCGCCTCTACAACGGCGGCGATCCCCTCACGAAGGACGACATGCGGGAGCTCGCGCAGCCGTGGCGGCCGTGGGCCTCGGTGGCCACCTGGTACCTGTGGCGCTCGCTCGACCCGGTACCCGTGGAGTACTGAGCATGGGCGATGCCCCGCGCCTGGTCGTCCCCTCGCTGGCCCACAAGGACTCCTACCGCGCTTTCGTCGCCGAGTTCACGGCGAGGGGCGAGGAGCTGATCCCCTTCCCGCTCACCTTCCCGAACGAGAACTTCGAGGCCTTCCTCGCGCAGCTCGCGGGGTGCGAGCGCGGCATCGGCATCCCGGCGGACTTCGTGCCGCACTCCACGTTCTGGCTGGCGGAGGGGGCCGAGGTGGTGGGCGTGTCGAACCTGCGCCACCGCCTCACGGAGAGGCTCCTCGAGGAGGGCGGGCACATCGGCTACGGCATCCGGCCCTCGGCCCGCGGCCGCGGGCTGGGCAAGGCGATCCTCGCGCTCACGCTGCCCGAGGCGGCCCGGCGCGGGATCGGGCGGGCGCTCGTCACCTGCGCCAAGGCGAACGCGGCCTCGGCGGCCGTGATCGCCGCCAACGGCGGGATCCTCGACTCGGAATCCTGGGTGGAGCGACGCGGGGAGGTCGTGCAGCGCTGGTGGGTGGCCACCGGGAGGGCCTAGCGCCCCTGCTGTCGCCGCCGCTCCTCGATCATCCGCTGGACCTCGCGCTCGTAGGCCTCGCGCTGGGCGCGCTCGTGCCGGGCGGCGCGGGCGCGCTCCTCCTCGAGCTCGAGGCTGCGCAGGTACTGCTTCTGGCGCTCCACCTCGACCTGCGCCTGGCGTCGGCGGTACTCTTCCTCGCGGCGCAGGCGCTCCTCCTCGCGCTGCTTCTCGTAGGCGGCGCTGCGCGCCGCGCGCTCCTGCGCCGACTCGAGGTAGCGGGCCTGCGCCTCCTGGCCGCGGCGCCAGCGCTCGTACTCGGCGCGCTCGCGCTGCACGCGCAGCTGCTCGCTCCTTTCCCGCGTGAGGGCCACCGCCTCCTCGCGCCGCGCCTGCATCTCGCGGATCCGCGCCTCCTCGGCATCGGCGCGGCGGCGTGCCTGCTCCTTCTCCATCGCGAGCCGCTCCTCCTCCAGCCGGAGGCGCTCCTTCTCGCGCGAGTGCTCGACCCAGAGGCCGCCGGCGGCGAGCACGGCGGCGACGAGGACCGCCAGGGCCGCCGGGACGAGCCACGCCGGACGCGACGCGCCGGCGGCGCCGTCCTGCGCCTCGAACGCCGCGAGCTTCTCGTCGTAGGAGCCGCGCTTGGCGGGGACCGTGAGCGTCACCAGGGCCTCGCGCAGCAGGCGCTCCTCCTCGCGCTTTTCCGCCGGCGAGGCGGCGTAGGCGGGATCCGCGAGGGCCTTCATCTTGCCCTCGAACGCGATCTTCGCGAGCTGCGGGCTGGCGCCCCGCGCCACGCCCAGGATCCGGTAGTAGTCGTGCAAGGAAGCGCCCCTGTCGCCGTTGAAGGGAATTCTACCGCCGGCCTCAGGCGGGCTCCAGGCGGCCGTCGGCCAGGCGCAGCCGCCGGTCCATGCGGGCGGCGAGCTCCGGGTCGTGGGTGACCATCACGAAGGCCGTGCCGTGGCGCGCGTTGAGCGTCACGATGAGGTCGAACACCTGCCCCGCGGTCCCGCGGTCCAGGTTGCCGGTGGGCTCGTCGGCCAGGACGCAGGCGGGCTGCGTGACCAGCGCCCGCGCCACGGCCACGCGCTGGCGCTCGCCGCCGGAGAGCTCCCCGGGGCGGTGCGCGAGGCGGTGGTCGAGCCCCACCTCGGCGAGCATCGCGGCGGCCCGCGACTTCGCCTCGGGGTCCGGCAGTCGCCGGATGGCGAGGGGCATCGCCACGTTCTCGAGCGCGGTGAACTCCGGCAGCAGGTGGTGGAACTGGTACACGAAGCCCAGGCAGCGGTTGCGCAGCTCGCCCTGGCGGCGCGGGTCGAGCGCGGCGAGTTCCTCGCCGGCGAGCCTCACCGAGCCCGCGCTCGGCCGGTCGAGGCCTCCCAGGAGGTGCAGCAGGGTGCTCTTGCCCGAGCCCGAGGCGCCCACGATCGCCACCGATTCCCCGGCCCGGACCTCGAGGTCGACGCCGCGCAGCACCGGCACCGCCACCTCGCCCAGTCCGAAGGTCTTCTCGAGGCCCGCGCAGGCGAGCACCGCCGGGGGGGCCGCGTCGCTACTCATACCGAAGCGCCTCCGCCGGGTTCACGCGGGCCGCGCGCCAGCTGGGGTAGATCGTGGCCGCGAAGGCGAGGCAAAGGGCCACCGCCGCCACGGTCCACACGTCGCGCCACGCGAGCTGGGAGGGCAGCTCGCTGATGTAGTACACCTCGCGCGAGAGGATCTGGAAGTCGAAGGCGCGCTCGACCGCCGGCACGACCACGTCGATGTTGAGCGACAGCACCACGCCCAGGACCACGCCCAAGGCCGTGCCGATCACGCCGATGAGCGAGCCCTGCACCATGAAGATCCCCATGACGGAGGCGGGCGAGGCGCCCAGCGTGCGCAGGATCGCGATATCGGGGTGCTTGTCCGTCACCACCATCACCAGCGTGGAGACGAGGTTGAAGGCCGCCACCGCGATGATGAGGGTGAGGATGATGAACATCATCCGCTTCTCGATCTGGATGGCGC
>CAZNWZ010000221.1:0-3753 GCA_964576455.1 uncultured Lysobacter sp.
GAGCGACGGACTGTTAATCCGCAGGTCCCTGGTTCGAGCCCAGGTCGGGGAGCCAGCTTCAAGCAAAAAGGCCCGCCATCATGGCGGGCCTTTTTCGTTCCAGTTCTCCCCGACCTGCGTCCGGAAGGCTACCTGGACGAGGGCATCATGGGCGTCGGCCGCCCGCTTGCCGTCATGTATTCGGGCGTCGCCCGCAGGATCACGTTCGGGTCGAACACCGTCTCGGTCGACTTCTTCGTCTCCCCCGCCTTCTGCGACGGGACGATCGACGGGGAGCAATCCCGCTGGTCCTGCCAGCGCAGGTGGAGGTTGCTGGACCGCAGCCGGTTCTGGCCGGACTTCCACTCCTCGCCGTCCAGGTCCATGGCGAAGGGCGGCTGAGACGAGCGGTAGGTGACGTTCTGGTCCTTGTCGATGACCTCGAAGCAGTTGAAGGCCAGGGCGGCCGTGGCCTGCAGCGACAGGGCAAGGGTTGCGGCGACGATGCCGATCCGGTGTGGACTCATGGTGGTTCCCCCGATTGGAAAGCGAATGAGACGGTTCGTTGGATTCGGGCCTGCTTACCCGCGTACGCCTGGGGGAATTATTGCCCGACGGCCGGGGCCTTGGCCAGCCCGCCCTCCTCCCCCCCTCCTCCCGGCAGGGCCGGGCCTGCCGGTCCCAGGGCCTCGCGCGCCTGGGCCTGCAGGGCGAGCCAGGTCTTCTCGATCTGGCCCTTCTTCGGGAAGGTGAGCGCGATCCGCCTCGCCACCGCCTCCAGGGCCTCGGCCCGGGCCAGTGCCGCCCGGTAGTCCACGGCGTCCACCAGGTCTACCGGCCGGTCTTGGCAGACGCCAACGCACTGGGCGGTGGCCTCCAGCCGCCCGCACCCGATGCACTGCCACGCCTTGATGATCTCCGCCATGTTGTTTCCTTCAACCAGTCCGGTTGCCGGGCCCGCGCGGGGGTGGTATCTTAACCTGCATTATAAATGCCGCTTAAAGACTCCGCATGACCTACGTCGTCACCGAAGCCTGCATCAAGTGCAAGCACACCGATTGCGTGGACGTGTGCCCCACGGACGCCTTCCGCGAAGGGCCCAACTTCCTCGCGATCGACCCGGACGAGTGCATCGACTGCACGCTCTGCGTCCCGGAGTGCCCGGTGGAGGCCATCTTCGCCGAGGACGACGTGCCCAAGGACCAGCACGAGTTCATCGCCCTCAACGCCGAGCTCGCCAAGGTCTGGCCCCCCATCGTCGAGAAAAAGGATGCCCTTCCAGATGCCGACGACTGGGCCGCCGTGAAGTCCAAGCGCGCCGAACTCGACCGCGGCGCGGCCGCCTGAATCCCACGATCCCGAACCGGAGAACCCCATGAACCAGCCCGCCCACGCGCACGTCCACCTTTCCCCTGACCGGATCTACCCCTTCGATGCGCGCGGCATCGCCAAGCGGTTCCGCCACGCGGCCATCTTCGGGGCGCTGGACGCGCTGCAGCCCGGCGACACGATGCGCTTCGTGAACGATCACGATCCCCTGCCCCTCCTCGCCCAGCTGCAGGCCCGCTACGGGACGGCCGTGTCGATCGAGTACCGCCAGAAGGAGCCGGGCGCGATCGTGATCGATTTCGTGGTGCGGCAGTAGCGGGCTAGATCCCGGTCGCCTCGCGCATCAGCTCGCGCCAGCGCGCGTAGCGCCGCCGGAGGGCTTCGTCCGCCTCGGGTGCGAAGACCTCCTCGGACGCGGCCTCGTTCCACTTCTCCGGCATGCCCGCGGCCAGATAGCCGATCCCGCGGGCCGTCGCCTCCGCGTCCTCGCGCCGGTGCACCGGCAGCCCGCTCACCGAGGCGAGCCGCCGGCACAGCCCGTCGAAGCGCGACACGCCCCCGCTCACCCGGATGCGCCGGGCCGGCGGCACGTGCTTGCCGATCTCGTCAAGGTTGGCCTGCAGCAGGAAGACCATGCTCTCCACGACGGCCACCGCCTTCTGCCAGGGCTCGCCCTCGCCCTCGAACCGGGAGGGGAAGTCGGGCCTCCAGAAGGGACCGCCCAACCCCGCGATGCCGTTCAGGAAGAGCGGCGGCTCGCAAGGCGTGGCAAGCCATTCCGGCAGGCGCTCGATCGCGTCGGTGATGCCCAGCGCCGTGCGCAGCCACTCGAGAGCGGTGCCCGCGCCGTTCACGTTGCCCTCCAGGGCGTAGACCGTGCGACGGCCGTCCTCGAGGATGATGCCGGTGAGGCTTCGCGGCGCGTAAGGTGGCTCCCGCGTCGCCACGCGCTGCACGAAGGCGCTGGTGCCGATGTTCACGTAGGCCGAATCCTCCTCGGGCCAGCCGAAGGCGAAGACGGCGGCCGACTGGTCGCCGTTCACCGCCACGAGCGGCACGGTGAGCTCGCCCACGCGCATCGTGCCGTAGCGGTGGCAGGTGGGGACGGTGCGCGGCAGGTGTCCCGCCGGGACGCCGAACAGGTCCAGCAGCCACGGGTCCCAGGCGCGCGTGTGGAGGTTCCAGAGCTGCGTGCGCGCGGCGCATTGCGGGTCGGCCTTCATCGCCTGCTCGGCGGTGAGCCGGAAGACGAGGAAGCTCGCCTGCGGGCCCCAGCACAGCGTCTCGTCGGCGAGCGCCTGGCGCACGGCCGGGAGGTTCTCCAGCGCCCAGCGCAGCTTGCTCGCGCCGTAGTGCGCCGAGAGGAACAGGCCCGTGCGGCGGTGCACCTCCCCGGCCTGCGGCTCGAACTGCCGCAGCCACTCGTGCGCGCGCCGGTCCTGCCAGCTGAAGACGGGGGAAAGCGCCCGGCCGCCGCGTGCGTCCCAGCAGGCGCAGCTCGCGCGCTGGCTGGCGAGCCCGGCGGCGACGATGTCGCGGCAACGGTCCTCCAGCGGCTCGATGGCCCGCTGGACCGCGCCGTAGATCGAGGAGACCATCGCCTCCCCGTCCTGCTCGGCCCAGTCGGGCCGTGGGCGCGCGAGGCCGATGTCCCTCGAGCCGGTCGCCACCACCCCGCCCCGCGCGTCGAGCACGACCGCGCGGCTCGCGTGCGTGCCTTGGTCGATCGCGAGGTAGAGGGGCTCCCCGCTCATCGGGCCTTCGAGCCCCTCAGGCCGGCTCCGCCACCGAGGGCAGCCCCGCCAGCGCCATGGCGAGCTCCTTCTCGTCGTAGTCGATGTCCTTCAGCTTGCCGCCGAAGTAGTCGATGTACGCCTGCATGTCGAAGTGGCCGTGGCCGCACAGGTTGAAGAGGATGGCGCGCGAGACGCCCTCCTCCTTGCACTTGAGCGCCTCGACGATCGCGCCCTTCACCGCGTGGTTGGCCTCCGGCGCCGGGACGATACCTTCCGCGCGGGCGAACTGGACCCCCGCCTCGAAGCACGCCGTCTGGTGGTAGGCGGTGGAAGTGATGAGCCCGAGCTCCTGCAGGTGCGACACCAGCGGCGCCATGCCGTGGTAGCGCAGCCCGCCCGCGTGGAACCCCGGCGGCGTGAACGTCGAGCCCAGCGTGTGCATCTTCGTGAGGGGCGTGAGGTGCGCGGTGTCGCCGAAATCGTAGGCATAGCGCCCGCGCGTGAGGCTGGGGCAGGCGGCCGGCTCGACGGCGACGATGCGCACCTTCCTGCCGCCGCGAAGCTGCGCGCCGATGAACGGGAAGGCGATGCCGGCGAAGTTGGAGCCGCCGCCCGTGCAGCCCACGATCACATCGGGGTAGTCGCCCGCCATCTCGAGCTGCGCGATGGCCTCCTGGCCGATCACCGTCTGGTGCAGGAGCACGTGGTT
>CAZNWZ010000222.1:0-3703 GCA_964576455.1 uncultured Lysobacter sp.
TCGGTGCCGAGGAAGACGTCCTTGAACTGGACCATCCCGGCGTTGGTGAAGAGGAGCGTGGGGTCGTTTCCCGGGACCAGCGGGCTGGAAGCCACGGGCTGGTGCCCCTGGGAGGCGAAGAAGTCGATGAATTTCTTGCGGATTTCGCTGGTTTTCATGGGCTGCGCCGGGGCTGCGGGCGAAACCGCAAGGATACCAAATGCGAACCCCTCCCGAACCGCCGCGGCAACCCGCGCGAGCGAGGCAACCGGAACGGCCGGGCCGCGCCTCGCCGGCTCGCCGCCGCAGCGAGCCGCGAACATATTTCGGGCATTCGCGGATTCCGGCCCCGATCCGTGCTACTGTCGGTCCCGCAGGATAGTCAAGCCGTGAATCATGCAGTCCACCCTCGCCGCAGTCCGGCGTCCGATGTGGCAGTCCATTCCCCACTTGATCGTCGTGCCCGCAACGGGGCTCGGTTTTGTCTCGTACAACGATTGAAAAGGAATGAACAATGGCTACCGGCATCGTGAAATGGTTCAACGACTCCAAGGGTTTCGGCTTCATCACGCCTGACGACGGCGGCAAGGATCTCTTCGCCCACCACACGTCGATCCAGATGGAAGGCTACAAGTCCCTGAAGGAAGCGCAGCGCGTGGAATTCGAGGTGCAGTCCGGCCCCAAGGGCCCCTGCGCCGCGAACATCCGCGCCATCTAGCGGAACTCCGGACGTGCCAACCCAAGGGACACCAGACATGAGCACCAACGCGGAATATCTCGCCGGCATGCAGCTGCAGCTGAGGAGCTGGGATGCGCAGTTCGATGCGCTCGTGACCGAGGGCAGGAAGACGAGCGGCGAGACCCGCACGGCCTACGATCGGCGCCTCAAGGAACTGCGGCTGGGCCGCAAGGCGGCCCAGAAGTCGCTCGAAGCCGCGCGCGGGGCCACGGCCACGCTCGCCGCGCAGGCCCAGGCCGGCGTGCAGGCGGCTTGCGACGAAATGCGCGCAGCCATCGAGAAGGTCTCGTCGCACCTGCGCGCGCTGCCCCCCGACGGTGGGGTGCGCAAACCCGCGCCGCAGCCGGCGCAGCAGCCCGAGCCCGGCGAATCCCCCCAGCCGGTGGAAGCCGCGGCAAGCTGATTCAGGGATCGGTCGGGAGCGCGATTCTCACCTGACCGAGCCCGCATCGAAGTGCGGGTTCTCGATGAGGCCGAGCCGGTTGCCGAACGGGTCGCGCACGGCCGCCACCTTGATGCCGTCGCCCACCTCGGTCACCGGATCGAGCGGCATCGCGCCCAGCGCGACGAGCCGCCCGACCTCCGCCGAGACGTCGTCCACGCCCCACAGCGGCTGCGCGCCGGCGTCGCCCGGCGTCGCATCCGGAACCAGGCCCAGCTCGAAGCCCCCGACGGCGAAGCCCACGTAGAAGGGCTGGTCGAAGTAGGGCTCGACGCCGAGGGCGCGGGTGTACCACGCCTTGCCGGCCTCGATGTCGGGTGCGGGATAGAGGGCCGTTCTCAGTCCGAGGATCATGGGAACCTCCGTGGCTTCAGCGGGTTCGGGCGGATTGCGACTTCAGGAAGCGCAGCACCGCCTCGAGGGGAAAGCCGCGCTGCTGCAGGAAGCGGACCTGCCTCGCCTTCTCCGACTCGTCGGCCGGAGGGCGGCCGAAGCGCGATCGCCAGGCCGAGGCGAGCGCCTCGCCCTCCTCCGCCCTCGCCTGCGCAAGGCCCCGCTCGACGCCGGCCTCGTCGATTCCCTTCTCGCGCAGGTGCTGCGCGATCTTGAGGGGCCCGTACTTGCGCGCCTTGGCGCGCACCGTCTGCTCGACGAAGCGCTCCTCCGAGAGCCAGCCGCGCCTGGCGAAATCGTCGAGGAGAGCCTCGAGGTCGACGCCCTCCTCCCGGTGCGGCGCGAGCTTGCGCTGAAGCTCGGCCCGCGAGTGCTCGCGCCGGGCGAGAAGCCTCAGCGCCCGGGCGCGGAGTTCCGTTTCCACGGAAGGGATGGCGAAGCCCCAGGCCATGCCCGGACGCGTGCGTCAGGCACCGAAGCGGCGGTCAGTCCGCCTCGGCCGCGTCGGCCTCGTCCTTGGCCACGGGCATGCCGCCCGCGATGCCGACCGCCTCGCGGATCTTCTGCTCGATCTCGTCGGACAGCGCCGGGTTGTCCCTGAGGAACTCCCGCGTGTTGTCCTTGCCCTGGCCGATCTTCTCGCCCTTGTAGGCGTACCAGGCGCCGCTCTTCTCGATGATGCGGTGCTGCACGCCCAGCTCGATGATCTCGCCGTGGCGGGAGATGCCCTCGTTGTAGAGGATGTCGAAGTCGGCGACCTTGAAGGGGGGCGCGACCTTGTTCTTCACCACCTTCACGCGCGTCTCGTTGCCGATGACCTCCTCGCCGCGCTTGATGGAGCCGATGCGGCGGATGTCCATGCGCACGGAGGCGTAGAACTTGAGCGCGTTGCCGCCCGTGGTGGTCTCGGGGTTGCCGAACATGACGCCGATCTTCATGCGGATCTGGTTGATGAAGATGACGAGCGTGTTGGAGCGCTTGATGTTGGCGGTGAGCTTCCGGAGCGCCTGGCTCATGAGGCGCGCCTGCAGGCCCATCTGCGGCTCGCCCATCTCGCCCTCGATCTCGGCCTTGGGCGTGAGGGCGGCCACCGAGTCGACGACCACGCAGTCGACGGCGGCCGAGCGCACCAGCATGTCCGCGATCTCGAGGGCTTGCTCGCCGTTGTCGGGTTGCGAGAGCAGGAGCTCCGAGGTGTCCACGCCGAGGCGCTGCGCGTACTGCGGGTCGAGCGCGTGCTCCGCGTCGATGAAGGCCGCGGTGCCGCCCAGCTTCTGGATGTTGGCGATGACCTGGAGCGTGAGCGTGGTCTTGCCGGAGGACTCAGGCCCGTAGATCTCGACGACGCGGCCGCGCGGCAGGCCGCCGACGCCGAGGGCGAGGTCGAGGCCCAGCGAGCCGGTGGAGACGACCTCGATGCCCTTTTCGACATCCTTGTCGCCCATGCGCATGATCGAGCCCTTGCCGAACTGGCGTTCGATCTGCGTGAGCGCGGCCTGCAGGGCCTTCGACTTGTTCTCGTCCATCTTGGGGGCTTCGGATTCGCGGTTTGCGATGACTTTGAGCATTGGAATTATCCCATATCGTTGAGGTTGAACTTTCCGCCCAGGACCCGTCCTAGCGCGTGCGCCGGACGAGCCCCGCCATCACACCGAAAATCTCCAGGCGCCCCTTCGGGCGGATGACCGGGAAGGCCTTGTTCGCGGGCTTCAGGACGAAACCGCCTTTTTCTCGGTCCAGGTATTTCACGGTGAATTCGTTGTCCACGATCGCCACGACGATCTCGCCGACGTTGGCGTTGGGCTGCTGCTCGACCACGATGAGGTCGCCGTCGTGGATGCCGGCGTCGATCATCGACTCGCCCTTCACGCGCACCAGGCTCGTCTTCGACGGCACCCGGATGAGGTAGTCGTCGATGGTGACGAGGTCGTAGCCGTCGGAGAGCGCCGGGTTGGGCAGCCCCGCCTGCACGGTGTCGTGCGCGAGCCGCCGCTCGAAGAACCGGGGCCCGGGCTTCAACTGCCGGTCAGGGGTCCAGTCCAGGTAGCCCGCCTCCTCGAAGCGGCGCACGCACTCCGACACCCACGACTTGGCGGAGATCCCCCACAGGGTGGCGAGCACCGAGTAGGAGGGGATCACCTTGTGCTCGG
>CAZNWZ010000223.1:0-3687 GCA_964576455.1 uncultured Lysobacter sp.
TCACCGGCGGCACGACGCCGCCCAGGCAGCTGAAGATCTTGTTGCGCTCGGGGTGCACGGCGGCGGCCTCGGGGGTGAGGATCCCGGAGTCGACCATCTGCTGCACGCGCGAGTGGTCCTGGGTGGCGGCCACGAGCTTGCCTGCGCGCAGCACGTAAAGGCGCGAGTCGCCGGCGTGCGCCCACCAGGCCGTGCCGTCCTGCACGATGCACACGGTGCAGGTCGTGCGCGGGGACTCCAGCAGGTTCTGCGCGACCGCGTGCGAGACGATGGCGCGGTGCGCGGCGTTGATCACCGACACCAGGAAGTCCGAGGGGCGCCGCAGCTTGTTCCTCGCCTCCTGCTGGAAGAGCCGCGTGATCTCGGTCACCGCGATCTCGGCGGCGACCTCGCCCTGCATGTGGCCGCCCATCCCGTCGGCGACCACCATGAGCAGGACCTCCTTGCTGTAGGAGTAGCCGATGCGGTCCTCGTTGCCCTCGCGGTCGCCCTGCCGGCTGTCCTGGAAGATGGTGAAGCGCATCGCGGTCGCGTCCGGCCTATTTCGTGAAGAACTTCGAGAGGGGCTTGTTCAGCGTGTCGAAGAAGCCCTTCCTGCCCGCGTCCTGGGGCTCGATCATCAGCAGCTTCTGCAGCTCGAAGGCCGTCTGCGGGCGCTTCAGGTGGTCGAGCTCCAGGCACATCTCCACGATCGAGTAGAGCTCGTCGGAGTAGGCCTCGCGCGCGAGGGTGCGCAGCGGGATGAGGCGGTCCTTCTCCATGCGCGCGTCGGCGGCCTGGGGGGGCGTGCCGGAGATGCACGTGTACATCGTCGCGCCCACCGAGTAGATGTCGCTCCAGGGCCCCAGCTTCGAGGGCTCGAAGTTGTACTGCTCGGGCGCGGCGAAGCCCGCGGTGTACATGGGCTTGAGCTTCATCGGCTCGTCGGAGAGCGTGATGCGCGCCGCGCCGAAGTCCAGGAGCACCGGCCGCCCGTCCATGGCGATGTAGACGTTGGCCGGCTTGATGTCCAGGTGCAGCAGCTTGTTGGCGTGCACCTCGCGCAGCCCGTTCATCAGGTGGATGAAGATGCGGCGCATGAAGGTCTCGGTGAACTCGGCGCGGTTCCTCTGGATGTGGAACTGGAGCGTGCGGCCGCGCACGTACTGCATCACCATGTAGCAGGTCTCGTTGGCGCGGAAGAAGTTCTCCACGCGCACCACGTTCGGGTGCGAGATGAGGGCGAGCGAGCGGCCCTCCTCGAAGAAGCACTTCAGGCCGTGCCGGAACGCCGCGAGGTTGCCCGGGTCGTCGATGCGCACCTCCGTGCCGTCCGCGCGCAGGGCGAGCGAGGCCGGCAGGTACTCCTTGATGGCGTAGGGCGTCTGGGCCTCGTCGTGGGCGAGGTAGACGATGCTGAATCCGCCGGAGGACAGGGGCTTGTCGATGCGATAGCCGTTGAGGACGTAGCCACTCGGCAACGGCTGGTTGACCTGCGAAGGCATGGGATGCGGGGGTTCCGCTATAATTCGCTGCATTGTCGGCAATCGAAAACGGCTTGTAAAGCCGCGTGGGAAAAGGAATTTTCCGCCGCCGACCGTCCTCGATCCGCCACCGCGAAGGATACCCGAGCGCCATGATCGCCAGCATGACCGGCTTTGCCGCCGCCACCCGCGAGGTGGCCGGCGGCCAGCTCGCGGTGGAGCTCAAGAGCGTCAACCACCGCTACCTCGAGTTCCAGTGCCGGCTCGCCGAGGACCTGCGCGCGCTCGAGCCCGTGCTGCGCGAGGCCGTGGCGGCGGGGCTCGCGCGCGGCAAGGTCGACTGCCGCCTCACCTTCACGCCGGCGGCCGCGGGCGAGCGCGCCCTGGTGCCCGACGACAGGGCCCTCGCGACGCTCGCCGAGGCTTCCGCGAAGGTGCAGTCCGCCTTCCGCGAGGCGCGCCCCCTCTCGGTGCACGAGGTGCTGCACTGGCCCGGGGTCCTCGCCGGCGCCGAGGTCGGGGCCGACACGATCCGCGAGGACGCGGGAAAGCTCGCCGCGCAGGCCGTCGCCGAGCTCACCCAGACGCGCCGCCGCGAGGGCGAGAAGCTCGCCCAGGTCCTGCGCGAGCGGCTCGAGTCCATGGCCGCCCTCGTCGCGAAGGCCCAGCCGCTGATGCCGGAGGTCATGAAGGCCTTCCGCGACAAGCTCGCCGCGCGCCTGGCCGAGGCGGCCGCCGCGCCCTCCGACGAGCGCATCCAGCAGGAGGTGGTGCTCTACGCCGCCCGCATCGACGTCGACGAGGAGCTCGAGCGGCTCGCGGCCCACGTCGCCGAGTTCCGGCGCGTGCTGGACAAGGGCGGGGCCTGCGGCAAGCGCCTCGACTTCCTCTGCCAGGAGCTCAACCGCGAGGCCAACACGCTGGGCTCGAAGTCCGTCTCCGCGGACATGACGCGCATCTCGGTGGAGCTCAAGGTCCTCATCGAGCAGATGCGCGAGCAGGTCCAGAACATCGAGTAGGGGCCCGTCCACCATGGCCGGTGACCTCTTCGTCGTGGTGGCGCCCTCGGGCGCGGGCAAGACCAGCCTCGTGAACCGGCTGCTCGAGGTCGAGACGGGCATCCGCCTGTCGGTGTCCTACACCACCCGCGCGCCGCGGGAGGGCGAGGCGAGCGGCCGCGAGTACCACTTCGTCGCCCGCGAGGCCTTCGAGTCCATGATCGCCGCGGGCGATTTCCTCGAGCACGCCAACGTCTACGGCAACTACTACGGCACCTCGCGCCGGTGGATCGAGTCCGAGCTCGCCGGCGAGCACGACGTGCTCCTGGAGATCGACTGGCAGGGCGCCGCGCAGGTGCGAAAGCTCTTTCCGCGCATGGTCGGGATCTTCGTCCTGCCCCCCTCGATCGGGGAGCTTCGCCGGCGCCTGACGGCGCGCGGAAAGGACAGCGCCGAGGTCATCGAGAGGCGCATGGCGAGCGCCCGCGAGGAAATCTCGCATGTTCTTGAATTTGAATATATAATTGTCAACGAACAGTTCGACGCGGCCGTGGCGGACCTGCAGGCGGTGGTCCGGGCGGCGCGTCTTTCCCGCGAGCGGCGCGCAGCGCGCCTCGCGCGGCTCATCGACGAATTCAGGTAACGGAGGGGATTCCCCATGGCCCGCATCACGGTCGACGACTGCATCAAGTACTTCCCCAACCGCTTCGAGCTGACGCTCGCGGCCACGAATCGCGCGCGCCAGATCGCGCTGGGCGCCTCCCCCCTGGTGGAGGCCAATCGCGACAAGCCCACCGTCGTGGCGCTGCGCGAGATCGCCGGCGGCAAGGTGGGCCAGGAGCTGCTGAACCCCCCGGCGCCCACGCCGCCCGTCCTCTAGCAAGAGGCCATGTCCCTCCCCGGCGTCCAGACGGTCGCGGGAGGCCTCCAGGGCTCCGGCACGACGCCGCCCGGACCCGACGCATCCGAGCTCTCGGCGAGCCTCGGCTACCTCAAGGCCGAGGACATCGCGCAGATCGAGAAGGCCTACGCGACGGCCCGGGCCGCGCACGCCGGCCAGTACCGCAAGAGCGGCGAGCCCTACATCACCCACCCGCTCGCGGTGGCCAAGATCCTCGCGGAGTGGCACCTGGACCCGCAGGCGCTCATGGCGGCGCTGCTGCACGACGTCGTCGAGGACACGCACACCACCAAGGGCGAGATCGCGCGCCACTACGGCAAGGCCG
>CAZNWZ010000224.1:0-3660 GCA_964576455.1 uncultured Lysobacter sp.
AGCTCGCCCACTTCTGCTCGATGTGCGGCCCGCACTTCTGCTCGATGAAGATCACCCAGGACGTGCGCGACTTCGCGGCCCAGCAGGGGGTGAGCGAGACGGAGGCGCTCGCCAGGGGCATGGAGGTGAAGGCGGTCGAGTTCGCGAGGAAGGGCGGCGAGCTCTACTCCAGGGCCTGAGGCGGGGGCATCCGCCGGGGCGCTGGTAGACTAGCGCCCGATGGAGATCGCCCCCCTGCTGAACGCGCTCGTCCTGGGCGTGGTGGAAGGCCTCACCGAGTTCCTGCCGGTCTCGTCCACCGGCCACCTGATCATCGTGTCGGACCTGCTCGGCGTGAACGACGAGAAGGGCAAGGTCTTCGACATCGTGATCCAGCTCGGCGCCATCCTCGCGGTGTGCTGGGAGTACCGCGCGCGCTTCGCCCGGGCCTTCTCCGGCATCGGCGCCGACCCGGTGCAGCGGCGCTTCGCGGCGAACCTCGCCGTGGCCTTCCTCCCCGCGGCGATCGTGGGCCTCGCGCTCCAGCGCGAGATCAAGGCCTATCTCTTCAACCCCGTCACCGTGGCCGCCGCGCTGGTCGTCGGCGCCCTCGCGATCTTCGCCGTCGAGCGCTGGTACGAGCGCCACGGCGCCCCGCGCGTGCGGGCGGTCGACGAGATGCGCTGGAAGGACGCGCTCCTCGTGGGGCTCGCGCAGTGCCTCTCGCTCATCCCCGGCACCTCCCGCTCCGGCGCCACGATCCTGGGGGGGATGGTGTTCGGGCTCTCCCGGCAGGCGGCGACGGAGTTCTCGTTCTTCCTGGCGGTGCCGATCATGTTCGCCGCCACGGGATACCAGCTGGTGAAGTACCGCGACCTCTTCCACGCGTCGGACCTGGGCCCCTTCGCGGTGGGTTTCGCGGTGAGCTTCGTGGCGGCGCTGGTCGCCGTGCGCGGCCTCATCCGCTACGTGGCGCACCACGATTTCCGCGCGTTCGCGTGGTACCGCATCGCCCTGGGGGCGGCGGTGCTCGCCTACTTCGGCTGACGGGGGGGTCGGCTCAGGCGGGAACGGCCTCGCGCGCGTAGCGCGCGATCAGGGCGAGGAGCTGGTCCTCCTGGTAGGGCTTGCCCATGTACTCGTTGACCCCCAGCTCCATGGCGCGGCTGCGGTGCTTCTCGGCCGTGCGCGAGGTGATCATGATGATCGGGATCGACTTCGTGCTCTCGTCGGCGCGGACGTTGCGCGCGAACTCGAAGCCGTCCATGCGCGGCATCTCGACGTCGAGCAGGATCACCGCGGGGCGCACGTCCTGCAGCTGCTGCAGCGCGTCCACGCCGTCCTTGGCCGTCACGAACTCGTAGCCCTCGCGCGCCAGCATCCGCCCCGTGATCTTGCGCACGGTGAGCGAATCGTCCACCACCATGACCAGGGGGACCGCGGCCTTGGCGGGCGCGGGGGGAACCGGCGCCTGCGGCGCCGCCACCGGCGCCACGGTGACCGCGCCGGGCGCGCCCTCGCGGTGCACGAGGTTCACCGGGTTCAGGATGAGCACCACCTGGCCGTTGCCGAGCACGGTGGCGCCCGCGATGCCCGCCAGGCGCGCCAGTTGCGGGCCGATGGTCTTCACGACGATTTCGCGGTTGCCGATGATCTCGTCGACCCGGACCGCCGCGCGCTGGACGCCGCTCTTGAGCAGGAGAACGGGGATCCTGCGCGGCGGCACCGGCGAGTCCTCGTCGCCCAGGAGCACCGGCAGCGAGCGCAGCGGGTAGCGGCTGTCCTTCCACGCCACCTCGCCGGCCGCGGCGATCTCGGCGTAGGCCGACCCCTTGTACTCCTGCACCTGCTCGATCATGACCGAGGGCACGGCGTAGATCCTCTCCCCGGAGCGCAGCATGACGGCCTGCGTCACCGCCAGGGTGAGGGGCAGCGTGATCGTGAAGGTCGTCCCGCGGCCGGGGGAGAAGGCGAGCTCGACCCGCCCGCCCAGCGAGGTGATCTCGTTCTTCACCACGTCCATGCCGACGCCGCGGCCGGATACCTGCGTGACCTCCCGCGAAGTCGAGAAGCCGGGCCAGAAGATGAACTGGGCCAGCGCCTCGTCGGGGAGGACGTCGTCCCGCTCGAGCATGCCGAGCTCGATCGCGCGCTCGCGGATGCGGGCGACGTCGAGCCCGCGGCCGTCGTCGGCCACGGTCAGGATCACCTCGTTGCCGCGCTGGACCGCGTCGATGGCGATCTCGCCGATCTCGGGCTTGCCGGCCGCCAGGCGATCGGCCGGCGTCTCGATGCCGTGCGCCACGGCGTTGCGCAGCAGGTGCTCGAAGGGCGCCGTGATCTTCTCCAGGACGGAGCGGTCGAGCTCCACGCGGATGCCCTTGAGCTCGAGGTTCGCCTTCTTGTTCACGTCCTTGGCCGTCTGCCGGACGACCCGGTAGAAGCGGTCGGCGAGGTTGGCGAGGGGCACCAGGCGCACGCCCATGAGCCCCTGCTGCAGGTCGCGGTTCAGCCGCGCCTGCTGGAGGATGGCGAGCTCCGTCTCGTCGATGTTCTTCTGCAGGCCCTGCTGCAGCGTGATCACGTCGCTCAGCGACTCCGCGAGGAAGCGCGTGAGCTCCTGCATGCGGGTGAAGCGGTCGAACTCCAGCGGGTCGAAGGCGGCGCCGTGCTCGTCGCGCTCCTTGATCCGGCTCTGCATCTGGCCCTCGGCGGCGATCTCGATCTCGCGCAGCTGCGCGCGCATCCGCGCCGCGTTCTCCGACAGGTCCGACAGGGCGTGCTTGAAGGCCGCCATCTCGCCCTCGATCCGGGAGCGCGCGATCGAGAGCTCGCCCGCCTCGTTCACGAACTGGTCCACCAGGTCGGCGTTCACGCGCAGCAGCGCCGCGCGCACCTCGCGGAGCTCGGGGGGAAGCGCCTGCTGCTGCGCCATCGTCTCGGCGGCCGCGGCGATCACCGCGAGCGCGGTGGGCTTGTCCTTCTGCTGCTCGAAGACCGCCGACACCGGCACCTCGACGGGGACGAGGTCCTGCAGGTCCTCGCCGCGCGAGAGCCGCTCCAGGGCGAGCGAGAAGCGGTCGATGCGCTCCTCGGCCTCCTCGAACTCCCTCTCCGCGGGCCGCTCCTTCGCGCCCATGTCGACCACGCGCGTCTCGAGGACGTGGGCGAGCTCGCCCAGGCGCATGAGGCCCGTCATGCGCGCGCTGCCCTTGAGGGTGTGCAGGTGGCGGCGCAGGTCCGCGGCCGGCCCGGGGTCGGCGGGACTCGCCTTCCAGCGCCGCATCCCGTCGCTCACGGCCGGGACGAGCTCGCGGGCCTCCTCGAGGAAGATCGGCAGCAGGTCGCGGTCGACGTCGTCCTTGATCTTGCGTTGGTCCTTGCCCGCCTCGAAAGGCCGCGCGGCCTCTTCGGGAGGCACCGCCCCTTCCTCGGCCGGGGCCGGCGGCGGCGCGGCCGGCTCCTGGGGGGCAGCGATTCTCACGGGCGCAGGAGCGACCGGTTCCGGGACGGCCGCCGGCGAGGCCGCAACGGAAGGCGCGGCCGCGGGGATGGCCTCGACCGGTGGCACCGGGACCTCGGCGGCCGGGACCTCGGGCGCGGGCGCCTCGGCAGCCGGCAATTCAGGCGCGGGCGCCTCCACGGCCGGCAATTCAGGCGCAGGGGCCTCGACGACAGGCA
>CAZNWZ010000225.1:0-3659 GCA_964576455.1 uncultured Lysobacter sp.
TGGATCATCCGCTACATCCACTCGACGGGCGCCTCCGCGTTCTTCATCGTGGTGTACCTGCACATGGCGCGCGGCCTCATGTACGGCTCGTACCGCAAGCCGCGCGAGCTCACCTGGATCTTCGGCGTCCTCATCTACCTGTGCCTGATGGCCGAGGCCTTCTTCGGCTACCTCCTGCCCTGGGGCCAGATGTCCTTCTGGGGCGCCCAGGTGATCATCAACCTCTTCGCCACGATCCCGATCATCGGCGAGGACCTGGCGGTGTGGATCCGCGGCGACTACAACGTCTCCGACGCCACCCTCAACCGCTTCTTCGCCCTGCACGTGATCGCGATCCCGATGGCCCTGCTGGGCCTGGTGGCCGCGCACCTGATGGCGCTGCACGAGACGGGATCGAACAACCCGGACGGCATCGAGATCAACGAGAACCTGGACCCGAAGACGGGCACGCCGGTCGACGGCATCCCGTTCCACCCGTACTACACGGTGAAGGACCTGATCGGCGTGGCCGTCTTCCTGATCGTGTTCTGCGCGATCGTGTTCTTCTCGCCCGAGGTCGGCGGCTACTTCCTCGAGTACAACAACTTCATCCCCGCCGACCCGCTCACCACGCCGGAGCACATCGCGCCCGTCTGGTACTTCACGCCCTTCTACGCGATGCTCCGCGCGATCCCGTCCTTCTTCAACATGCAGGTCTGGGGCGTGATCGTGATGGGCGCGGCGGTCATGATCTTCTTCCTGGTGCCGTGGCTGGACCGCGGCCGCACCAAGTCGATCCGCTACCGCGGCCCGATCTACAAGGCGTTCTTCGCCGTCTTCATCGTGAGCTTCCTGATCCTCGGCTACCTCGGGGTGGAGCCCACGAACGTGTGGGGCGAGTTCTCGAAGGCCATCCCCGTGGTCGGGGGCGACTACATCGCCACCTGGGTGGCGCGCATCCTCACCGCGGTCTACTTCGCCTTCTTCCTGCTGATGCCCTGGTACACGGCCAGGGACAAGGAAAAACCGGTGCCCCAGAGGCTGACCTGAACATGAAAAAGCTCATTGCGATCCTCCTGGCGGTACCGTGCCTCGCGCTGGCCGCGGGCGGCGGGGCGAAGCTGGATCCCGCCCCGGTGAACCTGCACGACAAGCTGTCCCTGCAGCGCGGCGCGCAGATCTTCGTGAACCACTGCCTGAACTGCCACGCCGCCTCGGCGATGCGCTACTCCAAGCTCGCCGACATCGGCCTGAGCGAGGGCCAGATCCGCGAGAACCTGATGTTCGCCACCGACAAGGTGGGCGACCCCATGACCACGACCCTCGACCCGAAGGAGGGCAAGGCCTGGTTCGGGGTGATGCCGCCGGACCTGTCGCTCACCGCCCGTTCCCGCGGCGCCGACTGGCTCTATACCTACCTGCGCGGCTTCTACCGCGACCCGCAGGCGAAGTCCGGGTGGAACAACACCGTGTTCCCGAACGTGGGCATGCCCCACGTCCTGTGGGAGTACCAGGGAACCCAGCACCTGCAGGCCTCCGACAAGGGCGCCGCCCGGCTCGTCCTGGCCGAGCCCGGCCGGCTCCCGCCCGCCGAGTACGACAAGTACGCGGGCGACCTGGTCAACTACCTCGTGTACATGGGCGAGCCGGCGCGCGCCAAGCGGGTGCAGATCGGCATCGTCGTCATCTTCTTCCTCGCGATCTTCTTCGTGATCACGGTCCTGCTGAAGAAGGAGTACTGGAAGGACGTCCGCTAGCGACGGGGGGGCGGAGGCCTTTCGCCCGGTGCGCCCCGCGAGGGGGCGCATCGGGCTTGTCGCTTCATGGGGCGAGGCGCGAAGGGCCCCGGCCGCGAGCCGTAACCAAAAGAGGTGAACAACTCATGATGACGCTCTATTCGGGGATCACCGATCCGTTCAGCCACCGCTGCCGGATCGTGCTGTACGAGAAGGGGATGGACTTCGAGATCATCGACGTGGACCTCATGAACAAGCCCGAGGACCTCGCGGTGATGAACCCGTACAACACGACGCCGGTCCTCGTCGAGCGCGACCTCGTGCTCTACGAGTCGAACATCATCAACGAGTACATCGACGAGCGCTTCCCCCACCCCCAGCTCATGCCGGCCGACCCGGTGATGCGCGCGCGCGCGCGGCTGTTCCTCTTCCGCTTCGAGCAGGAGCTCTTCACGCACGTGAAGGCGCTCGAGTCCGGCCCGGCCAAGGGGCACGACAAGGCCCGGCTCTACATCCGCGAGAACCTCATCCAGATCGCGCCCATCTTCGTGAAGCAGAAGTTCATGCTGGGCGAGGAGTTCTCCATGCTCGACGTGGCCATCGCGCCGCTGCTGTGGCGGCTGGACCACTACCAGATCCAGCTCAACAAGCAGTCGGCGCCGCTGCTCAAGTACGCCGAGCGCCTCTTCACGCGCCAGGCCTTCATCGACTCGATGACCGCCTCCGAGAAGGCCATGCGCCGGTAGGCGCGCGCCGCCATGCCCGAGGTCTCCACCAAGCCGTACTTCATCCGCGCCATCTACGAGTGGTGCTCGGACTGCGGCTTCACGCCCTACCTCAGCGTGAAGGTGGACGAGCGCACCCGGGTGCCGGCGGAGTACGTGAAGAACGGCGAGATCGTGCTCAACGTGAGCCTGAACGCGACCCGCAACCTCACGATCAACAACGAGCTGGTCCAGTTCTCGGCCCGGTTCAACGGCGTCTCCCGCGAGGTGACCATCCCCGTGGACCGGGTGCAGGGCATCTTCGCCCGCGAGAACGGGCAGGGCGCCTTCTTCACCGTGGAGGCGCCCGCCGCCGTCCCGGCGCCCTCCGGGGCGGCGCCCCCGGCCGGGGGGGCGGATTCCGAGCCGCCCAAGCCGCCCGCCGCCGGCAAGGCCCGGCTGAAGCTGATAAAGTGAGCGCCCGCTACGCCGGCATAGCTCAGCAGGTAGAGCAACCGCCTTGTAAGCGGTAGGTCCCCTGTTCGACTCAGGGTGCCGGCACCCTTTTCCCGCCCCGAAAACCTTGTTTTGTTTGACCTAACTCGCGGAAAGCCGGATAATTGAGAGTTTCCCGGAGGGGTGCCCGAGTGGTTAAAGGGGGCAGACTGTAAATCTGTTGGCCTTGCGCCTACGTTGGTTCGAATCCAACCTCCTCCACCAGAATCAGCTTTTCGCGCCTCCCCGGGGGAGGCGCGCGCGGACGAAGGGTCGGCGGGCTCGCGCGGGTGTAGCTCAATGGTAGAGCAGAAGCCTTCCAAGCTTACGACGAGGGTTCGATTCCCTTCACCCGCTCCAGGATCGCCCGGGCCGGAAGCGGCCGGGAGCAGCACCGAGCCCATGTAGCTCAGTGGTAGAGCACTCCCTTGGTAAGGGAGAGGTCACGCGTTCAATCCGCGTCATGGGCACCAGAAACGGGCAACACCAGGCACGTCCAGCGATGCGAGGCTGGAGATTCCCATCCAAGGCTCTGTAGAGAAAGAGACGACCATGGCAAAGGGCAAGTTTGAGCGGACGAAGCCGCACGTGAACGTGGGGACGATCGGCCACGTGGACCACGGCAAGACGACGCTGACGGCGGCGATCACCTCGGTGCTTTCGAAGAAGTTCGGGGGCGAGGCGAAGGCCTACGACCAGATCGACAACGCGCCGGAGGAGAAGGCGCGCGGGATCACGATCAACA
>CAZNWZ010000226.1:0-3652 GCA_964576455.1 uncultured Lysobacter sp.
GGCGGGCTCTACCGCCAACTTGCTGTACCCTGATCGCCGCAAACGGGGCCGAAGACCCCGCGTTATAGAATCCCCGAAAGAACGAACCGCTCCCATGGCCTCACACCTGCTCATCGTCGAATCGCCGTCGAAGGCGAAGACGCTCAAGAAGTACCTCGGCAAGGATTTCGAGATCCTCGCCTCCTACGGCCATGTCCGCGACCTCGTGCCCAAGACCGGCGCCGTCGACCCCGACGACGACTTCCGCATGAAGTACGAGATCATCGACCGCAACGCCAAGCACGTCGACGCGATCGCCAGGGCGGTGAAGGACGCGGACACGATCCTGCTCGCGACCGACCCGGACCGGGAGGGAGAGGCCATCGCCTGGCACCTGTCGGAGATCCTGAAGGCCAAGCGCTCGCTCAAGGACAAGAAGCTCAAGCGCGTCGTCTTCTACGAGATCACCGAGGGCGCGGTGACGGACGCGGTGAAGCACCCGCGCGACATCTCGATGGAGCTGGTGAACGCCCAGCAGGCCCGCCGCGCGCTCGACTACCTGGTGGGCTTCAACCTCTCGCCGCTGCTCTGGAAGAAGATCCGGCGCGGCCTGTCGGCCGGGCGGGTGCAGAGCCCGGCGCTTCGCCTCATCGTCGAGCGCGAGATCGAGATCGAGGCCTTCAAGACGCGCGAGTACTGGTCGGTCCACTTCGACGCCGAGAAGGCGAAGACGCCCTTCACCGCCAAGCTCACCCACTTCAAGGGCGAGAAGCTCGACCAGTTCGCCGTCGGCGACGCGGCGCGCAACGCCGAGGTCACGGGATTCCTCGAGTCCCACGCCAAGGGCGCGGCGCGCGTCTCCGAGATCGAGAAGAAGCGCAAGCTGCGCTCGCCCGCGCCGCCGTTCACCACCTCGACCCTGCAGCAGGAGGCCGTGAGGAAGCTCGGCTTCTCGACCGACCGGGCCATGAAGGTGGCGCAGAGCCTCTACGAGGGCGTCTCCCTCGGCAAGGCCGTCACCGGCCTCATCACCTACATGCGCACCGACTCGGTGAGCCTGTCGAAGGAGGCGATCGGCGAGATCCGCGGCTACATCACGAAGAACTACGGCTCCGACTACCTTCCGAAGTCCCCGGTCGCCTACAAGAGCACGGCCAAGAACGCCCAGGAGGCGCACGAGGCCATCCGGCCGACCTCGGTCTCGAGGACGCCGGAGTCGGTGGCGCCCTACCTGAACGACGAGCAGCGCAAGCTCTACGAGATGATCTGGAAGCGCGCCCTGTCGTGCCAGATGACGCCCGCCAAGTTCGACACGGTGGCCGTGGACTTCACGGTCGGGGGCGCGGGCAACGTCTTCCGGGCCACCGGGCAGACGATGGTCTTCCCCGGCTTCTACGCCGTCTACCACGAGGACGACGACGATGCGGTCGAGGAGGAGGACAAGCGCCTCCCCGCACTCGAAAAGGGCGACAGCGTCCCCATCCTCAAGCTCTACGGCGAACAGCACTTCACCCAGCCGCCGCCGCGCTACTCGGAGGCGAGCCTCGTGAAGGCCCTCGAACAGTACGGCATCGGCCGGCCCTCGACCTACGCCTCCATCATCTCCACCCTCGTGAACCGCGAGTACGTGGTGCTGGAGAAGAAGCGGTTCCAGCCCACCGACGTGGGCCGCGTGGTGAACAAGTTCCTCACCGAGCACTTCGCGCACTGGGTGGACTACGAGTTCACCGCCAAGCTCGAGGACGAGCTCGACGACATCTCCAACGGCAAGGAGGAGTGGATCCCCGTCCTCGAGCGTTTCTGGAAGGACTTCTCCGCCCAGATCGGCGAGAAGGAGTCGGTCTCGCGCAAGGACGTCACCCAGGAGGTCCTCGAGGAGGACTGCCCGAAGTGCAAGGCCCACAAGCTCACCATCCGTCTCGGCCGGAGGGGCCGCTTCATCGGCTGCTCGGGCTACCCCGAGTGCGACTACACGCGAAACCTCGACGGCAGCGGCGATTCCGCCGAGGGCCCGGCCAAGCGCGACATCGGCGTAGATCCCAGGACGAAGAAGGCCATCCAGCTCCTGCAGGGCCCCTTCGGCTGGTATTTCCAGCTGGGCGAGGCCGAGGGCGACAAGAAGCCCAAGCGCGTCTCCCTGCCCAAGAACGTCGCGCCCGAGGCTGCCACCCTCGAGATCGCCCTCAAGATGCTGGCGCTGCCGAGGGACCTCGGCGCGCATCCCGAAACGGGCAAGAAGGTCGTCGCCAACATCGGTCGCTTCGGGCCGTACGTGAACCACGACGGCCATTTCAAGTCGATCCCGAGGGAGGAGAACGTCTTCGACATCAGCCTCGAACGCGCCGTCGCGCTCCTCAAGGAACCGAAGAGCGCGGGCGGACGAGGGGCGCTGCGTGTCCTGGGCAAGCACCCGGACGACGGGCAGTCGGTGTCGCTCTACGCCGGAAAGTACGGCCCGTACGTGAAGCACGGGAAGGTGAACGCGACGCTTCCGGACAAGGACGCTATCGCCACCATCACGCTCGAGGAGGCCCTGCCGCTCCTGGCGGCCAAGTCGAAGTCCAAGCCGAAGAAGGCCAGGGGCGGGCGCGTGAAGAAGGCCGCGTAGCCTCCCGGCCCGCGGCCTTTCCGGGCGAGTCCGTCGTCAGACGTCGAGGTTCGAGACGCCCAGCGCGTTCGTCTCGATGAACTGGCGCCGCGGCTCGACGTCGTCGCCCATCAGCGTCGAGAAGATCTCGTCGGCCCCGATCGCGTCCTCCACCTGCACCTTGAGGAGCACGCGCTTCTCCGGGTCCATCGTCGTCTCCCAGAGCTGCTCCGGGTTCATCTCGCCCAGCCCCTTGTAGCGCTGGATCGACATGCCGCCCTTGGCCTCCGCGAGGAGCCAGTCCAGGCCCTCCTTGAACGAGCGGATGGCGCGGGCGGTGTCGCCGCGCCGGACCTGCGCGCCCTCCTGGACGAGGCCCGCGAGCGTCTGGGACGTGCTCACGATCTGCGTGTAGTCGCCGCTGCCGACGAAGGCATGGTCCAGGATCGTCTCGACCTTGTTGCCGTGCACCAGCTTCTCCAGGCGCAGGCGCCAGCCGTCGGAGGTCGGATCGCGCTCGATGTGGGCCTTCGGGGCCGCGGGCGCGAGCGATTCGTAGATCGCGCGCGAGGCCTCCGCGGCGCCCTCCTTGGTGTCCAGGCTGATCCGCGGCATGTCGAGGAGCGCGCGCAGCACGCTCGCGTCCATGCCCAGGGACAGGCGGTCGATCACCGCCTCCGTGGTGAGGTACTCGGTGGCGATGCGCTCGAGCGCCTCGCCCGCCAGCGGCGCGCCGCCGTCGCGCGGGACCAGCATCGCGCCGTTGAGCGCGCGGCGCAGCTGGTGGTAGCGCAGGGCGTGCTCGTCCTTCAGGTAGCGCTCCTCCTTGCCGCTCTTCACCTTGTACAGGGGCGGCTGGGCGATGTAGATGTGCCCGTTCTCCACGAGCGCCGGCATCTGCCGGTAGAAGAAGGTGAGCAGGAGCGTTCGGATGTGGGCGCCGTCGACGTCCGCGTCCGTCATGATGATGATGCGGTGGTAGCGCAGCTTCTCGAGGTTGAACTCGTCCTTGCCGATGCCGGTGCCGAGCGCCGTGATGAGCGTGGCCACCTCCTGCGAGGAGAGCATCTTGTCGAAGCGCGCCTT
>CAZNWZ010000227.1:0-3646 GCA_964576455.1 uncultured Lysobacter sp.
TCATCCTCGGCAAGGTGTTCCTCGACTGCAACGCCAACGGCGAGCAGGACGCGGGGGAGGCGGGCGTGCCGGGCGTGCGGCTCGTCATCCAGGACGGCACCTACGTGGTGACCGACGGGCAGGGCCGCTACAGCTTCTACGGGCTGCCGAACCGCACGCACGCGCTCAAGGTCGACCGCACCACGCTGCCGCCCGGCGCGCGGCTCGCGGCCACCAGCGCGCGCCACCTGGGCGACGCGGGCAGCCGGATCGTGGACCTCAAGGCCGGCGAGATGCACCGCGGCGACTTCGCGATCGCCGGCTGCGACGCGCCCCTCGTCGAGGACGTGAAGGCGCGCGCGAAGGCGTCGGGCGAGGACGGCGACCCGCTCGCCACGCTGGCCGGAACGCAGCTCGCCACCGAGGCGCGCCTGGTGCAGGACGTGAAGAGCCTGCCCGCGAGCGGCGTCGTGAGCCCCACCGGGCAGCCCACCGGCGGCACGCTTGCCCCCGACGCGCCGGCCGGGTCCTCGCGAACCAACGCCTACGGGGCGATCATCGAGGTGCCGGGCGCCCTGCGCCCGACGCCGGCCCCCGCGCTCCCCCCGGCCCGCTCCCCCGCGGTTCCGGCCGTTTCGCTCGAGTCGCTCGTGCCGGGCCTGGACCCGGCGCTGGGATTCGTCGGGCTGAAGGAGGGCGACACGCTCCCGGCGGCGCAGGCCACGATCCGCGTGAAGGGCACGGCGGGGGCCACGATCCGGCTGGCGGTGAACGGCACCGAGGTTCCGGAGGCCCGCATCGGCAAGCGCGCCACGCTGGCCGAGAAGCAGGTGCAGGCCCTGGAGTTCGTCGGCGTGGAGATGAAGCCGGGCGCGAACGAGCTCGTGCTCTCCCAGGCGGACTCCTTCGGGAATGCCCGCGGCACCGTCACGATCCGCGTCCATGCGCCGGGCAAGGGCGCGCGGCTCGTGATCGAGCCGCCGGCCGGAGGCGCGGTGGCCGACGGCCGGACGCTCGTGCGCGTGGTGGTCAAGGTCCTCGACGCGAACGGCGCGCCCGTCGCCGGGCGGACGCCGGTCACGCTCGCCTCGAGCGCGGGCCTGTGGAAGGTGGAGGATCCCGACCCCGCCGAGCCGGGCGTCCAGGCCTTCGTCGAGGGCGGGCGCGGCGAGTTCCCGCTCGCCCCGCCCCTCGAGCCCGCGTCCACGGTCCTCGTGGCGACGAGCGGCCCGCTCAGGGCCGAGGCACGCCTGGACTTCCTTCCCGAGCTGCGCCCGCTCGTCGCCACCGGCATCCTCGAAGGCGTGGTCAACATGCGCAACATCAACTCGCGCGCCCTGGTGCCCACGCGCGAGGCGGACGGCTTCGAGCGGGAGCTTCGTCACCTGTCCCGCGAGTGGAACGACGGCAAGGGCACCGCCGGCGCGCGCGCCGCCTTCTTCCTCAAGGGGAAGATCAAGGGCGACTTCCTGCTCACCGCGGCCTACGACTCCGACAAGGACACGCGCGAGCGCCTCTTCCGCGACATCCAGCCCGACGAGTTCTACCCCGTCTACGGCGACTCGGCCGTGCGCGGATACGACGCGCAGTCCACGAGCCGGCTCTACGTGAGGATCGACAGCAACCGCTCCTACCTGCTGTGGGGGGACTTCACGACGCAGGCCGAAGGCGACCTGCGCCGCCTGTCGAACTACAGCCGCTCGCTCACGGGCGCGAAGGTCCACCACGAGACGGAACGCGTGCGCGCCAACGCCTTCGCCACGCGCGACACGACGCGGCAGGTGATCGACGAACTGCGGGCCAATGGCACCTCGGGCCCGTACGAGCTCTCCACGCGCGGCGCGCTCGTGAACAGCGAGAAGGTCGAGATCGTCACCCGCGACCGCAACCAGCCCTCGATCGTGATCGCGAGCCTGCCGCAGTCGCGCTTCACGGACTACGAGATCGAGCCGCTCACCGGCCGCATCCTCTTCCGCAGCCCGGTGGCCAGCGTGGACCGCGACCTGAACCCCGTGTTCGTGCGCGTCACCTACGAGGTCGACCAGGGCGGCGAGGAGTTCTGGGTGGCCGGCGTCGACGCGCAGGTGAAGCTCACCGAGCGCATCGAGGTGGGAGGCACCTACGTGAAGGACGAGAACCCGCAGGCGCCCTTCACGCTGGCCGGCGCCAACGCGGTGGCGAAGCTGGGCGAGGGCACCTACGTCATCGGCGAGGTGGCCCGCACCGAGAACGGGCCGCAGGGCGCCCGGGGCGACGCCGCCCGCCTCGAGGTGAGGCACGACTCGAAGGACCTCAAGGCGCAGGCCTTCGTCGCGCGCAGCGACCGCGAATTCAACAACCCGGGCGCCTGGCTCAACAGCGGGCGCTCCGAGGCGGGCGGCAGGGCGGAATACCGCGTCCGGGAGGGCACCCTCGCGCGGGTCGAGGCCCTGCGCACCGAGGACGTCGCGAGTGGCGCGGTGCGCGACGGCGCGATGGCCGCGGTGACCCAGGAGGTCGCCAGGAACCTCACGCTCGAGGTCGGCATGCGCTACGCCGCGGAGCGGGGCGCGTCCACGGCGTCTCCCGTGCCGCCGGTGGCGGGAATGCCGGCGCCGCAGCCGATGCCGGACGAGGTGACCACCGTCCGCGCGCGCCTCACGGGGCAGGTTCCCTTCCTCGCGGGCGCCAACGTCTATGGCGAGGCGGAGGTGGACGTGACCGACGCCGACCGGCGCATCCTCGCGCTCGGCGGCGAGTACACGCTGCCCAACCGCGGCCGCCTCTACGCCCGTCACGAGTTCGTCTCCTCGATCACCGGCCCGTACGGGCTCAACGCGACGGAGCGCCAGAACACGACTGCCGTCGGCGTCGACTTCGACTACATGCGCGACGGGCGGCTCTTCAGCGAATACCGCATCCGCGACGCGATGGCGGGCGGCGACGCCGAGGCGGCCATCGGCCTGAAGAACCTCTGGACGCTGGCCCCGGGGCTGCGCCTGGGCACCTCCCTCGAGCGCGTGCACGCGCTCTCCGGCACCGGCCAGAACGAGAACACCGCCGGCGCCGTGGCGCTCGAGTACACGGCCAATCCCCTGTGGAAGGGGACGACGCGGCTCGAGCTGCGCGACTCCTCCACGACGGAATCGCTCCTCTTCACCGTGGGCCTCGCCGCGCGCCTGAACCGCGACTGGACGGCGCTCGCGAGGAACGCCTATTCGCTGCAGCGCGCCAAGGACGGCACGAACGAGCGCGTCGTCGAGCGCCTGCAGGCGGGCCTGGCCTGGCGCGACACGCAGACCAACCTGTGGAACGCGCTGGGCCGCGTCGAGCACCGCCTCGAGCAGGACGATACGCAGGCGGGCCTGCAGCTCAAGGCTTCCACGACGATCGTGTCGCTGAACGCCGACTGGCAGCCGCGCCGCCCGTTCCTCGTCACCGGGCGCTACGCCGCCAAGTGGACGACCGACAAGTCCAATGGCCTCGCGAGCAGGTACCGGGCGCAGGTGATCGGCGGCCGGGCCACCTGGGAGTTCGCGCCGCGCTGGGACATCGGCTTCATCGCGAGCCTCCTGGTTGGCGATGGCACCGACTCCCGGCACTATGGCGTCGGGCTGGAGCTCGGGTACCTGGTCACCACCAACCTCTGGGTTTCGGCGGGATACAACCTCTTCGGATACCGCGACGC
>CAZNWZ010000228.1:0-3638 GCA_964576455.1 uncultured Lysobacter sp.
CCGAGGCGCAGGCCGAGTGGAAGCGCGTCAACACGACGCGGCTGCTCCTCTGGGTCGCCTTCTGGGGCGCGGGCATCGTGGTCACCGGCCACCTCGTGCTGGGCGCGCCCGTGGGGTTCCTCGCCTTCGCGATCGCCCTGGTCTTCGTGTTCGTGATGGTGAACGGCATCTCGGTGGGCGTGAGCGACTCCAACCCGATCTCGTCCGCCTTCGTGGTGAGCGTGGTCCTCATGGCCGCCCTCGGCCTCAAGGACCCGGTGGTGGGCCTCGTCGCCGGCATGGTGCTCCTCATCTCCACGAGCATCGGGTGCGACATGCAGCAGGACCGCTCCACGGGCTGGCGCCTGGGCACCAACCGGGTGCTCCAGTTCCGCTACCAGGTGGTGGGCGTGCTCATGGGCGCGATCATGGCGGTGGTCTTCGCCACCCTCTTCATGAAGGCCTACCCGGTGCTGCAGCTCGACCAGACGGTGATGAAGGCGGGCGAGCAGCCGGCGGAGTGGAGCGCCGCGATGACCTACAAGTTCGTGGGCGTGCTGCGCTCGCTCACCGACGACCAGCCGCACCAGCGCATGGCCATCTGGCTGGGCGTGGCCATCGGGTTCGCCTTCCAGCTCGCGAGGAAGCTCGTGAAGGCGAACGAGGCCTACAAGCGCTTCGTCGCGAGCGGCCGGCGCGGCTTCGCGACGGACTTCGTCGTGGACGCGATCCTGCTGCCCTCGCCCTACGCCTCGTCGTTCGGGGGATTCGTGAACCTGCACACCTCGCTCTGGTTCGGCGGCGGCGGCATTCTCTCGAGCTTCGTGAACACGGTCACGAAGAGGAAGCCGGTGCCCGGAGAGAAGGAAATGCCCGAGGACATGAGCACCACCTCGCTCGTGGGCGGCGGCCTCATCGCGGGCGACTCGCTCGCGGCGCTGGGGCTCGGAATCGCGGGACTCCTGGGAACGGTGCTCGGGTAAACTGCCCGAAGGAGTCTTCTTCCAGGCGCGGTACCGCTCGCATGTCACCGAACCCTAACCAGGGTGATGTCCGCACGCTGATGGCCGCGGTCCTGTTCGCGGATCTCGTGGGCTATTCCCGGAAGTCCGTGGCCGACCAGTTCGCAGCCAAGAATTCCTTTCGGGAACTGCTGCAACGCGTGCTGGCCCCGCTCGGGGCCGAATCCCGGATCGTGCTGGACACGGGAGACGGCGCGGCGGTTGCCTTCCTCGAGGACCCGGAACATGCGCTCTACGTGGCCCTGGAGCTTCGCGAGGAGCTCGAGATCCGGGGGCGGGACAATCACCTGGCACCCGGCGACCTGCGGCTGGGAATCAACCTCGGGCCCATGAAGCGCATGGTGGACCTGAACGGCCAGCCCAACCTCGTGGGCGAGGGCATGAACACCGCCGAGCGCGTCATGAGCTTCGCGGCACCGGGCGAGACGACTGCCTCGCGCGCCTTCTGCGACGCCATCTCGTGCCTGCGGGAGAGCTACCTCAACCTGTTCGAGCCGCTCGGGCACCGCACGGACAAGCACGGCCGGGAGCACGAGGTCTTCCGGGTGAAAGGCACGCCATTCGCGCTGGAGGAGGCCCGCTCGAGCGCAGGACTGGAAGTCCGGGGTGTCGTCGTGGAGATCCCGGCCCCTGTGCCGGAGAATCCGGAAGTCGCCACGGGGCGCACGGGCCGGGGATTCCCCTGGGCCGTGGCGGCACTCGCGCTCGCAGCCGTCGGCACCCTGGTGGCGTGGCTTGCAGGCGAAGGGTCGCCGCCGTCGGCACCGAAGCCCGTCGCGCCTGCAGTCGCGACGACGACGCTCACCCCCGCGAAGCCCGAATCGCCGCCGGCCGGCGGGACGCCCGAGAGGGCCGCGGTCGTTCCCCCATCCGCTCCAATGCCGGCCGAATCGCAGCCGGCCGAAAATCCGAAGCAGGCGGTCGATGCGTCGCACGCGCCGCCGCCTTCTCGCCGGGAGAGGCCGGTGCAGCGCGAGGCCGCTTCCGCGGGCGATGCGAAGCAGTGCGGGGCGCTTACGCAGAGGGCGGCGCTGGGGGAGGCGCTGAGCCTGAAGGAGCAGGAGGAGTTGAGGAGAACATGCCGATGACACGCGCACTTCACGCACTGGCCGCGATTGCGACCGCAACGATCTTCCTCGGCGGCTGCGCCGCACGGCCGGCACCTGAGCGTCCGGCGGCCCAGAAGAGCGACCTCGATTTCGACAGGGCGATCACGTTCGCGGTCGACGACCTGTTCATCCAGCTGCAGCGGCTGCCGGAGTTCGCGCCAACGGCGACGAGCGAGCTGGAGAAGAAAGTGGGGGACGCCCTGGGCCAGAAGCCGGAAGCCGGGCGCGGCGTGATCGTGGTGGACACCATCATCGATTCCGCCACGGGACAGCAGACCCATGCGACCCAGCTCGTCGAGCGGCGGCTCTATGAACGCGTCCGCGCCCGGTTTCCGCAGTTCGAGGTGGGTCCCGCCGGGCCGCAGCTCCTGGCGCGCGCGCAGTTCGTCGTGGCCGCGACGATGCAGCCGGTCGCGGGAGACCGAGGGGCATTTCGCCTGAACATGTCGATGACGGACGTGCGCGCCGGGCTCGTGATCGCCCAGGCGGTCGCGCGCCTTCGCGACGCCTCGGTGGACACCACCCCCACGCCTTACTACCGCGAGAGCCCCTCGCTCACGCGCGACCGCGTGGTCGAGGGACAGGTGCGCACCTCGGAGACGGCGCCGGGCAAGCCGGCCGACAGCGTCTACCTCGAGCGGCTGCCGACCAATGCGCTGGTGAACGAGGGCCTGGCCGCCGTGAACGCCGGCAACTACGCGGCGGCGCTGCCGTTCTACGAGGAAGCCTCCCGCCGCGGCGACGGCCAGCAGCTTCGGGTCTACAACGGCCTCTACGTCGCCTTCTGGAATACGGGGCGCGCCTCCGAGGCCGAGGGCGCATTCGGCAAGATCGTCGCCCTCGGACTCGCCACCAACAATCTTGCCGTCAAGTTCCTGTTCAGGCCGCGCTCGACCGAGTTCTGGCCGGACCCGAAGATCAGCGGCCCGTATCCCTTCTGGCTCAAGCAGATCGCGAGCGAGGTTGCCGCGTCGCAGCGCTGCCTTGCCGTCATCGGGCACAGCAGCCGCACGGGGAGCGAGCAGGTGAACGACCGCCTCTCGCTTCAACGCGCCGAATCCATCAAGGCGCGTCTCGTGGCCGAGAGGCATGAGCTCGAAAGGCGAATCCAGACCTCCGGCGCGGGCTTCCGCGAGAACCTCATCGGCACGGGCACGGACGACCAGCGCGACGCGCTCGACCGCCGGGTGGAGTTCCGGGTCGTCACCTGTTCCTGAGTCGCGGCCGCCAGGGCCTGCCCTCCCGCCGGGCGGCACGCAGGGCGCGGGGCCGCGCTCCCGGCGAGTTGATTGACAAGGAATGACTACGTAGTCATCATTGGCGTGAAGGACAGGGCAATTCACTGCGGCGGAAGGTTGACTACATAGTCAGCGGGCTGCCGGAAGCGGGGCACAGGGCCCCCGGGCGAGGAGAGGCGGCGATGGGTGACGGGATGGCGGGCGGGAAACGGCGAAGCTTCTACGGCTGGGGTTTCGAGGACGACGTCGTTTCCGCCGAGGAGCTGGGCTGGTTCGAGAAGACCTGGTCG
>CAZNWZ010000229.1:0-3629 GCA_964576455.1 uncultured Lysobacter sp.
CGGCTCACCATGTCGCGCGAGGCGCCCACGCGCTCGGCGATCTCCTGCTGCGTGATCTTCTCGGGGATGCGCAGCTTGCCGTCCGATTCCACCGCCATGTTGAGCAGCAGCCTCGCCACGCGCCCGTACACGTCCAGGAGCGCGAGGTTCTTCACGTTGTCGGTGGCGTCGCGCGCACGCTCGATCACCTTGGAGAGCATCTCGAGGGCGAAGTCGGGATTGCGGCGGATCGCGTCGCGCAGGGGCTCGCGCTGCACGACGGAGAAGGTCGTGGGCTCCAGCGTCACCACGGAGGCCGACCGTGGCTTGCCGTCGAGCGCCATCTCGCCCACGTAGTCGCCGGGGCCCTGGGTGTCGAGGATGAGCTCGTGGCCCTCGGAGTCGGACACGAAGGCCTTCACCTTGCCCGTCAGCACCACGAAGAGGGAATCGCTCGAGTCGCCCTCGGTGATGATGACGGTGTTCTTCGGGTAGCTGCGGACGCGGCCGAGGGTGGCCAGCTCGCGCACGAACGGGTCGCCGATCGCGGCCAACTGGGCTGGGCTGGGGGGCTCGCCGTTCATGGGACGTGCTCGCCTCGGGGTGCGGGGGAGCGGGGAGTCTAGCACCCGGGCCCCGGCCCGTTAAGATGCGTGCCATGGCAAGCCCCGCCCCGCAGGACACCCGCGCCACCCCGCTCGCCGCCTCCCTCGCTGCCGCCGCCCTGGCCCTGGCCGGCCTCGCCTTCCACCTCTCGCCCTGGGCCGAGCGCGCCAGCCTCGCGATGCTGGACACCGGCTTCGGCCTCGTGCGCGCCTTCGCCGAGAAGCCCGCGCCCGACGACATCCTGGTCGTGGGCCTGGACGACCCGGGCACGGTCGCCGCCGACGTCGATGCGGCCGGGCCCGCCCTTCGCAAGCTGCCGGACGTGCTGGTTCGCGTCGCCAAGGGGGCCCCGCGCGCCATCGTCCTGCACGCGGCCCTCCCGCGCGCCTCGCTCGAGCCGTCGGTGCCCGGGCTCGACGACGCGCTCGCCACCGCGCTCAGCGTCGCCCAGGCGGCCGCGCCGCTCGCCATCGGCATGACCGTCGATGGCCGCCGCGAGGTGGTGCCCATCCACGACGCGCTGCTTCGCGGCGTGGACTCGCGCGCGCTGGTCTTCACGCTCCTGCCGCGCGACGAGGACGGCGTCGTGCGACGCATCGTGCTGGCGCTCCCGACGCAGCAGGGCCGGTGGCCCACCACGGCCGGCTGGCTGTGCCACGTGCTCGAAGGCCGCTGCTCGGAGGGACTGGTCGACTACGCGCTGGGCCCGGCCTACCGCTACATCCCGGCGCGCCGGCTCCTCGAGATCCGCGACGACAAGGCCCTGGCGCGCCTGTTCCAGGGCCGCGTGGTGTTCCTCGCGGCCGTGGCCGGGCCGGGCGACCGGGTGCCGCAGCCGGTGTCGCTGGCCGGGTGGGAACCGCCGGCCCCGGAGCCGCCCTCGGTGCTCGCGCACGCGCAGGCGGTGCGCACGCTCCTGCACGGCGAGCCAGTCCGTGACGCGCCCCTGCCCGTCATGCTGGTGGCCATCGCCCTGATCGCGCTCGTCGCCCGCATCGCCGCCCCCCTGGCCCCGGCGGCGGGCGCCCTCGCGGCGGCCGGTGCCGTGGCGGGCGCCCTGGTTGCGCTGCGGCTGGGCTGGTACGTTCCCTTGGCGTCCCCACTGGCCACCCTGCTGGCCGCCGTGGCCGTGAGCCGGCTCCTGGGCCGATGGGGGGGCCGGACCGGCTCCTGAAGGGGGAATGTCGGATTTTCGGCAGCCGGGGTGCCGACCATGCCGCTTCGCGGCGGCAGGGCGGCGCGTAGAGTGGCTTCCAGATGTGCGGGGCTCCTCCTCAACCCGACATCGGCCAGGCGATGTGAGGCCAAGAGCATGACGCCTGCCTTCAGCCCTCCCCGGCTCCGCCGCGGAGGGCTTCGTTTTTCGTGAGAAAATCTCTCCATGTGCGGAATCGTCGGGGCCATCGCCCAGCGCAACGTCGTGCCCATCCTCACGGAGGGCCTCAAGCGCCTCGAGTACCGCGGCTACGACTCGGCCGGCATCGCCATCCTGGACGGCGGCATCCGGCGGGTGCGCCGCGTGGGGCGGGTGGCGGAGATGGAGACGGCCGCCCGCGCGGAGAGCCTGGCCGGGGTCCTGGGCATCGCCCACACGCGCTGGGCCACGCACGGCGGTGTCACCGAGCCCAACGCGCATCCGCACGTCTCCTCCGGCGAGATCGCCGTCGTCCACAACGGCATCATCGAGAACCACGAGGAGCAGCGCGCGCGCCTGAAGGCCCTGGGCTACGCCTTCGAGTCCCAGACCGACACCGAGGTGATCGCCCACCTGGTGCACCACTACTTCAAGTCCGGCGGCGATCTCTTCGCGGCCACGCAGAGGGCCGCCTCCGACCTGCGCGGCGCGTACGCCATCGGCGTGGTCGCCCTGGCCGATCCCGACACCCTCGCCGGGGCGCGCATGGGGTGCCCGCTGGTGGTGGGCCTGGGCGAGGGCGAGAACTTCCTCGCCTCGGATGTCTCGGCCATCATTGCCGAGACCAGGCGCGTGATCTACCTCGAGGACGGCGACGTCGTCGCGGTACGCCGCGGCGGCGTGGAAGTGGTGGACGCCTTCCGCCACCGCGTCCGCCGCCCGGAGCACCTGAGCGAGCTGTCGGCGGACGCGGTGGACCTGGGCCCCTACCGCCACTACATGCAGAAGGAGATCCACGAGCAGCCGCGCGCCGTGGCCGACACGCTCGAGGCGGTGATCGACGGGGGCATCGACGTGGACGGCCTTTTCGGGCCGGGTGCCGGGGAGGCCTTCCGGGACGCGAGCGCCGTCCTCGTGCTGGCCTCGGGCACGAGCCACTACGCGGGCCTCGTGGCGCGCTTCTGGCTGGAGTCGATCGCGCGCGTGCCCTGCAACGTGGAGCTGGGCCACGAGTACCGCTACCGCGACTCGATCCCGGACCCGAGGCAGCTCGTGGTCACGATCTCGCAGTCGGGCGAGACCCTGGACACGATGGAAGCCCTCAAGCGCGCGAAGGAGCTGGGGCACGCCCACACGCTCTCCATCTGCAACGTGCGCGAAAGCGCCATCCCGCGCGCCTCCCGCTTCGTGCTCTACACGCGGGCCGGGCAGGAGATCGGGGTCGCCTCGACCAAGGCCTTCACCACGCAACTCGCGGCCCTCTACACGCTCTCGCTCGCGCTCGCCAAGGCCAAGGGACGGCTGGACGCGGCCGCCGAGGCCGCCGCCATCGAGCAGCTTCGCTTCGTGCCCGGCAGCATCCAGCACGCGCTCAACCTCGAGCCGCAGATCCAGGCCTGGGCCGACCGCTTCGCCGCGAAGAACGACGCGCTCTTCCTCGGCCGCGGCCTGCACTACCCCGTGGCGCTCGAGGGGGCGCTCAAGCTCAAGGAGATCTCCTACATCCACGCCGAGGCCTACGCGGCCGGCGAGCTCAAGCACGGGCCCCTCGCGCTCGTGGACGAGTCCATGCCGGTGGTGGTCATCGCGCCCAACGATTCGCTCCTCGAGAAGGTGAAGAGCAACATGCAGGAGGTGCGCGCGCGCGGCGGCGAGCTCTACGTCTTCGCCGACCTCGACAGCCACTTCA
>CAZNWZ010000230.1:0-1647 GCA_964576455.1 uncultured Lysobacter sp.
AAGGAAAGGAGCTTCCCCGCATGGCCACGAAACCGTTCGTCTACCAGGACCCGTTCCCGCTCGGGAAGGACCCGACCCCGTACCGGAAGCTGGAGGGCTCGGAGAAATACGTCTCCGTCCGGTCCTTCGAAGGCAGGCAGATCCTCGCCGTCGATCCCGAGGCGCTCACCGTCCTCGCCCACGAGGCGATGCGCGACGCCTCCTTCCTGCTGCGCCCGTCGCACAACGAGTCCGTGGGCCGGATCCTGGGCGACCCGGAGGCCTCGGCGAACGACAAGGGCGTGGCGGTGACGATGTTGCGCAACGCCGCGATCTCCGCCCGGTTCGAGCTGCCCATCTGCCAGGACACCGGCACCGCGACCATCATCGCCAAGAAGGGCCAGCAGGTCTGGACCGGGGGCGGGGACGAGGAGGCGCTCGCGAAGGGCGTGTACAAGACCTACACCGAGGAGAACCTGCGCTACTCCCAGACCGTGGCGCTCGACATGTACCGGGAGACCAACACCGGCACGAACCTGCCGGCCCAGATCGACATCCAGGCGGTGGACGGCGACGCCTACAAGTTCCTCTTCATGGCCAAGGGGGGCGGCTCGGCCAACAAGACCGCCCTCTACCAGGAGACGAAGGCGGTCCTCACCCCGGAGGGCATCCTGAGGTTCCTGGTGGGCAAGTTCCGGACCCTCGGCACCGCCGCCTGCCCGCCGTACCACATCGCCGTCGTCGTCGGCGGCACCAGCGCCGACGCCTGCCTGAAGGCGGTCAAGCTCGCCTCCGCCCGGTACTACGACGAGCTTCCCACCCAGGGCAACGAGCACGGCCAGGCGTTCCGCGACGTCGAGCTGGAGAAGAAGCTGCTCGAGGAGGCCTGCAAGCTCGGCATCGGCGCCCAGTTCGGCGGCAAGTACTTCGCCCACGACGTCCGGGTCATCCGCCTGCCGCGCCATGGCGCCTCGTGCCCGATCGGGATGGCCGTGTCGTGCTCGGCCGACCGCAACGTGAAGGCGAAGATCACCCGGGAAGGCCTCTTCGTCGAGGAGCTGGACCGCGATCCGGGCCGCCTCATCCCGGCGGAACTCCAGGGCAGGCAGGCGAGCGGCGTGCGCATCGACCTGAACCAGCCGATGAAGGCCATCCTGGCCGAGCTCTCGAAGCACCCGGTCTCGACCCCGCTGCTGCTGAGCGGCCCCATCGTCGTCGGGCGCGACATCGCGCACGCGAAGTTCAAGGAGCTCATCGACGCCGGCAAGCCCGTCCCGGAATACCTCCTCAAGCACCCGATCTACTACGCCGGCCCGGCCAAGACCCCGAAGGGGAAGGCCTCCGGCTCCTTCGGCCCGACGACGGCCGGCCGGATGGACTCCTACGTCGACCTGCTGCAGGGCAAGGGCGCGAGCCTGGTCATGATCGCCAAGGGCAACCGCTCGCAGCAGGTGACCGACGCCTGCCGGAAATACGGCGGGTTCTACCTCGGCTCCATCGGCGGCCCGGCCGCCGTCCTGGCGGAAGAGAACATCAGGAAGGTCGAGTGCATCGACTTCCCGGAACTGGGCATGGAGGCGGTCTGGAGGATCGAGGTCGAGGACTTCCCCGCGTTCATCCTGGTGGACGACAAGGGGAACGACTTCTTCAAGCAGCTGGGCCTGTAGC
>CAZNWZ010000230.1:1747-3624 GCA_964576455.1 uncultured Lysobacter sp.
GCCCGGGACTTCGCGCGCGGGCGCTTGCGCGCGCCGGCACGCCGCGCCTTCGGACGCGTCTCCCCCACGTCGAGGGCCGTCCGGATGCGCGCGAGCATCTCGCGGGTGTCCTCGTTCATCTCGCGCGGGTCGCCGAGGACGAACTCGCACTGGTGGAGGGCACGGCGGCGGTCCGCGGCCGTCGGCAGGAGCAGCGGCAGGGTGGCGAGCGCGAGGCCCGGCTCGAACTCCACGACCAGCCCCTGCTCGTGGATGATCTGCGACCGCGTGGCGGCCCCCAGCGAAACGAACGGCTCGTGGGTGCTGAGCAGCTCGTTGGAGCGCTCGAGGCGGTCGCGGCGCACCGACTTGCGGGCGTGCGCGAGCAGGATGAGCATGCGGATCACCGCCTCGGGGTATCCCCCCTGCTCGATGCGCTCGATGGCCTTGCTCACCTCGTTGAGCGAGCGCAGGTCCGTGCCGGCGACCTCGCTGATCTTGCTGGGCTCGGTGGAGGCCAGCTCCCGCATGTAAGGCGAGGAGTACGTCGCGAAGAACAGCATCTCCGTGGCCGCGTCGCGCAGGTCGCGCCCGAGGTCGAGCCACTGCGTGAAGAGCCCGGCGTTCAGCCTTTCCAGGCGATAGAGCGGGTTCTCCATGCCGTCCTTGATCCGGTAGGCGCGGGCCATGTCGGCGAGGGCGGGCACCATCGCGAGCAGCGGGTTGCGGTCGCTGAAGAGGGTGCGCTGCAGGCGCAGCGGCTGCGTCTCGGCGAGGACGCGCGCGGTGGCCTCGTTGGATATCGCGCGCACGAGGGGCCGGAGCGTGAGCTCGTAGGCCTCCGCGGCGATGCGCGAGAGGCGGGAGACGGCCGCGAACGGCCGCTCGTCGCCGCGGTCGTCGTCCAGCGCGAGGATGTCGTCGATCGTGCGCTCGTGGAAGGAGATCGCGTAGCGCCGCTCGATCCCCTCGCCCACCACGTCCTCGATCTTCATCTCGTAGAGCCCGGGCGCCATGGCCTCGATGGCCTTGAGCGTGGAGACGATCTCCCGGTGCTCCTTCTGCGCGATCGACGAGGAGACGAAGATGCCCAGGTGCCCGACCTTGTCGTGGATGGTGTAGACGATGCGCTGTCCCCGCGCCTTGATCTCCTGGACGCTCGAGTAGAGGTCGGAGATCCAGTTGAGCGCCTGCGGCGGCGGCGTGATGTTGTCGCCGTGGGAGGCGAACACGATGATGGGCGCGCGGATGTTGCGCAGGTCGATGTGCAGGCGCGGGTCGAGCTGGGCGCCGCCGTGCGCGAGCCGGTTGCCGACGAAGAGGTTCTCGACGATCCAGCGGATCTCGGCCTCGTTCATGAAGTAGAACCCGGACCACCAGCGCTCGAAGTCGAGGTAGCGCTGCGCCTGGCCCTCGACGTCCGCGAAGACGTCGTAGTACTTCTCCCACAGGCTGTTGCCGGGGTTCAGGTTCTCGAAGTTGAGCACCAGGTTGGCGCCGTCGAAGCGGCCGTTGCCCAGGTCCGCCATGAGCAGCGCGGGCGCGACGCCGCCGGCGATGCCGCCCACGTAGCGCATCGGGTTCCTGCCGCGCGTGCCGGCCCAGTAGGAAAGCGGCGCGCCGTTCACCACCACCGGGCCGGCCAGGTCCGGGTTGGAGGCGGCGAGCACCATGGCGGCCCAGCCCCCCTGGCAGTTGCCGATGATCACGGGCTTGGGGCTGCGGGGGTGGCGGCGGCGGACCTCGCGCACGAAGTCGGCCTCGGCGCGGGTGACGTCGGCCAGCGTCTGGGTCGGCGTGGGCTGCGTGGTGAAGATGCAGAAGTAGACCGGGTGCCCCGCGTGCAGCGCGACGCCGACCTCGCTCTCGTTCTTGAACCCGCCGATGCCCGAGCCGTG
>CAZNWZ010000231.1:0-3624 GCA_964576455.1 uncultured Lysobacter sp.
ACCACCCGGTCGACTGCGGCATCTGCGACAAGGCCGGCGAGTGCACGCTGCAGGACTACCACTACGAGTACAACGGCGAGCGCTCGGCCAGCGTCGACGCCAAGGTGCACGCCACCAAGCACTACGACCTGTCGGACCGGATCGTCCTCGACAACGAGCGCTGCATCCAGTGCACCCGCTGCGTGCGCTTCACGCGCGAGGTCTCGAAGTCGAACGGCCTGGGCATGTCGGGCCGCGCCGACCACTCGCTGGTGCGCCCCGCGGAGGACGGCAGCTTCGCGAAGGACGCCTACTCGGACAACGTGATCGACCTCTGCCCGGTGGGGGCCCTGCTGTCGCGCTCGTTCCTGCACAAGGCGCGCGTCTGGTACCTGAAGCCCGCGGCCTCGGTGTGCCCGGGCTGCGCGCGCGGCTGCACGGTGAACCTGTGGCACCGCCGGCCGGAGTGGCGGCTGCGCTCGCCGGGCCTGCGCGCGGCCAACGAGGCCATCGAGCGGGTGACGCCGCTCGAGAACCCGGCGGTCAACGGGCCGTGGATCTGCAACAAGGGGCGCGACCTGCCGCGCCTCCTCGGCCGCGCCCGCGCGGAATCGGCCATGCTCAAGGGCAGGCCGGCGGAGCTCCCCGCGGCCATCGCCCGGGCGCGCGAGCTCATCGCCGCGGCCCGGCGCCCCGTCGCGGCGGTCTCGAGCTGGGGCTCCAACGAGGAGCTCGCCGCGTTCAAGGCGGCCTTCGGCACGCGCTTCGAGGCCTTCGTGAAGGCCGACCACGTGCCCCAGCCCGGCGAGGTGGTCGAGGACGGGCTCCTCATCCGCGCCGACAAGAACCCCAACACCGCGGGCGCGGCCGCCCTCTTCGGCGACCGTCCGCCCGCCATCCCGAAGGACGCGGACCTGGTCCTCGTCTGGGGCGAGGGCCTCGACTTCGGCCTCATCCCCGCCGGGGCGGCGATCGTGTACCTGAACGCCTGGCTGCAGCCGGAGAACGGGCACGCCGACGTGTTCCTCCCGACGAGCATCCAGACGGAGCGCGACGGCCACTACACCAACTTCGCGGGCGTCACGAGCGCCTTCTCGAAGTGCCTCGCGAGGCCCGCGGGCGTCGCGGACGCCGAGGCGCTATTCCCGGCGCTCGCCGGACTGCCCGGAGGCGGCGAATGATCGCGGACCTCGTCGTCTCCCTCGTCTTCATCGGCTACGCGATCAGCGTCCTGATGGGGTTCGGCACGATCCTCACCTGGGTCGAGCGCAAGCAGGCCGCGGTGATGAGCGACCGGATCGGGGCCAACCGCGCCTACATCCGCATCCCCTTCACCCAGGTGAAGCTCGTGTGGCTGGGGCTCTTCCACGGCATGGCCGACGGCCTGAAGATGCTCCTCAAGGAGGACTTCAAGCCGCGCACCTACGACTGGTACGCCTACGCGGTGGCGCCGTGGGTCGTGTTCACGCCGGTCCTCCTCGTCTTCGCCGTGATCCCCTTCGGCGGCACGCTGACGCCCGCCAGGCTCTGGGAGCCGCTCGCGGCCTTCTTCGGCGACAAGAGCTACCCGATGCAGATCGCGACGCTGGACGCGGGCCTGCTCATCGTCTTCGCCTTCAGCGGGCTCACGATCATCGGCGCCATGCTGGCCGGGTGGTCGTCCTCCAACAAGTTCTCGCTGCTCGGCGCGCTGCGCGCCGGCTCGCAGATGATCTCCTACGAGCTGGTGCTGGGCCTCACCGTCCTGGGGCTCATCCTGATCTACGGCACCGTGGACCTGGACTCGATCGTGCGCCAGCAGTCGGGCACGGTGCTGGGGTTCCTCCCGGCCTGGGGCATCGTCTACCAGCCGTTCGCGGCGACGCTCTTCCTGGCGGCCGCCATCGCCGAGAACAAGCGCATCCCCTTCGACCTGCCGGAGGCCGAGAGCGAGCTCATCGCCGGCTACTTCACCGAGTACAGCGCGATGAAGATGGGCCTGTTCATGTTCGCGGAGTTCATCGAGATCGCGATCATCGGGGCGCTCTTCACGACGCTCTTCCTGGGCGGCTACAACCTGCCTTACATGTCGGATGCCGGCTTCGCCTTCCCCGGGGGCGCGGCGGTGGCCCTGCCGCACGGCGCCGTGGTGGTCACCCAGCTCGCCACGTTCCTCCTCAAGGTCTTCCTCGTGTGCAGCTTCCAGATCCTCATCCGCTGGACGCTGCCGCGCTTCCGCTACGACCAGGTGCTGATGTTCGCCTGGAAGTTCATGTTCCCGCTCGCGCTCGCGAACCTGTGCGTGACCGCGGTCGTCGTCTGGGCGGTGCGCTCGTGAGCCGCAAGCCCCACGTCCGCAAGCAGTACTGGAACGAGCCCGAGATGGGGCTCTGGGAGAAGGCCTACCTCCCGGAGATCCTGCGCGGGCTGTGGATCACCGGCAGCGTCTTCCTGCGCAACATGGCGAAGTGGATGACCGGCCGCAAGGGCGCGCTCACCACCTACTACCCCGAGGAGACGCGCTGGGACTACGCGCAGGCCAACCGCGGCAAGCACGTGCTCACGCGCCGTCCCGACGGCTCGCCGCAGTGCATCGCCTGCAACATGTGCGCGACGGTCTGCCCGGCGAAGGTGATCGAGATCGAGGCGGGCTTCGACCCGGCGGACGCGGCGCACCCGAAGTACCCGGTGCGCTTCGAGATCGACTACTCGCGCTGCGTGTTCTGCGGCCTGTGCGTGGAGGCGTGCCCCGAGGACGCGATCCGCATGGCCAGGGAGGTGCCGGACCTGCCCGCCGACGACCGCTTCGCGATGTGGCTCGGCCGGGAGGAGCTCCTTGCCTGGCAGCCGCAGTCGGACGTCGCCAAGCCCTACCCCCCGGCCCCGGCGCGGCGGGCCGACGGAGAACGCGGATGAACGCCTTCCTCGCCCAGCTCGACACGCTCCTGCTCTGGGCCTTCGCCGGGTGCGCCTTCGCGAGCGCGGCGGCGATGCTGGTGCTGCAGCGGCCGATGCGCGTGGCCATCGCCCTGGTGTCCTGCATGGTGTTCCTGGGCGGCGTGTACGGCCTGCTGGGCCTGCACTTCATCGCCGCCTTCCAGGTGCTCATCTACGTGGGCGCGGTGATGGTGTTCATGGTGTACGCCATCATGCTGCTCGACCCGCGCGACGAGTCGGGCGGCGAGCGGTTCTCGAAGCTCCTGTGGCCCGGGATCATCGGCCTGTCCCTGCTCGCCGAGGCGCTCGCCGTCGGCTACTGGAACGACCTCGCGCCGGCGCCGCGCGGCGCGGCGGGCGAGCCGTTCGACATCATCCGCTTCTCGCAGGCCTTCCTGTCGGAGTACTGGCTGCACTTCGAGCTCACCTCGGTGCTGCTCCTCGCGGCGGTGGTGGCGGCGCTCGCCGTCATCAAGGAGAACCGGAGGCACGACCATGGATAAGGTCATGATGCTCCAGGTCCTGGCGGCCTCGCTCTTCGCCCTGGGGCTCACCGGCGTCATCATCCGGCGCAACGTGCTCGTGATGCTCATGTGCATGGAGCTGATGCTCAACGGCGTGAACCTGAGCCTCGCCACCTTCGCGCACACCATGGGCTCGGCCGTCGGCGCGGTGCTCGTGTTCCTGATCTTCGTCGTGGCGGCCGCCGAGATCGCGATCGCCATCCCC
>CAZNWZ010000232.1:0-3620 GCA_964576455.1 uncultured Lysobacter sp.
AGAGCTGGATGAGGAGCGCGTTCACCATCACGAGGTCGCCCAGCGTGAGCGCGCCGTTCACGATGCCGTCGGCGGCCCGCCACATGAGGAGCGAGACCGTGAGCGCGATGATGCCCGCCTGCACCGTGTTCAGCAGGCCCAGGGAGGTCTCGCTCGTGACCACGGCCGACTCGTAGCGGGCGAGGCTCTCGTCGTAGCGCCTCGCCTCGAACGACTCGTTGCCGAAGTACTTCACCGTCTCGTAGTTGATGAGCGAGTCGATGGCGCGCGTGTTGGCCTTCGAGTCCGACTCGTTCATCGCGCGGCGGTGGTGGATGCGCCGTTCCGAGATGAGGAAGGTCGCGGCGATGTAGAGGACGAGCGCGCCCACCGTGATGACGCCGAACCAGACGTCGAACCTCACGATGAGGAAGCCGGTGACCAGCGCGATCTCGAAGAAGGTCGGCAGGACGCTGAAGACCATGAAGTTCAGGAGCGTGGAGATCCCGCGCGTGCCGCGCTCGATGTCGCGCGTGAGGCCGCCCGTCTGGCGCTCGAGGTGGAAGCGCAGCGACAGCGAGTGCATGTGCTCGAAGACCTGCAGCGCCACGCGGCGCATGGCGCGCTGGGCGACCTTCACGAACACCACGTCGCGCAGCTCGTTGAAGAGCGTCGAGGACAGGCGCAGCGCCCCGTAGGCCGCCAGGAACGCGACCGGCACCGCGAGCACCGCCTTGGGCCCCGACAGGCCGTCCACGATCGCCTTCATGAGGAGCGGCACCGCGAGGTTCGCGAACTTGGCCGTCACCAGGAAGGCGAGCGCGAGGAACACCCGCCCGCGGTACTCCCAGAGGTAGGGCAGGAGCTTCCTCACGACGCCGGCGTCGCCCGTGGCGGGGGGCTCGGTGGATTTCGGGGAATCCTGCGGGAGGGTGGCGGCGCTCATCGGTCGAGGCGGGTGCTTCGTCCGCTATAGTAGCAGCGAGACGATGCCGCGCTTCGCCGCCAACCTGGGGTTCCTCTTCCCCGAACTGCCCTTCCCGGAGCGGTTCGGCGCCGCCGCGGCCGCCGGCTTCGCGGCCGTCGAGTTCGCGCAGCCCTGGGACCTGGAGGCGCGCGAGATCGCCGAGCTCCTGGAGGCCAACGGGCTCGAGCTCGTCAACTTCAACCTGCCGATGGGCGACAAGGCCGCCGGGGACTTCGGCATCGCCTGCCTGCCGGGTCGCGAGGAGGAGTTCCGCGAGGGGGTGGCGCGGGCCGTCGCCTACGCGCGCGTGCTGGGCAACGGGCGCGTGAACTGCATCGCGGGCAAGGTCCCGCCCGGGGCGGACCCGGCCCTCGCGCGCGCCACGCTCCTCGCGAACCTCCGCCACGCCGCGCGCGAGTTCCGGCCCGCCGGCCTCACGCTGCTCCTCGAGCCCATCAATACCGTGGACGTCCCCGGCTTCGCCGTCGCCCGGCCCGCCGAGGGCGCGGCGCTGCTGGCCGAGGCGGGCGGCGACAACGTGGGGCTCCAGTACGACATCTACCACGCGGCCATGATGGGCGAGGATCCCGTGGCGGGCCTCTCCCGCTTCGCCCCCGTGATCCGCCACGTGCAGTTCGCCGACGCGCCGGGGCGGCAAGAGCCGGGGACCGGGCGCATCGACATCGCCGGGTGCTTCGCGCGGCTGGACGCGCTGGGCTACGAGGGCTGGACGGCCGCCGAGTACCGGCCCTCGAAGGCCACGGCCGACACGCTCGCCTGGCTCGCCTGAGGCCCGCTTGCGCCGCGCTCGCGCGGTGCTAGGATGGACTCGCCCCACCCCGCGCCGAGGAGGCAACCATGCGCCCTGATCGATCGACGGCCGTTGTGGCGACGCTGCTCCTCGCGCTGGCCCTGCCGGCCGCCGGCGCCGCGAGCCCCGCGGCCCCCGGCAAGCCGGCCGACCCCGCCCCGCAGGAGGACACCACCTGGCGCGCGCTCCAGGAGGCGGCCGGGGCCGTGGTCGCGGTCCGGACCCAGGCGCTCGGCAACGCGCGCTCCGCCGAGACCCTGGGCGCCGACCGCTCCGGGTCGGGAATCCTCATCGCGCCCTCGGGGCTCGTCCTCACCATCGGCTACCTCGTCCTCGAGGCCGACCAGGTCGAGGTCACCGATTCGAGCGGGCGCTCGGTGCCCGCGAGCGTGGTGGCCTACGACCACGCCACCGGATTCGGCCTGCTGCGGCCGATCGTCCCGCTCGCGCCCAAGCCGGCCCGCCTGGGGGCCTCGAAGGCCGTGGAGCAGCTCGACCGCGTCATGGTCGTCGCCGGCGGCGGGGGAGGCGTGTCGGTGGCCACGGTCGTCTCGAAGCGGCCCTTCGCGGGATACTGGGAATACCTCATCGACGGGGCCCTCTTCACCGCGCCGCCGCGCATGGACCACAGCGGCGCCGCGCTCATCAACCGGGAAGGCGAGCTGGTGGGCATCGGCTCGCTCTTCGTCATGGACGCGATGACGCCCGGCGAGCGCCTGCCGGGCAACATGTTCGTGCCCACGGACCTGCTGAAGCCCATCCTCGCCGAGATGATCGAGACGGGCCGGCAGAAGGGGGGGCGCCGCCCGTGGATCGGCGTGAACTCGGTGGAGGACGACGGGCGGCTCAAGGTCCTGCGCGTGAGCACCGACGGCCCGGCGGACAAGGCCGGGATCCGGGCGGGCGACATCATCCTCGCGGTGGGAGGCGAGAAGTTCCGCGACCTGCCGGACTTCTACCGCAAGCTCTGGGCGAGCGGCGAGCCGGGCGTCGAGGTGGGGCTCACGGTCCTCCAGGGCGCCGACGTCCGCACGATCCGCGTGCGCTCCATCGACCGCCTGGACTTCCTGCGCCGCAAGCCCACGATCTGATAGCGGCTATCATCGCGGCGTGACCGCCCCCGCGGCGCGCCTGCGCCGCCTCCTCTACGCCGCCGCGTTCCTGCGCGCGCTCGCCATCGGCATGATGGCGGTGCTGATCGGCCTGTATTGCGCGAAGCTGGGCTTCTCCGCGACGCAGATCGGCGTGGTGCTCTCGTCGGCGCTGTGGGGCGCGGCCCTCGCGACGCTGCTCACGATGCTCGCCGGCAGCCGCTTCGCGGAGCGCTCGCTCCTGGTGGCGCTCTGCGGCCTGCCGGTGCTGGGCTGCGCGCTGCTGCTGGCGACCGACGCCTTCCCGGTGATCGTGGCCGCGGCCTTCGTGGGCATGTTCAACGTGAACGGCCGCGACCGCGGCGCCATCCCCATCCTCGAGCAGGCGATGTTCCCGGCCACCACGACCGACGCGGACCGCACGCGCGTCTTCGCCTGGTACAACGTGCTGCTGGACGCCGGCTACGCGGCGGGCGGACTGCTCGCGGGCCTGCCGACGCTCCTGGAGTCCCTGGCGGGCCTCGCGCCGCTCGCGGCGATGAAGGCGGCGCTGCTGCTGTTCTGCGCCCTGTACCTCCTTTCGGCGGCCCTGTATGCGCGCCTGCCCCCGCGCGTGGGCGAGGCCGCGCCGGCGGGCCTTCGCGACCTCTCGCCGGAGAGCCGCCCGATCGTCGCCAAGATCTCCGCCCTCTTCTTCATCGACGCGTTCGCCGGCGGCTTCATCGGCTCGGCGATCTTCGCCTACTGGTTCTCGGAGCGCTTCGGGGCCACC
>CAZNWZ010000233.1:0-3578 GCA_964576455.1 uncultured Lysobacter sp.
GGCTGCCGCGCGGGGCGGCGGGCGACTTCGCCATCGTCTTCGCCGGCATGGGGCTTCCCCACGACAGCGCCGAGTTCTTCCGCCGCCGCCTCGAGCAGGGCGGCGCGCTCGAGCGCACCGCCCTCTTCCTGAACCTCGCGGCCGACTCCTCCACGCAGCGCCTGCTCACGCCGCGCTACGCCCTCACCGCCGCCGAGTACCTCGCCTTCGTCGAGGGCAAGCACGTGCTGGCCATCCTCACGGACATGACCAACTATTGCGAGGCGCTGCGCGAGGTGTCGTCGTCCAAGGGCGAGATCCCGAGCCGCAAGGGGTTCCCGGGCTACCTCTACTCCGACCTCGCCACGCTCTACGAGCGCGCCGGCTGCGTGCACGGCGCCAAGGGCACGCTCACGCAGCTCTCCATCCTCACGATGCCCTCGGACGACATCACGCACCCCATCCCCGACCTCACGGGCTACATCACGGAGGGCCAGATCGTCCTCTCGCGCGACCTCGACCGGCGCGCCATCAGCCCGCCGGTGAACGTGCTGCCGAGCCTGTCGCGCCTCATGAAGGACGGCACCGGGGAGAAGTACACGCACCGCGACCACCCCGCCCTCGCCTCCCAGCTCTACTCGGCCTACGCGCGGGCCGTGCAGACGCGGGTGCTCGCGGCCGTGGTGGGCGAGGACGGGCTCTCCGAGGCCGACCGGCGCTACCTCGCCTTCGGCGAGGGCTTCGAGAGGAACCTCGTGCACCAGGCGGGCGCGAGGAGCTTCGCCGAGAGCCTGGAGGCCGGCTGGCGGCTGCTGAAGGGCCTGCCGCACGCCGAGCTCACGCGCCTCTCGGACGAGCAGATCGCGCGCTACCTCGCGAAGGGCTAGCCCATGGCCGACGTCGCCCCCAGCCGCAGCGCCATCCTGGAGATGCGCGACGAGCGCCAGGCGATGGTCGAGGGGCACGCCTTCCTCGACGAGAAGTGCCTGGCCATCGCCGCCGAGATCGTGAAGGAGCTGGCCCGCTACCTCGAGCTCGAGCGCGAGTTCCGGCGCGCCTCCCGCGAGGCCGCGCGCGCGCTCGCGGGCGCCCTCGCGAGGCACGGCCTGGCGGAGCTGAACCGGCACCCGGCGCCCGCGGCCGACGCGCTCTCGCTCTCGCTGCGCACGCGCCCCGTGATGGGGGTGAAGGTCGCGACCGCCACGCTCGCCGGCGAGCGCACCCCGCCCATCCCGCCGGACTGGGGCTCCCCCGAGGCCAACGCCTGCTCGGCCGCCTTCGCGGGGCTGCTCGCGCTCGCGCCGCAGGTGGGGGCCGCGGCGGCGAACCTGGAGCGGCTCTCCGAGGAATACCGGCGCTCCATCCGGCGCGCGCGGGCGCTCGACGACGTCCTCATCCCGGAGGCGGCGCGCGAGCTCTCCGCCATGGAGACGGCGCTCGAGGACCTGGAGCGCGAGGACGCCATCGCGATGCGCCTGGGGCTCTCGCCCCGCCGCTAGCCCGGGCACGGGGGCTGCCCTACACTGCGTGCCATCGCCATGGCCCCCGCCGATCCCGCCCTCCTGCGCGCCGTCCGCGACTGCCTCGCGGGCCAGTTCGCGCTCGCGATCGACGGCGAGCAGAAGTCCGTCCAGGAGGTGATCGAGCACCAGCTCGCGCAGAGCGCCAACCGCGACCGGTGGGCGCAGCTGCACGCCGCCCTCGACACGCTTCGCGCGATGGCCCCGCACGTGCGCGGCAAGCTCGACGCGGCCATCCGCCGGCGGATCGACGCGAAGCTCTCGCCGGAGCCCGACGAGTTCTCGAAGACGGCGCGCTTCACCGCCTCCGCCCTGAGCCTCGTCTCGGAGGAGGAGGTGCAGGAGGAGATCGCCGTGGGCAACACCACGCGGCGCCTGCGCGAGGCCACCGGCGACCAGTTCTACGCGCTCAACAACCGGCTGGCGGTGGTGATGGGCCTGCCGGCCCTCGCCGACGAGCGCAGCCCGGCCCACCCGCGCCTCTTCGCGCGCGCCATGCTCGAGGTGATCGCCGAACTGGCCTCCGACACGCCCACCCGGCTCCTCGCCTTCTCGGCGCACGACCCGGCGTTCCTGCAGGCGCTCTCGAGCGCCTACCGCGACGCCAACGCCCTGCTCGCCTCGCGCGGCGTGCTCCCCGACTTCCGCCGCAGCTACGGCGCGCCGCAGCAGGTGCCCGGCGTGCACGCGGTGGCCCACGAGGTGCCCGGCGTCGCACCGCCGAAGCCGGCCGCTCCGCCCCCGCCCAGGCCGGAGGCGACCGTCACGCCGCTCTTCGACCGCCTCATCGCCAACGCCGTCGCGCCCGAGGCGGTGGTGAGGGACCTCGTGGCCTCGATCTTCCGGCGGCTGGAGGCGGACCCCCACCTCACCCCGGCGACCCGGGCCCAGGTGGCCCGGCTTCAGCCGGCGGTGGCCCGGGCCGCGGCCGCGGACCGGCGCTTCTTCACCGACCCCGGGCACCCCATCCGAGGCCTCCTGGACGCCCTCGCGGAGCTGGGGGCCGCGGGCGCCTCGCACCACCACGTCGAGGGGAAGCTCCCGGAGGAGTGGATCGCGGAGGAAATCGGCGCGCTCGTCCCGGACGGGCGCCTGGTGATCGCCGCGGTGACGGCGGCCCGCGACCGGCTGGCCGCGCTCGCGCAGCGCCACCACGACGTGCTCGTCGAGGACGACGCGCTCGTGCGCACCGTGCGCCGCGAGGAGGAGCAGCACGCGGCCGTGCGGGACTCGGCCCTCGAGATCGCGCACCGGATCTCCTCGGCCGAGATCACCACGGAGGCCGGCGCGTTCGTGTACGAGACCTGGCGCCCCGTGCTCGTCCACGCGCACCGGACCGCCGGCCACGGCAGCGCCGCCTGGAACGGGGCGCTCGCCGTGCTGGACGAGCTGCTGTGGACGCTCGCCCCGCGAACCAGCCTGGAGGAGCGAGGGCGCCTGGCGGAGCTGCTGCCCGGCGTGCGCGACCGCGTCGCGCACGGTCTCATCAGCGCCCGGGTCCCGGCACCCCAGATCGAGTCGCGGCTCGCCGAGCTCGACCGCCTGCACGCGGAGGTGCGGCGCGCGCCGGCCGCGGTGGCCAACCTCATCACCACGACCTCGGGGCTGGGCAAGAAGGTGAGCGACGACGTCACGGCCACCCTGCACGTCTCCGCGGAGGCGGTGCAGGACGAGGGCCTGCAGCGCGGCGCCTGGTTCGAGTTCACGGAGGACGACGGCTCGCACCTGCGGGCGCGCCTGGGCTGGCTTTCCCCCGTGCAGGGCGCCTGCGTCTTCAAGGAGGTGGCCCGCAACCGCTCCTTCGCCCTCTCGATGGCGGACCTGCGGGCCCAGCGCGATGCGGGGCGGGCCCGTCCCGTGGACGGCCCCGGCGTGGCGCTCGCCTGCATCGACGCGGCCCTGGCCGACCTCGCCCGCGAGCGCGGGATCGACCCGGGCGTCGTGCGCTCCGGTTGATCCCGGTCAAAAGAATCCCGGAAGTCCCCCCTAGACTGCCTTCAGGGCGCGGAAGTCGCGCGCCGAGGTCTTCCCCGCCGTTCCCCCAGGTACGGCGTTTTCATCCGGCAGCGCCGCGAGGCT
>CAZNWZ010000234.1:0-3559 GCA_964576455.1 uncultured Lysobacter sp.
CGGTGGAGCAGACGCTCATCCGCGCGCCCTTCGACGGCATCGTGCTCACCAAGAACGCCAACGTCGGCGACATCATCACGCCGTTCTCCTCGGCCGCCGGCACCACGGGCGCCGTCGTGAACATGGCCGACATGGAGACGCTGGAAGTCGAGGCCGACGTGTCGGAGGCTTCGATCGCGAAGATCCGCGCGGGCATGCCGACCGAGATCCAGCTCGACGCCTACCCCGACCTGCGCCTGCTGGGCGAGGTCTCGCGCGTGGTGCCCACCGTGGACCGCAGCAAGGCCACGCTCCTGGTGAAGGTGGCGTTCCGGGAGAAGGACCCGCGGGCGCTGCCGGACATGAGCGCCAAGGTCGCCTTCCTCGAGCGCTTCCCGAAGGAGGACGAGCGCAAGGCGGTGACCGCCGTGCGGCCCGAGGCGATCGCGAAGCGCGGCGAGCGCACCGTGATCTTCGTGCTGGACAAGGACAACCGCGCGAAGGAAGTGCCCGTGAAGACCGCCCGCAAGCTCGGCGACCTGGTCGAGGTCCAGGGCGTGAAGGCGGGAGACCGCGTCGCCCTTTCCCCGCCGGACAAGCTCCGCGACGGCGCGACCGTCGCCCTGCTCAAGAAGTGAGCGCCGTGCCCGGGGCGGAGGCGCGCCCCATCGTCAAGATCACGCACCTGGCGAAGGGCTATCGCCGGGGCGACCAGGACGTGCCGGTCCTGTTCGACATCAGCCTCGAGATCCCCGAGGGCGACTTCATCGCACTCATGGGGCCTTCCGGCTCGGGCAAGAGCACCCTCCTCAACCTCATCGCCGGCATCGACAAGCCCGACGCCGGCGAGCTGCTCGTGGACGGCGAGGACATCACGAGGCTCTCCGAGGCCGATCTCGCCGACTGGCGGGCGTCGCACGTGGGCTTCATCTTCCAGTTCTACAACCTCATGCCCGTCCTCGACGCGTTCGAGAACGTGGAGCTTCCGCTCCTCCTCACTTCCCTCTCGCGCCGCGAGCGGCGGGAACGCGTCGACACGGCGCTCGCCCTCGTCGGCCTCACCGACCGCAGGGACCACTATCCCAACGAGCTCTCGGGCGGGCAGCAGCAGCGCGTGGCCATCGCGCGGGCGCTGGTCGCCGATCCCGCGATCATCGTGGCCGACGAGCCCACCGGCGACCTCGACCGCCGGAGCGCCACCGAGATCCTGGGCCTGCTTCGGCGCCTGAACGCGGAGATGGGCAAGACGATCATCATGGTCACGCACGACTGGCACGCGGTGGAGAGCGCCCGCCACGTGGTCCACCTCGAGAAGGGCGAGCTGGTGGACGCGCCGGCGCCGCACCCCTGAGGCGCGATGTACTACCTGAAGCTCGTCTTCAAGAACATCTTCCGCCACAAGCTGAGGAGCCTGCTCACGCTCCTGGGTCTCGTGGTGGCGATCCTCGCCTTCGGCCTCATGCAGACGGTGGTGAACGCCTGGTACGCGGGCTCCGACATGGCGTCGGCCCAGCGCCTCGTGGCCCGGAACGCAACCTCCCTCGTCTTCCCGCTGCCCGTCTACTACCGCGAGCGCATCCGCGCGGTGGACGGGGTGACGGCCGTGTCCTCGTCCAACTGGTTCGGCGGCATCTACAAGGACATGACGCCGGCCAACTTCTTCGCCCAGTTCGCGGTGGACCACGACAACTTCTTCGACCTCTACCCGGAGTTCCGGACGAACCCGGAGGAGCTCGCCGCGTTCAAGCGCGACCGGCGCGGGGCCATGGTGGGGAGGCTCCTCGCGGACACGCACGGCTTCAAGGTGGGCGACGTGATCCCGGTGAAGGGGACGATCTACCCCGGCACCTGGGAGTTCGTGGTGCGCGGCATCTACGAGCCGAAGGACGACTCCACGATCACGCGCCAGCTCTACTTCCACTGGGACTACCTCAACGAGCAGATCAAGAAGTTCTACCCCCGCCGCGCGGAACAGGTGGGCGTCTTCGTGATCCAGATCGCCGACGGCTCTCGTGCAGCCGAGATCAGCCAGGCCATCGACCGCGAGTTCCGCAATTCGCTGGCCGAGACGCTCACCGAAACCGAGAAGGCCTTCCAGCTCTCCTTCATCGCGCAGACCGAGACGATCGTGATGGCGGTGCGCGTCGTCTCCTTCGTGGTGATCGTGATCATCTTCGCGGTGGTGGCCAACACCATGGCGATGACGGCGCGCGAGCGGCTGGCGGAATACGCAACGCTCAAGGCGCTGGGCTTCGGCCCCGGATTCGTCGCGGCTCTCATCGTCGGCGAGTCGCTCATGATCACGGCGCTGGGCGGGGCGATCGGGATACTCGCCACCTTCCCCGTGGCCGCGGGGTTCAAGGCCGCGCTCGGCTCCTTCTTCCCGGTGTTCAAGGTGGCGCCGGACACGGTGATGATGCAGGCGGCGTCGGCCCTGGCCGTCGGCGTGCTGGCGGGCATCCTCCCGTCGATCCGCGCCGCTCGGGTGAAGATCGTGGACGGGCTTAGGTACATCGGATGACGATCCCGCTCTCCTACGTCTTCCGCAACCTCTGGACGCGCAAGCTCACGACCCTCCTCACCGCGGGCGGCATGGCGCTGGTGGTGTTCGTCTTCGCCGCCGTGCTGATGCTCGACGCGGGGCTGAAGCGTACGCTCGTGGGCACCGGCTCGTACGAGAACGCGATCCTGCTGCGGCCGGCCGCGCAGACGGAGATCCAGAGCGCCGTCTACCGAGACCAGGCCTCCCTGCTGGAGACCCTGCCCGAGGTGGCGCGCGGCGAGGACGGCACGCCGCTCGTCTCCAAGGAGACCCTCGTCCTCATCGCGATCCCGAAGCGCGGCAGCGACAAGCCGGCCAACCTCGTGGTGCGCGGCATGCCGGCCATGGGCATCCGGCTGCGCCCGCAGGTCACCGTCGTCGAGGGGCGGATGTTCCGGCCGGGCTCCTCCGAGGTCGTGGTGGGCCGCGCCATCGCCGAGGGCTTCGACGGCACGGGCATCGGCGAGAAGCTGCGCTTCGCGGGCCGCGAGTGGACGATCGTCGGCACCTTCGACGGGCGCAAGAGCGGCTTCGACTCCGAGATCTGGGGCGACGTGGACCAGATGCTGCAGGCTTTCCGGCGCACCGCCTATTCCTCGGTCCTGGTGCGCCTGTCGGGCGCCGACCGCTTCGAGGCCTTCGCCGCCCGCGTGGCCGCCGACCAGCGCCTCATCGTCGAGGTCTTCCGCGAGCCGCTCTACTACCGGGAGCAGTCGAAGTCGCTCTCCACCTTCATCAGCTACCTGGGGATCGCCCTCTCCGTCATCTTCTCGATCGGCGCGATGATCGGCGCCATGATCACCATGTACGCCGCCGTGGCGAGCCGCACCGCGGAGATCGGGACGCTGCGGGCGCTGGGCTTCCGACGTGCCAGCATCCTCGCCGCCTTCCTCGCCGAGTCGCTGATGCTCGCCCTGGCCGGCGGCCTCGCGGGCCTCGTCCTCGCCTCCTTCCTGCAGGCCTTCACCATCACGACGATGAACTGGCAGAGCTTCAGCCAGCTCGCCTTCGGCTTCCACCTCACGCCCGCCATCGCCG
>CAZNWZ010000235.1:0-3535 GCA_964576455.1 uncultured Lysobacter sp.
GCCCGGATCGTGGGCCGCCAGCCAGTCGAGAAACTCGCCGTACCAGAGCTTCGAGTTGCGGGGCTTGAGCACCCAGTGGTTCTCGTCGGGGAACCAGACGAGCCGTGCCGGCACGCCGCGCGCCTGCAGCAGGTTGTAGTAGGCCAGGCCGTTGGCGTCCGGCACGCGGTAGTCGTTGTTGCCGTGGATCACCAGCGTGGGCGTGGCCATGCGATGCGCGAAGCTGCTGGGACTCTGGGCTCTCACCCTCGCCGGCTTCTCCCAGTAGAAGGCGTGAAGGTCCTTCGGCCGGTGGAGGAACGAATCGGCACTGGAAGTGAGGAGCCGGTCGAAGACGCCGGCATGGCAGACGTAGGCGCGATAGCGGCCCGCGGGCACGTGCCCGTTCATCCACGCGACGAGGAAGCCGCCGTAGCTGCCGCCGGCTGCGAACACGCGCTTGCGGTCCGCCCAGGGTTTCGCGAGCAACCAGTCGGTGGCCGCCTCGATGTCCTCGGTCTCCAGCCGCCCCTGCCGGCCCATGATGCTGTCGCGGAACGCGAATCCGAATCCGCTGGAGCCGTGGTAGTTCACGGCCGCCACTACGTAGCCCCGAGAGGCGAACACGTGCGTGTTCCAGCGGTATCCGAACGTGTCGCCGGCCGCGGTGTAGGGCCCTCCGTGAATCACCTGGAGCACGGGGTGCCTGCGGCGCGGATCGAAGCGCGGCGGGAAAGTGAGGAACATCTGCACCTCGTCGCCAAGCGCCCCGCGCAGGGCGACCTCGCGCGTCTCCCCGAGGGCCACGCGCGCCATCTTGTCGTCATTGAAGCGCTCGATGCGCCGCGCGGCGCCGGCGCGGATCGCGTGCACCTGCACGGGATGGGACGCGCAGTCGGCGGCCACGACGATCGTCTCGTCGCCCGGCGCGCCGCCGACGTCGAAGCCTTGCACCCAGCCGCCCTGCACGGCGACGTCGGGGTTCCCGCCTCCGATGCCCGAGCGCCACAGGTGGCAGCGCCCCTTCTCCTGCGCCGCGAACAGCACCGACCGGCCATCCGGCGCCCAGCGAAGCGGCCCCTCCACGTCGATGGGCCAGGCGCTTCCGACCACGCGCGGCGGTCCTCCACGCTGCAGGAAGGCGAGCCGGCCCAACATCGTGTGCCGGCGGCCCACGTTCGTCGCGACGCACGCGATGCGCGCGCCGTCCGGGCTGTAGCGCGGCGCCTCGTACGACCAGGCGGGGTCCCGTGTGAGCACGGTGACGCGGCGGGTGGCCAGCTCCATCTCGGCGATCGCGGTGGGATTCACGGAGCGCTTGCGGGGCGCCGGGTCGTGCGCGAAGGCGATGCGCCGCCCGTCGGGGGAAACGTCGAAGTGGACCGCACCCGGCTCGTCGCGGGGAAGCTCGTACCCCGTGCCCTCGAAGAGATCCGTGATGCGGCCGCTCCCGAGGTCGAGCAGCAGCAGGTGCGGCACGCGCCCCATGGGGAGGTTGCGGTCGAAGTACCGGTAATGGGCCTCCGAGGTGACGTAGGCGCTCTCCTTGCGGTCCGCGAACGCCTTGTGCCGGCGGTCCTGCCCGCGGCTGCCCTTCTCGTCGGGCCAGACCCAGGACACGAAGGCGATGCGCCGGCCGTCGGGCATCCACTTGAAGTCCTCGATGCCGGGCCCGAAATTCGTCACGCGCCCGGCCTCGCCGCCCGCGGCGTCGATCACGTAGAGCTGCGCTTCGCCGTCCTTCGCGCCCTCCTGCTCGCGCCTGGCGAGGAAGGCGATGCGATCTCCCTTCGGCGACCAGGCGGGCTTCGCGTCCTTCTCGCCGCAGCGCGTGAGGCGCTTGGGGGCGAGCGATCCGGTGCGCAGGAGCCAGAGGCTCGTGGCGCCCTTGTTCTCCTCCATCGACCAGGCCGTCACGGCGCAGACGGCCGCGGACCCGTCGGGGGAGAGGGCGATGCTCGCGACACGGTCGAGTGCCCAGAGGGTGTCGATGTCGAGGGGGGATCGGCGAGTCATGGGCGATGTGGGGTAGGTTGGCGATCCATTCGTGCCGCCTTCGCCCAGCGACGAATGGTTGCGCGCAGCTTCCGCTGACGCTCGCCATCGATGGGCATGGTGGGAACGAGCTCCAGGACCTGGGCTGGGGTGATGTGGCGATGTTCGAAGAGCGCGATGCAGAACTCGCGATCCTTCTCGCGTCCTGCGATGGCCTTCGCGAGGAAGAGATCGCGCAGGTCCAGGCAGAATCCGACTCGATCTCCTGTATTGACGCTTTGGACTCGATGCACGCGGCTTATCCAATCCCGTGGCAACGTGGCCGTTTCCGGGCCGACTCCCTGGGCGTAGTAGCCGTATGTCCGGTGGAACTGCGAGCCCTCCCCGATGGCGCCATCGATCCTTTCAGCCAGTTCGGGAGCCCGGAGCGGGTAGATATCGGCCTCCATGGAAACCGTGAACACTCTTTCGGGTCTGCGTACGGAACCAAGCATCGACTGGCTTCCGACGATCACGAACTCGTACTGGTCCGTGATTTCGCCACTGGCGCGGATGATGTGTTCGAGTTCCTCCCGCGTCACGGCATCCCCTTTGCGCCCTTCCCATGCTTCGGCGCGTCCTGCCTGCCGCCGAGCTCGATCCCTTTCCTGAGGTCACCGACTTGCTCGAGGATGCGCTGGCGCGCCTCTTTCGGAAGGATGGTGACGAGGGGCGATGCCTGCCGCAGCTGCTGCGCATGTCGCGTGCGGCCGAGTACCTTGCGCCAGGTACCGGCCCCCAGGATGTTCAGCCACTCGCGCCACAGGCTGGCGGAGCGGGAATCTCCGGTTGCGAGCCAACGCTTGGTTGTTTCCCGAGCTTGCTGCACCAAGGTTGGATCGCCCTTGGCCAGTCGCACGGCCTCCTCATGGAGTGCAATGCTCTGCAGATCCTGGAGCCGGTGCCTCGCCTCCTCCGCAGAGACGCTCACCTGCACGACCGGTGCCGCCCGCCGCGATCGCGCCGCGGCGGAATCCGCCGGAGGCGGCTGCATGACATCGCCGGCCAGCAGGGCCAGCTCGCCGCTCACGCCCAGCACGGACATCACGCGCAGGTAAGTGCCGATCGACGGAGCGGGGTCGCCCGATTCGACTGCTCGCAGAGTATTGCGGGTGATGCCCGCACGCGCAGCCATCGCGACCGTGCCAAGCCCCTGCGCCTTGCGCAGGCGCTTGAGGCGATCGCCCAGTTGCAGCAGCAACTGGCGCTCCAGGACGGGGCTGATTGTCGAAGCGCTCATTTGGTCACTATTTTGACCAAATTGCGCCTATTTGGTCAATATGCTGCCCAGACTATCCCACGAACTGCCTGGGTCAGGACGGCGCCATCGTGAGGACCATGCGGAAGCGCGATTGCCCGGAGCGCATGCGTTGGTAGGCCTCGAACGCGCGTTCCAAGGGTACCGTCTCGATCATCGGCCGGATGTCGGCGAGGACGCTGAAATCGAGCGTCTTCTCGGTCTCGTAGGCCGAGCCGGTGATGGCGCCCTGCACGATGCGCTCGCCGCCGACCAGCGCGCCGG
>CAZNWZ010000236.1:0-3468 GCA_964576455.1 uncultured Lysobacter sp.
GGATGCGCCGGATGAGCAGCACCTCGTGGTGCTGGTAGTAGCGCCGGTTGCCGCGCCGCTTCAGGGGCTTGAGCTGCGTGAACTCCTGCTCCCAGTAACGGAGCACGTGGGGCTTGACCCCGCAGAGCTCGCTGACTTCCCCGATCGTGAAATACCGCTTCGCGGGGATCGCCGGCAGGTCATTCGTTGCCAGGTTCTCCGTGCCCATTGAAGGACTTCTCCACGAGGGTCTTCAGTTTCTGGCTCGCGTGGAAAGTGACCACGCGACGCGCGGTGATGGGGATCTCTTCGCCGGTCTTGGGGTTGCGGCCGGGCCGCTGGGGCTTCTTGCGCAGCTGGAAGTTGCCGAATCCCGAGAGCTTGACCATCTCGCCCCGTTCGAGGGCGATGCGGATCTCCTCGAAGAAGGACTCGACCATGTCCTTGGCCTCGCGCTTGTTCAGGCCGACCTTCTCGAACATGAGGTCGGCCAGCTCGGCCTTGGTGAGGGTGACCTTGTCTTTCACGTGCGCGGCGTGGCCTGGAATTTTTCTGTCATCAGAAGCCGGACGGAACCCACGATTTCCTCCACCTCGGCATCTGTCAAAGTTCTGGCAGTATCCTGCATAACTATCCGAAACGCAAGGCTTTTTCGCCCGGATTCGACCCCTTTTCCGCGGTACTGGTCGAAGATTTCCACCTCCCGCACGCAGGCCGGGACGGCGGCCCGGACGGCCTCCAGGAGAGCCCCCGCGGGCAGCGATTCGGCCACCACCACGGCCAGGTCCCGGCGCACCACCGGCATGCGGGAAACCCCGCCGAAGCGTGGGGCCATCCCGGCAAGCAGGACGTCGCAATCTATCTCGAAGACCACCGGCGCGCGAGCCAGCTCGTATTTCAATTGCAAGCGCGGATGCAGCTCGCCCACCACCCCGACGGCCCGGTCGCCCGCCATCACCCGGGCGCAGCGGCCCGGATGGAAGGCCGGGTGGCGCGCGGGGACGAAGGCGAGCCTCGTGCCGCCCGCGATCGCCTCGAGGTCGCCCTTGGCGTCGAAGAAGTCGGCGTCGGGCGACTTGTCCGCCCACTGCTCGGGCAGGCGCGAGCCGTAGGTGATGCCGGCCAGGCGCTCGGGCTGCTCGGCGGGCGCGGGTCCCTCGCCCAGGAAGCAGCGTCCGAGCTCGAAGAGGCGCACGCGATCCTCGTCGCGGTTGAGGTTCGACTTCACGGCGGCCACGAGGCCCCCGACGAGGGTGGAGCGCATCACGTCCATCGTGCTCGCGATGGGATTGGCGAGCCGCACCGGCACCGGGCTCTCGGCGAAGTCCGCCTCCCACTGCGAGGAGACGAAGCTGTAGTTGATGACCTCCTGGTACCCCAGCGCGGCGGCGGCGCGCTTGAGGTCGAAGCGGCTGCGGATGCCCTCCCTCGACTCGAGCATCGGCACGCTCGAGCGCGGCGCCCGCGCGGGCACGTGCTCGTAGCCGTGCAGGCGCGCGACCTCCTCGACGAAGTCCTCCTCGATCGCGAGGTCGAAGCGCCAGCTGGGGGGCGTCACGACGATATCGGCGCCGTCGTGGGCCACCGTGCAATGCAGGCGCCGCAGCGCCTCGGCCATGAAGGCATCGGCGACGTCGTAGCCGAGAAGGGCGCGCACGCGCGCCGGCCGCACGCGGACGGCCTTGCGGGCCGGCAGCTCGCCGTGGGCCTCGGTCACCGGTCCCGCCTCTCCGCCGCAGATCTCGAGCGTGAGCGCGGTGGCGCGCTCGAGGGCCGCGCGCGTGCCGGCGAAGTCGATGCCGCGCTCGAAGCGGTAGGCCGCGTCGCTCGCGAGCTGCAGGGCCTTGGCGCGCCCCTGGATCGCCTCCGGCGCGAACCAGGCGGCCTCGAAGAAGACCTCGGTCGTCGCCTCCGTCACCATGGAGTCGAAACCGCCCATCACGCCGCCCAGGGCCACGGGGCCGGAGGCGTCGGTGATGAGAAGGATGTTGGGCACGCACTCGGCCCACTGCTCGGTGAGGAGCTTGAGCTCCTCGCCCGGCCTCGCCATGCGCACGTCGATGGCGCCCTCGAGCTTCGCGTGGTCGAAGGCGTGCATGGGCTGGCCGCGCTCGAGCATCACGTAGTTGGTGATGTCCACGAGCGGGCTCCGGGGCCTGAGGCCCGCGCGCTCGAGGCGCCGGGCCATCCAGGCCGGCGTCGTCGCCGCGGGGTTGAGGCCGCGGATCACGCGCCCGAAGTACGCCCCGCAGGCGGCGCGGTCGGTGATGCGCACCTCGCGCGTCTCGGCGATCGTCGGCGAGGCGGCGGGCGCGCGCGTGAGGGAGGGTTCCCTGCCCACCAGCGCGGCGAGGTCGCGCGCGATCCCGAACATCGACAGGCAGTCGCCGCGGTTGGGCGTGAGCTTCAGCGTGAGGATCGTGTCGTCGAGGTCCAGGTACCGGCGGATGTCCTGGCCGACGGGCGCGTCCTGCGGCAGCACGAGGAGGCCGGAATGGTCGTCGCCCATCCCCAGCTCGCGCGCCGAGCAGAGCATGCCGCTCGACTCGATGCCGCGCAGCTTCGCCTGCTTGATCTCCATTCCCGGCAGTTTCGCCCCGACCATCGCACAGGGCACCTTCTGCCCGGCAGCCACGTTGGGCGCGCCGCAGACGATCGTGAGGGTCATTCCCGTGCCCGCATCGACCTCCGTCACCCGCAGCTTGTCCGCATTGGGGTGGGGGGCGACGCCCAGCACGTGCGCCACGACGATCCCCTCGAAGGCGCCGGCGACGGGCGTCACCTCCTCGACTTCCAGGCCGCCCATGGTGAGGACGTGCGCCAGGCGCTCGACCGGCAGGTCGGTGCCCGTGAGCTCGCGCAGCCACTTGACGGAGACTTTCATCGGAACTGCCTCAGGAACTTCAGGTCGTTGTCGAAGAAGAGGCGCAGGTCGTTCACGCCGTACTTGAGCATCGCCAGGCGGTCGAGGCCCATGCCGAAGGCGAAGCCGGAATACTTCGCCGGGTCGATGTTGCCGTTGCGAAGCACGTCCGGATGCACCACGCCCGCCCCGCCGATCTCGAGGTACCTCACCTCGCCGTCCTTGCGCTCCCATTCCATGTCGATCTCGACGCCCGGCTCGACGAACGGGAAGTAGGAGGGCCGGAAACGGACGTTCATGTCGTCCCGCTCGAAGAACGCGCGGAAGAACTGCGTCACCGTGCCCTTGAGGTCCGCGAGGCTGATCCCCTCGTCGATCCAGAGGCCCTCGATCTGGTGGAACATCGGCGAATGCGTGGCGTCGTGGTCCACGCGGTACACGCGGCCCGGGCAGATGATGCGGATGGGCGGGCGGTGCGACTGCATGTAGCGGATCTGCACGGGCGAGGTGTGCGTGCGCAGCACCTTGTCGGAGTCCGCGACGTAGAACGTGTCCTGCATGCTCCGCGACGGGTGGTCGGGGAACATGCGCAGCGCCGTGAAGTTGTAGAAGTCGTTCTCGATCTC
>CAZNWZ010000237.1:0-3455 GCA_964576455.1 uncultured Lysobacter sp.
GGTCGCGCCGCGCGAGGATGCCGCCGTGCACCTTCGGGTGCAGCGTCTTCACGCGCCCGTCCATCATCTCGGGGAAGCCGGTGTAGTCGCCCACCTCGATCACGGGCAGCCCCGCCGAGGCCAGGAGCTTCGCGGTGCCGCCGGTGGACAGGAGCTCGACGCCGTGGGAGGCGAGGGCCCGGGCGAATTCGACGAGGCCGGCCTTGTCGGAGACGCTGAGGAGGGCCCGCTGGATCTTGATCTGGTCGTGTTGCATGGCTCGTCCCTGGAGGCGCCGCGAGGACGGGAAGCTCAGTCGATGCCGTGCTCCTGCAGCTTCTTTCGCAGCGTGTTGCGGTTGATGCCCAGGAGCTCCGCGGCGCGCGTCTGGTTGCCCTGCGCGTGGTACATGACCACCTCGAGGAGCGGCTTCTCGACGCAGTTCACGACCATGTTGTAGATGCCCGAGGGCTTCTCGCCGTCGAGGTCCTTGAAGTACTGCTTCATCATCTTGCGGACGGTCGAGGACAGCTCGTTCTCGCGCTCGGCCGCTTCCGCGCGGGCCGCGGCCCGGGCTTGGGTTCTAGGCTGCAAGGGCCACCTCATCGATGTATTCGAGGCGCTCGGAGCGCTCGGCGAGGCCGTCGAAGAAATGCCGGACGGCGGCGAGCTGTTCTTCCGAAGTCTGGAGCTGGTTCATGCGGGCACGGAACACGGCGGAGTTCTTGAGCCCCTTCGTGTACCACGCGATGTGCTTGCGGGCGACGCGCGAGCCGCGCTCGGCGCCGTAGAACGCGTAGAGGTCGTCCAGGTGCCCCAGCAGGACGTCGCGGATCTCGGCGACCTCCGGGGATGCCAGCTTCCCGCCGGTCTTCAGGTAGTGCGCGATTTCGCGGAAAATCCACGGGCGCCCCTGGGCGGCCCGCCCGATCATCACGGCGTCGGCCCCCGTGTACTCGAGGACGTGCTTCGCCTTCTCCGGCGAGTCGATGTCGCCGTTGGCCATCACGGGGATCGAGACCGAGGCCTTCACCGCCTTGATGGTGTCGTACTCCGCCTCGCCCGTGTACATGCAGGCGCGGGTGCGGCCGTGCAGGGCAATGGCGGCGATGCCGGATTCCTCGGCGATGCGCGCGATCACGAGGGCGTTGCGGTTCTCCTTGCTCCAGCCGGTGCGGAACTTGAGCGTGACGGGAACCTCGACCGCCTTCACGACCGCCTCGACGATTCGCGCCACGAGCGGCTCGTCCCTGAGGAGCGCCGAGCCCGCGGCCACGTTGCAGATCTTCTTGGCCGGGCAGCCCATGTTGATGTCGATGATCTGGGCGCCCTTGTCCACGTTGTACCGGGCCGCCTCGGCCATCATCGCGGGGTCGGACCCGGCGATCTGGATGACCTTGGGCTCGACCTCGCCCTCGTGGTTGCCCCGGCGGAGGGTCTTCTCCGAGCCCCACAGCAGCGAGTTCGACGCCACCATCTCCGAGACGGCCATCCCCGCGCCCATCGCCTTGCAGAGCTGGCGGAAAGGGCGGTCCGTCACGCCCGCCATGGGCGCGACGACGAGGTTGTTCCTCAGGGAGACGTTTCCGATCTTCACGGCGTTTGTAGTGGTCTGGGAGCCGCGGAAAAGGCGCCCATTTTATACGCAGTCGCGACCGCGACCAACTGTTAGTGCATGACGCATGTAGCCGTCCGGCGACAACTCTTGCGCGAAGTCAAGCGGCCGCCGGATTCCGCCGCGCCTCAAGAAGCGTGCCATCAGCGGCCGGGCCGCGCGGCCGCCAGCCAGCGGTCGGCGGCCTGCGCGAACGCGCGCCGCTCCTCGGCCGTGAGCCCTCGCGGATCGAAGCGGTGCCGGTAATGGAAATCGACGAGAGCCGCCATCTCGCCCGGCTCCCCGGTGGCCGGGCCCAGGCGCGCGAGCCAGTCGCGGCAGGTCTCGTGCGGGCGCCGCGCCGGTCCCTGTCTCTCGAGGAAGCGCGCCACGCGGGCGAACTCCGAGCCCGCGTACTCGTCGTCGCGGCGCGCGGGAGCGGAGGCGGCGGCTCCCGCGGCCGGCCGCCAGCGGCGCTTGAACCGCCGGGCGAGGAAGGCCGCCAGGAGAAGCGCCGGCACGCCCCAGGCGAGCGCCCGCCCCGCCGTGCCCGCCTCGCGATAGGCGCGGTCGAGCCGGAAGCGCATCCACGACCACGCATCGCCGAGGGCCGACCACGCGGGCCGCTCGTCGCTCTCGAGCTCGAACCAGGAGGGCGGGGTCGCGTCAACGTCGATCCAGCGGCCGCCGACCCAGGCCCGCGACCAGGCGTGGGAGTGGCGCTCGCGGGCGATCCAGGCGCGCTCGATGTCGCTCCACTCCTGCAGCGAGTACCCCGAGGCGTAGCGCGCGGGCACGCCGGCCGCCCGCAGCAGCAGCGTGGTGGCGGTGGCGAAGTGCTCGCAATGCCCCGCGCGCGTGCGCTCCAGGAAGTCGGCGAGCGGCGTGCGGCCCGCATCCGCCATCGCCTGGAAGGTGGAGTAGCGGAACTCCCCCCGGAAGCGCGCCTGGACCGCCGCGACGGCCGCGGCCGGCTCGAGCCCCGCGAGCCCCCACGCCTTCGCGACCCGCTCGATCGTCGCCCGCTCACGCCGCGGCAGCCGCAGGTCCGCCTCCGCGGGCGCCCGCGAATCCGCCGCCCGGTCGTCGATGCCGATGCGGTAGCCGACGAACCCGGCGTCCGCCACGGACTGCACGGCCCCCAGCGGATTGCGCCGCAGCGAGCGCAGGTCGGCGCCCGCCACGGTGACCGCGCCCGGCGGGAGGCTCAGGACCGGGTCGCCGCCCGGCGCGCGTTCCTGGATCGCGATGTAGCGGCCGGGCTCGCCCTCCCCCAGGCGCCAGCGGCCCGCGGACTCGGCCGGCACCGCGGCGAAGGTGCCGCCGCGCGCGATCCAGTTCGCGCCCTCGTACTCCACGTAGCTCGCCTGGTGCAGCAGCAGCGGCGTGGCGAGCGGCCCGTCGGCCGACACGCGCAGCACGATCGCGTCCGACATCTTGAGCTCGCCCAGGCGCCCGATGTCCGTCACGGCGCGGTAGGGGCTCACCTTGGTGCCGCCTCCGCCCAGCCACTCGGGCGCGGCCCCTTCCAGCCAGAGCTGCAGGTCGCGCAGCCCGACGGAGCCCGCGAAGCCCGCCGCGCCCGCGGCCAGCACGAGCCCGGTCCACGCCGCCCCCCGCCGCCGGTCGGGACGCACCGACCACAGCGCCCAGGCCGCGACGAGCGCGAGCCCCGCGTCGAAGGCGGGGCTGCGGCCGGGCGCGGCGCTGGCGGCCACGACCCAGAGGACGAGGAAGGGAAAGCCGAGGTTGATCCGCGCCGGCTCGCGAAGGGCCTGGCGCCGCATGCTCCAGAAGAGCACGCGCAGGTCGATCTCGCGGTCGGCGCCCCACGCCTGCATCAGGGCGAGCGGCAGGAGCGCCACCGGCAGCCACTGGAAGA
>CAZNWZ010000238.1:0-3424 GCA_964576455.1 uncultured Lysobacter sp.
ACGGGCTGGTGGCCTCGCCGTTCAAGAGCGCCTACGTGGCGGCCAAGCACGGCCTCGTGGGCTTCACCAAGGCGGTGGCCCTCGAGGTGGCCGAGCTCGGCATCACCGTGAACGCGATCTGCCCCGGCTACGTGATGACGCCCATCGTGGAGAAGCAGATCGACGACCAGGCGCGCGTGCACGGCGTGGCGCGCGAGAACGTGATCCGCGACGTGATCCTCGCCCCGCAGCCCACGAAGCAGTTCGTGAGGATCGAGGACGTGGCCGCCCTCGCTCTGCACCTCGCCTCGCCCGCCGCCGCGCAGATCAACGGCACCTCCCTTTCGATCGACGGCGGGTGGACGGCGCGCTGAGGCGGCGCGTGCTACCCTGCGCGGACCGTCCGCCAGGATAAGGAGACCCGTCATGAAACCGCACATTCCGGCCCTCGTCGCGGCGCTCGCCGCCCTTCCGGCGGCCGCGGCCAACCCCCTCGACGAGGAAGGCGTCTCCGTCAGGCTCGGGGGCTTCTACTCGAGCGCCGACACCACGCTTCGCATTGACGCCTCCAACGGCGCCCTGGGCACTTCCATCTCCCTCGAGGACGACCTGGGCTTCGAGAAGGACAAGACCCTGGCGGTCTTCGACGCCGCCTGGCGCATCAATCCCCGTCATCGCCTGGAGCTGGCCTACCTCTCGCTCGGCCGCGACGCGCAGAAGACGATCGCCGGCGAGATCCGCTTCGGCGACACGGTCTTCCCCGTGAGCACGGATGTGAGCTCGCGCTTCGACTCCGACGTCTGGCGCCTGTCCTACGGGTGGTCGTTCTACCGCGACGGCCCCAACGAGCTCTCCCTGCTGCTGGGCCTGCACACGACGGCCTTCGACGTGAAGCTGGAGACCTCGGGCGGCGCGATCTCGGAGGCGGCCGACCGCACGATCCCGCTGCCCGTGATCGGGCTGCAGGGCTCCTGGGCGCCCGCGCCCGCCTGGCGGCTCGGCGCCTGGGTGCAGGTGTTCTCGCTCAACTATGACGACTACGAGGGCAGCCTCGTGAGCGGCGCGGCGACCGTCGAGTACCGGTTCGACCGCAACTACGCGGTCGGCGCGGGCTACATCTTCAACGACTACAACCTCGACGTGACCAAGGGCAAGGCCCGCGGCAGCTTCGACTACCAGTTCTCGGGCCCGATGGCCTACGTGACCGTGGGCTTCTGACCGCCCGGGGGCGCGGACGGCGGGCGCCGCAGCCGGCGCTCCGCGCCAAGGGCGAGGCTCGGGACCGTGCCCTGCTCCAGCAGCCTCTCCCAGTCGGCGGCGCCCGGCAGGCGTTCCATCGCCTGCGACAGCCGCCGCAGGTCCTCCGCCTGCCGGCCGGCGAACGTGGCCGCGAGATCCCGGACCCGGGCATCGCTCGCCTGCCGCGATGCCTCCTCGAAGCGGGACCACGCGCGCCGCTTGGCCTCGAGGGCAGCGGCCACGAGGCCGCGCGTGTCCGGGATCACGAAGGCGGCGCGGTAGCCCGCGCGTCCGGGGCCCTCGGCCTCGGGGGCCGACTCGCCGGGCGGGGAGGAGGCGAGCCCCCGGATGAGGGAAGCGAGCACCCGCTCGCCCCGCTGCGAAAGGCAATCGTGGATGTCGGCCAGGATACGCCGGGCCTCGCGCTCCACCTCGAGCGCCTGGTGCCGGAATTCCTCCGGCGTGCAGTTCACGGACAGGCTCATGGCGGGAACCTCCATGGCAAGGGAGACCTTCCTGCCCGGATTGTGTTCCCGATGCCGGGGATTTTCCATGACAATGCGGGGCGGCCGGCAGGACGCCGCCCCGCCCCCCCTTTCCCCGCGCCATGACGCCTCGCAGGAAGTCCGATTCCCCCATGCCCCGGCGCCCGCGCGGGGTGCTGGTCGCCGGTTTCGAGCCCTTCGGCGGCGAGGACGTGAACCCCTCCTGGGAGATCTGCCGCGCGCTGCCGGCGGCGATCGGCCGCGCCCCGATCGAGACGCTGCTCGTGCCCACCGAGTTCCGCCGCGCCATCGAGGTGACCGCCGCGGCCATCGAGCGCGACGACCCGGCCGTGGTGGTCCTGCTGGGGCAGGCCGGGGGGCGGGCGTGCCTGTCGGTGGAGCGCGTGGCGATCAACGTCGACGACGCGCGCATCGCCGACAACGCCGGGTGGCAACCCGTCGACGAGCCCGTGGCCCCCGCGGGGCCCGCGGCCTATTTCGCCACGGTGCCCGTCAAGGCCATGACCGCCGCCATCCGCGAGGCGGGCATCCCGGCGGAGGTCTCCAACTCCGCCGGCACCTTCGTGTGCAACCACCTCTTCTACGGCGTGCTGCACTTCCTGGCCGCGAGCGGCCGCGACGCGCGCGCGGGCTTCATCCACGTGCCCTGGCTGGAGAGCCAGGCCGTCGCGAGGCCCGGCGAGCCGGCCATGGCGCTCGCGACGATGGTGCGCGGGGTCGAGGCGGCCATCGCCGCCGCCCTGGAATTCGCGCGAGATGTGAAAATGGCGGCCGGCACCCTCGATTGAACACGCGACGCCCATGACCGACCGGCCCCTCTGGGTCCCCTCGCCCGAACGCGCGGCCGCCACGCGGCTCGCCTCGTTCATCGACTTCGTCAACGAGCGCCACGGCGCCGCCATCGACGGCTACGACTCGCTCTACCGCTTCTCCGTCGAGCGCCTGGAGGACTTCTGGCTCGCGGTGTGGGACTTCGGCGGCGTGGTGGCGCAGTCCCGGGGCGGGACGGTCATCGCCGACCGGGAGAGGATGCCGGGGGCGCGCTTCTTCCCCGAGGCGAGGCTCAACTTCGCCGAGAACCTGCTGCGCCACGCGGACCGGGCCGGGGAGGCGCGTGATCGCGAAGCGCCGGTCGATGCCATCGTCTTCCGGGGCGAGGACAAGGTGCGCTCGCGCCTCACGAACGCCGGGCTTCGCGACCAGGTCTCGCGGCTGCAGCAGGCGCTCGCGGCCGCCGGCGTGAAGCCGGGCGACCGCGTGGCGGCCTTCATGCCCAACATGCCCGAGACGGTCGTGGCGATGCTCGCGGCCGCGAGCCTCGGGGCGACCTTCACCTCCTGCTCGCCGGACTTCGGCGTCCAGGGCGTGGTGGACCGCTTCGGCCAGGTGGAGCCGAAGGTGCTCTTCTGCTGCGACGGCTACTACTACAACGGCAAGGCGATCGAGACCCTGCCGCGCATCGCCGAGATCGTGGCCCTGCTGCCGACGGTCGAGCGCGTGGTGGTCGTTCCCTACGCCGCGCGGGAGCCCGACGTCGCGGCGGTCCCGCGCGCGCTGCGGCTGGCGGATTTCGTCGCGCCCTTCGCGCCGAGGGCGCTTCACTTCGAATCGCTGCCGTTCAACCACCCGCTCTACATCCTGTACTCGAGCGGCACCACGGGCGTGCCCAAGTGCATCGTGCACGGCGCCGGCGGCGTGCT
>CAZNWZ010000239.1:0-3397 GCA_964576455.1 uncultured Lysobacter sp.
TCCAGCACCACGACGGTGCCGGGCTTCCACTTCGGGCGCTTCAGGGCCATGGCGGGCTCCTCGGTGTCGATGCGCGAAGCTTAACCGTTATCCGCTGGCGCGGAGGTAGAGCGGTTGACGCCGATGAACGCCGATGACCCGCCGATTGCCGCCGATGAGGCTTGACGTGTTCGTGCTGCAATTGATCCATCCGCGCCAACATTTACAAAAGCCTGCAATCCGACATGATCTATCGGCGGCAATCGGCGGGTCATCGGCGTTCATCGGCGTCAACCGCCTTGCCCCGGCGCAGCCGGAAAAGAAAAGGGGCGCCGAAGCGCCCCTTCCGGTAGGCCAGCCGCCGCCGGTCAGTTGACGCGGCGCTTGTACTCGTTGGTGCGGGTGTCGATCTCGATCTTGTCGCCCGTGGCGCAGAAGGCCGGCACCTGCACCTCGTGGCCGTTGGCGAGCTTGGCGGGCTTGAGCACCTTGCCCGAGGTGTCGCCGCGCACGGCGGGCTCGGTGTAGGTGATCTCGCGCACGACCGTGGTCGGGATGTCCACCGAGATGGCGCGCCCCTCGTAGAAGGTCGCCTCGCAGGGCATGCCTTCCTCGATGAAGGCGAGCGCATCGGTGAGGACTTCCTTCTCGATCTCGTACTGGTTGAAGTCGCCGTCCATGAACACGTACATGGGGTCGGCGAAGTACGAGTACGTCACTTCCTTCTTCTCGAGCATGAGGAGCTCGAACTTCTCGTCGGCCTTGTACACGGTTTCCGTGTTCGAGCCGGTGAGGAGATTCTTGAGTTTCATCTTCATGGTGGCGGCGTTGCGGCCGCCCTTGTTGTACTCCGCGCGGAGCACGACCATCGGGTCCTTGCCCACCATGAACACGTTGCCGCTGCGCAGTTCCTGAGCGATTTTCATAGGTCCGTCCGTAATGTCCTTCACCCACCACCCGGTAGGCTATCCGAAAAGCCTTTCATTTTAACACCTTATCGGTGAAATTGGCCAGTGCCGTGGCAAGGTCTGGCCGGGAAGCCAGGCGCTCGGCCCAGTCCTCGGCGTGGGGGGCGAAAACCGGCAGGGCCGCGTCGAAGGCCGGCCAGGGGCGGGTCACCGGCTCGCCCCGGTTCCAGGCCTCCCACAGCGCCGTCAGCCGCGTGGCGTGCGCCCGGTCCATCCCCGCCGTGTAGCGGGCCAGGAAGGCGCCCAGCTTCACCCAGTGGGCGCCGTCGTCCGTGGGATAGATGTGCCACACGAACGGGCGCGCGGCCCACTGCGCCCGCACGAAGGAGTCCTCGCCGCGGACGAAGTTCAGGTCGCAGGCCCAGAGCAGCTCGTCGTAGCGGTCCTGGTCCAGGAATTCGGTGGCGAAGGCCCGGATCCCGCCGCGTTCGCCTTTCCCGGCGCCGTGCAGCCAGGCCGTCAGTGCCCGGGAGGCCACGCCCTCGGGCGCGGCGATCCACACCGGTCCCGCGTGGTGGACCAGGGCATCGAGAAGCGAGCCGTAGGGGGCGCCCGCATAGCCGAAGAGGCTCACCTTCAGGGCTCCCTCGGGAGGCACCTCGCCCGTGAGCGCGCGCCAGAATTCCGCCTGGGCAGCGCGGTCGCCCTGGAAGGCGTCGCGGCGCTGCAGCAGGTCGCGCTCGCGCAGCAGCCCCCCCGTCCGGGCCGTGAAGCCCGGGAAGAAGAAGTGGCGCGTGAGGGGCGCGAAACGGGGATGGGGCGAGGGCAGGCCGTGGCTGCCCTCGACCCACTCCTCCGCGCTCAGGTACTCGAGGTTGATCCAGCGCGGATGGGGCTCGCGCCGCGACATTGCGAGCACGTAGGGCGCCGGCGTGTCGCAGCCGAAGGTCTCGACGACCACGTCCGCGACCTCGGGGGCGGCCACCTCGGCCGCGCCGTCGAGGCTCGCGTCCCAGCGGCGGATCTCGACGCCGTCCACGCGCTGGGTGGCGGCATCCGGGACCGTCTCGCGCCGCAGGCGCGCGAGCACGGTGAGGTCGTCGATCCACAGGCGCACGGCCTTTCCATGCTCGCGCGCGAGGCACCGCGCCAGCCGGAAGGCCACGCCCACGTCGCCGAGGTTGTCGACGACGCGGCAGAAGATGTCCCAGCGCTCCGGGGCCGCCATGCCTCCATTCTAGGAAAAAGGGGACGGGTACGGGACCCGTCCCTCTTTTCAGCCGCCGAGGGCGATGTAGAGGTCGACGATGGCATCGCGGCGGTTGCGCTCCGCGGCGAGGGCCTCGAGGCGCACGGCGAGGAGCTGGCGCTCGGTCTCCAGGACGTCGAAGAGGCTCACCGTGCCCCCGTCGTAGCGCGCGCGCGCCAGCTCGAGCGTCCGGGCGAGCACCTGCTCGCGCGCCTGCTGGGCGCGCAGCGCCTCCCGCGTCGTGGACTGGGCGCCGATCGCGTCGCGCACCTCGCGGAAGGCGTTGGCGATGGCCTGCTGGTAGGCGATCGCCGCCTCCCTCGCCCGCGCGTCGGCCAGGTCGACGCCGGCCGCGATCTGGCCCGCGCCGTACACGGGCTGCAGGAGGCCCGCGGCCACCGTCCAGGTGCGCGCGGGGCCCGTGAAGAGGTCCGAGAGCTGCTGGCTCTCCCCTCCGAAGAAACCCGTGAGCGTGATGGACGGGAAGTAGGCCGCGCGCGCCACGCCGATCCGGGCGTTGGCCGCCTTGAGGCGCTCCTCCGCCTCGCGAAGGTCCGGCCGGCGCAGCAGCAGGTCCGAGGGCAGGCCGGCCGGCACCTCCACGGCGCCCGGCGTTCTCGTCACGCCCCGGTCGACGCGGGCCTCGAAGACCGCACGCGGGCTGCGGCCGGCCAGGAGCGCCAGCAGCCCTTCCTGCGCGGCGAGGCTTCGCTCCAGCACGGGCACCAGCGCCTCGGCGCCCGCGACGTCGGATTCCACCTGGCGCAGCTCCAGCTCCGAGATCACGCCGGCCTCCAGGCGCAGCCGCTGCAGCTCCAGGCTCTTGCGCCGCCCTTCCAGCGTGCGCCGGGCGGTCGCCAGGCTCCCGTCGAGGGCGCGCAGGTTGAAGTAGCCGCGCGCCACCTCGCCCACGAGCGAGGCGCGGATCGCGTCGCGCCCGGCCTCGGAGGCCGCGAGGTCCGCCCGCGCCGCCTCGGAGGCGCGCCGGTACTTGCCCCAGAAGTCGAGCTCCCAGGAGGCGCGCAGGACGAGGCGGTTGGTGTTCGTCTCGATGGAATCGGCGGGCGGCGGGAACGCGCTCTTCTCCGAGGAGCGGTCCCGCGAGCGCGAGCCCTCGATGCCCACGGCGGGAAGCTGGTCCGCGCGCGTGATCACGAACCGGGCCTGCACCTGCTCGACGCGCCGGGCGGCGGCGGCGAGGTCGCGGTTGGCGGCCAGCGCCTCCTCGACGAGGGCGTCGAGGGCCGGGTCCCCGAACAGG
>CAZNWZ010000240.1:0-3370 GCA_964576455.1 uncultured Lysobacter sp.
AGCAGCTCCCCGCGCGTGAACTCCGAGATGCACAGGATCCGCGAGGCCCACTTCAGGCGCTCGCCGAAGTGGCGGCGCGAGAAGGCGACGCGCTCGGCCGGGTGCCACTCGGGATGGAATTGCAGCGACAGGTCCTGCACGGTCTGCACGACGCGCACGCCGGGAGCGGCCCGGAAGGGAAAGTAGGCCGCCTCGTGGTAGAGGTCGGCTCCCTCGCTCAGGCGGCGGAACGAGCGCTCGCGCAGGCCGTGCAGCCCGAGGCGGATCGGCAGCGCCACCCGCGCGGGCAGGCTCCAGTACGCCTTGCCCACGAGCGACAGGCCCTTCACGTCCGAGGGCCCGCGGGGCGGCCGCGGCAGGAGGGACCGGCCGTCGTAGTAGAGGATCTCGAGCTCGCCCGCGGCCAGCTCCTCGATCGCCGCGTACAGCTCCAGCACGTAGCGGCCGATGCCGGTGACCGGGACGGCGGCCGGGATGGCGTTCACGACGACCCGGAGCCTGCGGCTCACGGCAGCCTCTGCTCGAGACGGCCCGCCGGGAATCCCAGGCCCGCCGGGTCGCGGCCGCGCGCGAGGGCCTCCAGGACTTCGGCGCAGTTCTCCGTGGCGCTGCCCGGGACGTGGAGGTGCTCGCCCGCGAGCCGCAGGGCCGCGCGGCTCGCCGCGCCGTAGTCCGCGAGGATCGCGCCGACGCCGGCCGCGAGCCCGGCCTCGTCGGCCACGATGGGCAGCCCCGCGTCGGCGAGCCCGATGGCCTCGACGAGGGGGCAGGAGGAGAACGCGATCACGGGCAGCCCCGCCGCCGCGGCATCGACGAGCCCGGAGGAGAAGCTGCTCGCCGCGATGTCGACGCCCTCGAGCGCTTCCGGCAGCAGGGCCGCGGCGTCGCTCCAGCGCGCGCGCGGCAGGATGGGGGCGATCACGCGCCCGAGCTCCCCGCGGTCGCGCGGGTGCGCGCGGATCACCGCCTCGTACCGCGGATGGGCGGCGGCGAACCGCGCGAAGGCCGCGGCGTCGCGGCGCAGGAGCGCGCCGTGCTCGGAGGACAGGTCCTGCCCGATCCAGAGCAGGCGCGCCGGCCGCCCCGCGGGCGCGGCCCGCTCCGCGCGGCCGCCCGCGCCCGACTGGTAGATGGAGCCGATCGCGAGCGTGCGGCAGGTCCCGTAACGCACGGGAGCCGCGGCGAGGTTCGCCGCCGATCGCCGCCCCCAGAGCAGGTACCAGTCGAAGTCGCACATCGAGAAGTCCAGGTTCGAGCCGCTCAGGCAGTGCGCGACGTTCGCCACGGCGCCGCCGGCCGCCGCGACCGCCTCGCGCAGGAAGGGCGAGTGCAGCGAGTCGTCCATGAAGGTCACCGCCACCCGCGGCCGGTAGCGCGCCACCAGCCACGAGGAATAGGCCGCGTGCGCGCGCCATTCGCGCGGCACCGCCTCCCAGCCCCCCTCGGGGCGGCGAAGGCGGCGGCTGCGCAGCAGCTCCGGGTAGCGCGGGACGAACTCGTGGCGCACCGACAACCCGCGCCGCGCGAGGCTCTGCGCGAGGGCCTGGTGGCGGCCGGTGGCGGAGGCGTGCGGCTGCAGCAGGAGGACGTCGGCCGGATCGGCGGCCACGTCCGGCGCGGCGAGCATCCGCACCGGCAGGCAGCCCATGAGGAGCGGGAGCGCTCCCGATCGCGCGGCCGGGAAGCGCAGCCGGAAGTAGCGGTTCAGCGAGTCGAAGTCGGGCATGGCGGGCCCCGGGAGCTTGCGATCGGGACCGGTGCTCACGGAGCGCGCAAGAGGGGTTTCCAGATAGAATATCAGCTTCGGCGAATTCGGCTGCGGGGGAGGAATGGAGGGACGCGTTTCGCGGGCCGACTGGCTCTGGCTCGCCGCGATTCTCGCGGGCATCGCGGCGATCTACCTCCCCGGCCTCGGCAACGCGCTCCTCTTCGACGACGCCCCGCTCGCCGACGGCCAGGTCTTCGCGAGGTTCGGCAAGCTCGCTTTCGCCGAGCGCATGCTCTCGTACGGCAGCTTCGCCTGGCTGCACGCCCTCGCCGGCGAGGGGTGGTGGAAGCAGCGCCTCGCGAACCTCGCCATCCACGCCGCCGTCGTCGTCGCCCTGTGGGGCCTGTACCGCGAGATCCTCCGCCACGTCGCCATCGCGCCCGCCGCCGGGGCGCCCGGCGCGCCCGCGCAGGACTACGGCCGCTCCCCGGCCCTGTGGATCGCCATCGGGTTCTTCGCGCTCAATCCCGCGGCGGTGTACGCCGTCGCCTACCTCATCCAGCGCTCGATCCTGCTCGCGACGCTCTTCGTGGTCGCGGGGCTGTGGGCCTTCGCGCGCGGCCTCGCCACCCGCAGGCCCGCCCTGCACGGGGTGGCCGTCGCCTGCTACGCGCTGGCGCTCGTCTCCAAGGAGCACGCGATCCTCGCGCCGCTCGCCGCGGTGCCGATCTACATCCTCGTCGCCCGGCCCTCCGCGCGGCTGCTGGCCGCGGCCGGCGCCGCGGGCGCGGTCCTGGTCGCGGTCGCCGGCTTCCTCCTGTGGCAGCGCTACGGCGCGGTCCTGGGCAAGCCCTTCGACGAGTTCTCCCACCTGTACCTCGAGCAGCTGAGCCGCCTCGACCCCGGCGCGGCGAAGAACGCGTGGGCGCTCAGCATCATGAACCAGTCGTACCTGTTCTTCGAGTACGGCGTGCGCTGGCTCGTGCCGTGGTCGGGATGGATGTCGATCAACATGCGCCCCGTCTTTCCCGTGACGTGGCTCACCTTCCCGCACGTGCTGGGCATCGCCGGCTACCTGGCGGTCGTCGCGGGCGGCTTCTTCCTCGTCGCGAGGTACCGCGACTGGCGCGCGCTCGTGGGCACCTCGATCCTCCTGCCCGCGCTCCTCTTCGCGACCGAGTTCGCGACCGTCTGGGTGCAGGACCCCTTCGTGATCTACCGCAGCTACCTCTGGGCGATCGGCGTGCCCGGCGTCGTGTTCTTCTTCGCGCACGGCCCGTCGCTGCGCGCCTCCATCGCGATCGCGATCGCCGTCGCCAGCTTCCTCGGCTGGCAGTCGTTCGACCGCGTGATCTCGCTCTCCACGCCGGAGCGCGCCTTCAGCGACGCGATCGCCAAGCTGCCGGACGACCCGCGCGCCGTCGGCCGCTGGTTCCCCTACCTGAACCGGGGCAACGCCTACTTCGACCGGGACCAGACGCAGCTCGCCCTGAAGGACTTCGAGGCCTCGTCGGCCCTCGGCGACGGCGGCAACGGGGCCTTCAACGTCGGCGCGATCCTGCTGGGCCAGGGCAAGCCGCAGCTCGCCCTGGCCTCGTTCGACAAGGCCGAGCGCGAGGGCTACCGGCTCTACAACCTGCCCTTCCAGCGCGGCATGGCGCT
>CAZNWZ010000241.1:0-3344 GCA_964576455.1 uncultured Lysobacter sp.
ATCGAGCGCCCGGACTTCGTCGAGCGGCTCGGGGCGATCCTCGAGGAGACGGGCGTCGCCCCGGACCGCCTCGAGCTGGAGATCACCGAGTCGGTCCTCATGGCGGTCGACGACACCCTCGCGGTGCTCGAGGGACTGCGCCGGCGCGGCATCCGGCTCGCCGTGGACGACTTCGGGACGGGCTTCTCCTCGCTTTCGTACCTCAAGATGCTGCCCCTCGGCCGGCTCAAGATCGACCGCGCCTTCGTCGCGGGCATCGGACGCCATCCCGGCGACGAGGCGATCATCCGCACCGTCGCCACGCTGGCCCGCAGCCTCGGCCTCGAGCTCATCGCGGAGGGCGTGGAGACGCCGGCCCAGGCGGAGTTCCTCGCGGGCGCGGGCTGCGCCGCCTTCCAGGGCTACCTGCACGGCCGGCCGCTCCCGGCCGAGGCCTTCCGGGAGGCCTGGGCCGCCCGGAACCCCGCTTGACGCCCCTCAAGCGGCCGGCGCGGCGATGGGCGAAGATGGCGCCCGACCCCTCCTGGAGCCCCTCGCCATGAAGACTCGCCTGGTCCTCGCCACCCTCGCCCTGAGCGCCGCCTTCGCCGCCCATGCCATGCCCGGCGCGGGGGGCGGCCCCGCGCCCACGCCCCATGGCGGCGCCCCCGCCGCCGCGCCCGTCAAGAAGCTGCCGAAGGCCGCCGGCCCCGAGGGCCGCACGGTGGAGGAGGTGGTGAAGGGCCGGTCGGCCCTCAAGGACAAGACCGTCCTCGTGAACGCGCAGGTGGTGAAGGTCACCCACGACGTCATGGGCAAGCACTGGGTCCACCTGCAGGACGGCTCCGGCAAGGCCGCGGACGCCACCCACGACGTGCTCGTGACCACCCGGGACCAGGTCGCGGTGGGAGACGTCGTGAAGGCAAAGGGCACGGTGCGCACCGACGTGAACATCGGCTCGGGCTATTCGTACGCCGTCCTCATCGAGGACGCGACGCTTCGCAAGTAGGCGGCCCGCGTGCGCTGGCCCGCGGCCGCGGCCGTCCTCGCCGCGCTCCTGCCGGTGGCGATCGCCGCTCCGCCCGGCGAGGTGCCGGTGGGCGGGACGCTGCGCGACGTGCCGCTCTACGGCCTCACGCTGGACTACCGGCGGCTCTCGGACTTCCGCGGCAAGCCGCTCGTGATCAACGTCTGGGCCAGCTGGTGCGGCCCCTGCCGGGCCGAAATGGGCTCCCTCGACCGGCTGGCGCGCCGCCACAACGGCCGGCAGTTCCACGTCATCGGCATCTCCACGGACGACCACGCCGACAAGGCGCAGGCCTTCGTTGTCGGCGCGGGCGTGTCGTTCGACAACTACCTCGACCGCGACCTCGTCCTCGAGGGCATGCTGGGCGCGAGCCGCATCCCGCTCACCGTCCTGGTGGACGCCAAGGGCAAGGTGCTCGCCAAGCACTACGGCGCGCGCGAGTGGGACAGCCGGGAGAACAAGGCCCTCGTCGCGAGGACGCTGGGCGTGAAGCTCGACTGAGCGGCGCAGAATCGGTAACGCGCCGCCGAAGCGCGCGGGGGCAAAATGCCCGCAAGCTCCCGGAAACCGCATGGCCAAGGCCCTGACCCTCCCGCTCCTCGCGCTCGCCCTCGCCGGCTGCGCGCTTGCGCCCGTCGCCGGCGACCCGTCGCGCTTCGCCGCGGATGCGCTCTTCGCCCCGCCCTCCCGCCCCGTGGACGCCGACCGCGTGTTCGCGGTGAGCGAGCCCATGAAGCGCTACATCGCCGAGCGCATCGAGCCCCTGCAGGGCACGAGGAGCCGCCAGCGCGCGCTGGCCGAGGCCCTGAAGGCCCGGGACGAGCTCAAGCTCGAGTACGACGCGGCCTACACGCGCAACGCCGCCGAGGCCTTCGAGGCGCGCACCGGCAACTGCCTCTCCCTCGTGATCATGACCGGGGCGTTCGCGCGCCACATGGGCGTCGAGGCGCGCTACCGGGTCGTGAACGTGGAGGAGACCTGGGCCCGGCGCGGCGACATCTACTTCTCCGTGGGGCACGTCAACATCACCCTCGGCCGGCGCGTGGGCGCGATGACCGCGCGCTTCGACGACTCCGAGCGCTTCACGGTGGACTTCCAGCCCCCGCCCGGCCACGTGCCCTACGGGCGCTGGCAGGAGATCGAGGAGAAGACGGTCCTCGCGATGTACCTCAACAACCGCGCGGCCGAGACCTTCGCCGAGGGCCGCCTGGACGACGCGTACTGGTTCGCGCGCGAGGCCACCCGCCGCGACCCGGGCTTCGTCGCCGCGTACAACACGCTGGGCGTGATCTACCAGCGGCGCGGGCTTTCCGGGCAGGCCGCGGGCGTCCTGGCCTGGGCCCTGGAGCGCGAGCCGCGCAACACGAGCGTGCTGAACAACCTCGCCAACGCCTACGCGGGCCTCGGCCGCGCCGCGGAGGCCGCGGCCCTGCGCGAGCGCCTCGCGCGCCTCGACCCGGAGCCGGCCTTCCACTGGTTCGACCAGGGCGTCGCGGCGATGCGGCGCGGGGACTACCGGGCCGCCCGCGACCTCTTCGAGAAGGAGCTCGCGCGCGCGCCGGACTACCACGAGTTCCACTACTGGCTGGCGCTCGCCCTCATGCAGATGGGCGAGACGGAGGAGGCACGCCGCCACCTCGTGCGCGCCCGCGAGACGGCCACCACGCGCGAGGAGCACGACCGCTACGCGGCCGAGCTGCAGCGCTTCCGCTCGGCCCGCGCGAACTAGCCCGCGGGCTCCCTCAGGACAACGCCGCCTTCGCGGCCTCCAGCTCCTCCCAGCGCGCGAGGAGCGCCAGCAGCTCCTCCTCGATCCGCGCGTGGCGCGCGCCCATCGCCTTCGGGTCCGCCGTGCGGTCCTGGTAGAGCGCCGGGTCCGCGAGGCGCGCCGCGAGCGCCGCCTGCTCCCGCTCGAGGGCCTCGATGCGGCCCGGCAGCGACTCCAGCTCCCGCGCCTCGTGGAAGGATAGCTTCGTCTTGCGCCGCGGGGCGCGCGAGTCCGCCTTCGGCGCGCGGGGCTCCTCCGCCACGCCGGCGGCCGGCGCGGCGCGGCGGGCGCGCTGCCAGTCGTCGTAGCCGCCCGCGTATTCCTTCCAGCGGCCGTCGCCCTCGAAGGCGATCGTCTGCGTGACCACGTTGTCGAGGAAGGCCCGGTCGTGGCTCACCAGGAAGAGCGTGCCGGGGTAGTCCTGCAGCAGCGCCTCCAGCAGCTCCAGCGTCTCGATGTCGAGGTCGTTGGTGGGCTCGTCCAGCACCAGCACGTTGGCGGGCCGGCTGAAGAGCCGCGCGAGGAGCAGGCGGTTCCTCTCGCCGCCGGAGAGCGTCTTCACCGGCGCGG
>CAZNWZ010000242.1:0-3340 GCA_964576455.1 uncultured Lysobacter sp.
GCCTGGCAGGCGCGCATGCCGATGATGCTCAAGGGGCCCACGGGCTGCGGCAAGACCCGCTTCGTGGAGCACATGGCGTGGCGGCTGGGCAAGCCCCTGGTGACGGTGGCGTGCAACGAGGACATGACGGCCGCCGACCTCGTGGGGCGCTACCTGCTGGACGCCTCCGGCACCCGCTGGCAGGACGGGCCGCTCGCCCTCGCCGCGCGCCACGGCGCGATCTGCTACCTGGACGAGGTGGTCGAGGCGCGCCAGGACACCACCGTCGTGATCCACCCCCTGACGGACACGCGGCGCGCGCTGCCCCTGGAGAAGAAGGGGGAGCTGCTGCACGCCCACCCCGACTTCCTCCTCGTCATCTCGTACAACCCCGGCTACCAGAGCCTGATGAAGGACCTGAAGCCCTCCACGAAGCAGCGCTTCGGCGCGCTCGACTTCGGCTACCCCGCGCACGAGGTCGAGGCCGAGATCGTGGCGCACGAGGCGGGCGTGGATGCGGCCGTCGCCTCGAAGCTGGTGAGCGTCGCCGAGCGGGCTCGCAACCTCAAGGGCCACGGCCTCGACGAGGGCCTCTCCACGCGCATGCTCGTGCACGCGGGCTCGCTCATGGCGCGCGGGGTGGAGCCGGTGGCGGCCTGCCGGGTGGCCCTGGTGCGGCCGATCACCGACGACCCGGACATGCGCGACGCGCTCGACGCCGCGGTCACCACCTACTTCTGACGCGCGCGCCGGGCCCGCCGTGGGCGTGAACCTCGACGACCAGCGCGAGCTGCTGGAGGACCTGGGCCCCCACGCGGGCGACGTCCTGCGCGCCTCGTGGCAGGAGGCCTCGCGCGCCTTCACCCCGCGCGGGCTCGAGGGCTACCTGCAGGGGGCGCGCTCGCTGCACGCCCTGGGGCGCGGCGCCGAGCCGGTGGCGGCCTTCCTGCGGGACGCGCCCGCCGTGGCGCGCGAGGCCGGCGAGGACGCCGTCGCCGAGCTGCTGCGCGCCGCGCTCGCGCTCGCCTCGAAGACGAGCGGCGGCGTGATCGCCCTCGTCCTTTCCGCCGCCCCGACGGCGGCGCGGCGGCTCGCCGACCCGGAGCTCTTCCGGGGCTGGCTCGGCCTCGTGGGGCAGCTGGTGGCGCAGGCGCCGCGCGGCGTGCGGCCCCTGCTCGAGAACCTGGACCGCCTGCTCGCGGTCCTCACGCTGGGGGGGCTGCGGCGGTGGGCGCTGTGGGGCGCGCGCGCCCACGCGAACGACTACCCCGCCCAGGAGCGCTACTTCGCGCTCGCGAGCCCCGAGGCGCTCTCGATCCTGCAGCAGGAGCGCAAGGGCACGCTCCTCGTGGACGTCCATCGCCGGCTCTCGATGTACCTGCGCGCCCTCTGGGGCCGCGACTTCTGGCTGCGCCCGGCCGAGAGCGAGGCGGAGGGCGCGCACCCCTTCATCGCCGACTTCACGATCCACCTGCCGGACGCGCTCGACGACGCGCCGGGCGCCGCCGGGCCCGACCTCTACCGCGCCATGGCCGCGCACGCCGCCGCGCACCTCGCCGGCACGCGCGAGGCGATGTCGGCCCAGGGCCTCACGCCCCTGCAGGTGGCGGCCATCGGCGTGATCGAGGACGCGCGCGTCGAGGCGCTGGCCGCCCGCGACTTCCCCGGCCTCGCGGTCCTGTGGCGCCGCCTGCACCGGGCCGACGCTTCGCAGGACGGCCGCGTCGGCGCCCTCCTCGGCCGCGTGGCGCGCGCGCTCGCCGATCCCGGCTACGAGGATCCGCACCCGGTCGTCGCGGCCGCCCGGCGCCGTTGGACCGAAAGCGCATTGCCCCTCGAATCCAACCGCGTATCGTGGGACGAGGGCGTCGCGCTGGCGCACGACCTCGCGCGCCTGCGGCTCCCTTTCCATCCGCGCGAGGACCGGGCCGACGTGGCCTACCGCGACGACAACCGTTACCTCTGGGAGTTCGACGAGGCCGAGGCCTTCGGGGCCACGCCCTGGCAGGAGCGGCAGGTGCGCCGGCGCGTGAGCCTCATGGAGTTCGTGAACGAGGTCGACGTCGAGGGCGCCGGCGACGACGCCCAGGAGATCTGGACGCTCGGGACCGAGCTCTTCCCCTACGAGGACGACGGCCGCAGCTACAACCGGCGCGAGGGCCGCCCGCCCGCGCCCGAGCCCGTGCGCTACCCGGAGTGGGACTACCGCCTGCAGGTCGAGCGGCCCGACTGGTGCACCGTGCTCGAGGCCCGGGCGCCCTCCGGCGAGGCGGCGGCGATCGACGCCCTGGTGGCGGCGAACAGGCCCCTCGCCGAGAGGCTGCGGCGGCTCATCGAGGCCCTGCAGCCCGAGGGCGTCCAGCGACTGCGGCGCCAGGAGGAAGGCGACGACCTCGACCTCGAGGCGGCCGTGCGCGCCGCGGTGGACCTGCGCCTGGGCGCCACCCCCGACACGCGCGTGCACCGGCGCAACGTGCGCCGCGAGCGCGACCTCGCCATCCTCTTCCTGCTGGACCTCTCGCAGTCCACCAACGACCGCGTGCGCGGCGGGGAGGCCACGGTGCTCGACCTCACGCGCGCGGCCACGGCCCTGCTCGCCGACGCGATGGCGAAGCTGGGCGACCCCTTCGCCATCCACGGCTTCTGCTCCAACGGCCGGCAGGAGGTGGACTACACGCGCTTCAAGGACTTCGCCGAGCCCCACGGCGACGCCACCAAGGCGAGGCTCGCCGCGATGAAGGGCGAGCTCTCCACCCGCATGGGCGCCGCCATGCGCCACGCCGGCCGGCTCCTCGCGCGCCGCCCGGAGAGGAAGCGCCTGCTCGTGGTGCTCACCGACGGGGCGCCCTCGGACGTGGACGTGCGCGACCCCCAGTACCTGCGGGCGGATGCGAGGAAGGCGGTCGAGGCGCTCGCGCGCGAGGGCGTGGCCGCCTTCTGCGTGAGCCTGGACCCGGCCGCCGACGACTACGTCTCCCGCATCTTCGGGAGCGGCCGGTACGCCGTCGTGGACCGCGTCGAGCGCCTGCCCGAGCGCCTGCCGATGCTCACCCTGGGGCTGCTGCGGTGATGCCCCCCAAGGATCACCTATACCTTATGAAAATGATAAAGAAGCGTGACTATCCCTTATGACAGCCAGCGCTTAAATTGCACCCATCCCGACCCGATCACGAGGACACGACCATGAAGCCCGCCGCCAAGGCCTACAGCGCCGGCGTCAAGGAATACCGCCACACGTACTGGGAGCCCCACTACGAGGTGAAGGACACCGACCTCCTCGCCTGCTTCAAGATCACGCCCCAGCCGGGCGTGGACCGCGAGGAGGCCGCCGCGGCCGTCGCCGCCGAGTCCTCCACCGGCA
>CAZNWZ010000243.1:0-3319 GCA_964576455.1 uncultured Lysobacter sp.
TGGGCGATCATGTTTCCTCCATCGCGCACTGCAGGGGATGCTGGTGCTGGCGCGAATATTGAACCACCTGCTCCACCTTCGTCGAGGCCACGTCCCGCGGATACGTGCCGCAGACGCCCCGCCCCTCCGTATGCACTTTGAGCATCACCTGCGTGGCTTGTTCCCGGGGAAGCGAGAAGAACATCTGCAGGACCTCGACCACGAACTCCATCGGCGTGAAGTCGTCGTTGTACATGACGACCTTGTACATCGGCGGCGGCTTGACCTTGGCCGCGCTCGGCTTGAGCACAGTGGAGCCGCTGGACTTGCTGGGCATGCCTGGGGCGCGGGTGGAATGGCGGCGTGCGTCAGTTCGTGATCGTCCTGTCCAATATGGACAAAGGGCGGGGGTTTTTCAAGACCCCCGCCCCCTCTATTGACTTGACCCCGCGACGGGCGTAAAAGGCGCGTTGGAGTTTGGTATCAAGGATTTCGCATCGCCATCTCGACGTGCGGGCCTGGATCCGAACGATTTGCGGGCCTCCACCCGTCTTTCCAAGAGGTAAGCAAGCGAATGGCAACCGGTACCGTCAAGTGGTTCAACGATGCGAAGGGCTACGGGTTCATCACGCCGGACGACGGCAGCGAGGATCTCTTCGCCCACTTCTCCGCCATCCAGATGCAGGGTTTCAAGACCCTCAAGGAAGGCCAGAAGGTCTCCTTCGACGTGACGCAGGGCCCGAAGGGCAAGCAGGCGTCGAACATCCAGGCCGCCTAAGAGCCGACTCCCCTCATTGAAAGGCCCCCGGGATTCGCGTCCCGGGGGCTTTTTTCCTTGCGGGGTCGCCCGGCGCCGTCGATGGCGGGCGGGAACCCGCGCTCGCTCCGGGCGCTCCCCGGGACCGCGTTCCATGCCGCACCTCATCCTGCTCAACAAGCCTTACGGCGTCCTCTGCCAGTTCAGCGCGTCGGGGGACCGCCCCACGCTCGCCGGCCTGGTGCCCGTGCCCGCCGTGTACCCCGCCGGGAGGCTCGACGCCGACAGCGAGGGGCTCGTCGTCCTCACCGACGACGGCCGCCTGCAGGCCCGCATCGCCGACCCGCGCCACAAGCTGGAGAAGGGCTATTGGGTGCAGGTCGAGGGAGCGCCGGGGCCGGAGGCGCTCGAACGCCTGCGCCGCGGGGTCGACCTGGGCGATTTCACCACTCGCCCCGCCGCCGTCGAGGAGATCGCGGAGCCCGCCGGGCTCTGGCCCCGCGACCCGCCCATCCGGGTGCGGCGCGCCATACCCACGGCCTGGCTGGACCTGCGCCTGCGGGAGGGCCGCAACCGCCAGGTCCGGCGCATGACGGCGCGCGTGGGGCTGCCGACGCTGCGCCTGGTTCGCCACCGGGTGGGCCCGTGGGCGCTCGAGGGCCTGGCACCGGGGCAGTGGCGGGAGGTTCCGGCCCGCCTTTGAGGGCAGCTTGCGGCGGCCAGGTCAACCGGATCGAGAGCCGGGGCGTTAAGTGCCGTGACGAGGCTGGCTTCCAGCGCAGTCGAAGCGAATCCCCCCACTCCACGCAAAGGAACCGCAATGAAGAAGCTCTCCGCCCTGATCGCCGCCGTGTTCGCGTCCGCGTCCCTGGGCGCGTTCGCCCAGGCGCCCGCCAAGCCTGCCGAGCCCGCCAAGCCCGCCGCCCCGTCGGCGAAGGCCGAAGCCCCGGCACCCGCCAAGGCCGCCGAGGTGAAGAAGGCCGAGCCCGCGAAGGCGACGCCGGAAAAGGCCGCGAAGGAGAAGTCGGCCAAGAAGCCCGCCAAGAAGAAGCCCGCCCAGAAGGGCGACACGGGCAAGTCCGCCGACGCGCCGAAGGCCAAGCCGGCCGACGCCCCGAAGGGCGAGGCCCCCAAGTCGGAAGCGCCCAAGAAGTAAGCGGGCGGGTCCGCCAACCGGAAGGCAGGGCGCGAGCCCTGCCTTTTTTCCTTTCGCCGGCCGCGGCGGCCCTCTTGCCTCAGAATACCGCCCCATGAAGATCGTCGTGGGCCTCTCCGGGGGCGTCGATTCCGCCGTCTCCGCCCTGCTCCTCAAGCAGCAGGGCCACGAGGTCATCGGCCTTTTCATGAAGAACTGGGAAGACGACGACGACGGCGAGTACTGCTCCACCCGCCAGGACCTGGTCGACGCCGTCAGCGTCGCCGACCGGGTGGGCATCGAGGTCGAGGCGGTCAACTTCGCGGCCGAGTACCGGGAGCGGGTCTTCGCGAGCTTCCTCGCGGAGTACCGGGCCGGGCGCACCCCCAACCCGGACGTGCTCTGCAACGCCGAGATCAAGTTCAAGGCCTTCCTGGACCACGCCATGGCGCTCGGCGCCGAGCGCATCGCCACGGGACACTACGCGCGGGTCGAGGAGAGCGGCGGCGCCTTCGCCCTCCTGAAGGGCTCCGACCCCGCCAAGGACCAGTCCTACTTCCTGCACCGCCTGACCCAGGCGCAGCTCGCGCGGGCGATGTTCCCGGTGGGACACCTGCGCAAGTCGGAGGTGCGGCGGATCGCGCGCGAGGCCGGGCTGCCGGTCCACGCGAAGAAGGACTCCACGGGGATCTGCTTCATCGGCGAGCGGCCCTTCCGGGAGTTCCTCTCCCGCTACCTGCCGCGCGAGCCGGGCCCGATCGTCACGCCCGAGGGCGTGCGCGTGGGCGAGCACCACGGGCTCATGTACTACACGCTCGGGCAGCGGCAGGGCCTGGGGATCGGCGGGCGCCGCGGCGGCGACGGCGCCGCCTGGTACGTCGCGGCCAAGGAGCTCGCTTCCAACACGCTCGTCGTGGTGCAGGGGCACGACGACCGGCGGCTCTTCTCCGCCCGGCTGCGCGCCCAGGACGAGAGCTGGGTCGCGGGCTCGCCTCCCACGGACGATGGCGCGCTGGCGGCGAAGACCCGCTACCGCCAGGCGGACGCGCCCTGCGCCTTCGCCGGCGGCGACGGCGCCTTCACCCTCGAGTTCCGCGAGCCGCAGTGGGCGGTGACGCCGGGGCAGTCCGCGGTGCTCTACCGCGGCGAGGTCTGCCTCGGTGGCGGCGTCATCTCGTAGGAGGGGGAATCCCGCGACGGGCCCGTCCCCCGCGCCATGATTCGCGACCTTCCCGGCTACCCCTGCGGCCGGGTCCGGGCGAACGAGGGGCGCGACTCCAGCCTCGCGATCCAGCGCTCGAGCTCGGCGTGGCGGGCCCGCCAGGCGACCTCGGGCAGCCGGAACTCCAGCCACAGCAGCGCGCAGGCGCAGGCCACGTCGCCCAGCGACATGGTGTCGCCGCGCAGGTAGGCCTTGCCGCCCAGCTCGCGGGCGAGCGCCTCGATGC
>CAZNWZ010000244.1:0-3314 GCA_964576455.1 uncultured Lysobacter sp.
CCGCGACGGCGAGCTCCACCGCGGCCTTGCCCACGGCGTAGGACTGCTCCAGGTCCGTCTTCGAGGCGATGTGGCGCGCCGCGCGCTGCAGGTAGTCCGCGACCGCCCAGTGGTACTTGTAGCCGAGCTTCTGCCGGACCAGGTCCGCGACGAGCGGCGCCACGCCGCCCAGCTGCGCGTGCCCGAAGGCGTCCTTGAGGCCGGACTCGGAGAGGAACTTGCCCGCCTTGTCCTGCAGGCCCTCGGAGACGCCGATGCAGCAGTGGCCGAAGCGCTTGACGCATTCGTCGACCCTGGCGAGGAAGGCGGCCTCGTCGAAGGGGATTTCCGGGAAGAGCAGCACGTGCGGCGCCTGGCCGGCCTTCGCCTGCGCGAGCCCCACGGCGGCCGTGATCCAGCCCGCGTGCCGGCCCATCACCTCGAGCACGAAGACCTTGGTGGAGGTCTCGGCCATCGACTCCACGTCGAAGCCCGCCTCGCGCATGCTGGTGGCCACGTACTTGGCCACCGACCCGAAGCCGGGGCAGTTGTCGGTGACCGGCAGGTCGTTGTCGATCGTCTTGGGCACGTGCACCGCGACCAGCGGGTAGCCCATCTCGGTGGCGATGCGCGAGACCTTGAGGCAGGTGTCGGCGGAATCGTTGCCGCCGTTGTAGAAGAAGTAGCCGATGTCGTGCGCCCTGAACACCTCCACCAGGCGCTCGTACTCGTGGCCGCCCTTCTCCACGCCCTTGAGCTTGTAGCGGCAGGAGCCGAAGGCCCCGCCCGGCGTGTGCATGAGTGCGCGGATGTTGGCGGCGCTCTCGCGGCTGGTGTCGATGAGGTCCTCGTTGAGCGCGCCGATGATGCCGTTCCTGCCGGCGTAGACCTTGCCGATCTTCGACTTGTGCTTGCGCGCGGTCTCGATGACCCCCGCGGCGCTCGCGTTGATCACCGCGGTGACTCCGCCGGACTGGGCGTAGAAGGCGTTCCTGGGCATTTTCGGCATGGCGCGTCCGTTCAAACCTTCAACCGAGAGCCGCGAAGACGCGGTCTCGAACCTGCTCGACCGTCCCGTCGCCGGGGATGCGATGGCACCTGGGCGCGTGCGGGTCGCCCGAGGCGGACCAGCGCGCGTAGAACTCCACGAGCGGCATCGTCTGCTGGTGGTAGATCTCCAGGCGGTGGCGGACCGTCTCCTCCTTGTCGTCGTCGCGCTGGATGAGGTCCTCCCCCGTGACGTCGTCCCTGCCCGCCACCTTCGGCGGGTTGTACTTCACGTGGTAGGTGCGCCCCGAGGACAGGTGCACGCGCCGGCCCGACATGCGGTCGATGATGGCGGCGTCCTCGACCGCGATCTCGACCACGTGGTCGACGTCGATGCCCGAGGCCTTGAGCGCCTCGGCCTGCGGGATCGTGCGCGGGAAGCCGTCGAAGAGGAAGCCGCGGGCGCAGTCGGGCTGGGTGATGCGCTTCTTCACGAGGGCCACGATGATGTCGTCGGAGACGAGCTCGCCGCGGTCCATGACGGCCTTGGCGGCGAGCCCCTCCGGGGTGCCGGCCTTCACGGCCGTGCGGAGCATGTCGCCCGTGGAAATCTGCGGGATGGCGTACTTCTGCGTGATGAAGCCGGCCTGGGTGCCCTTGCCGGCGCCCGGGCCACCCAACAAGATCAGGCGCATGGGCCTGCCTCCCTCAAGGGGTTTCTTTTGGAAAAGCGCTCAATTATCGCCGCCCCCGGGGAAGCGGGTCAAACCCGGGGAAACCCGGACAGGGGAGTATCAGCCCGCGGAGCGGCCGAGCACCTTCCGGACGCGCGCGAGGTCCTCGGGGGTATCCACGCCGGCCTCGACGGGCTCGCTCCAGAAGGCCACGGCGATCCGGTGCCCGTGGCCCAGGGCCCGCAGCTGCTCCAGTGCCTCGAAGCGCTCCGCCGCGGTCTGCGACAGGCCCGCGAACTTGCGCAGGAACGCCACCCGGTAGGCGTAGATGCCGATGTGGCGAAGCGCCGGGAACCCCGGCGGAAGCCGGCCCTTGCTCTCGGCGAAGGCGTCGCGGGCATAGGGGATCGGTGCCCGCGAGAAGTAGGTCGCGTAGCCGTCCGTGTCGTGCACCACCTTCACCACGTTCGGGTCGAAGAAGGCCTTGGCCGTCGCGATGGGGTGCACGGCCGTCGCGATGGAGGCCTTGGGGCGCAGCGCCAGCTCCCGCGCCACGGCGCGGATGAGCAGCGGGTCGATGAGCGGCTCGTCGCCCTGGACGTTCACCACGATCTCGTCGTCGGCGAGCCGCAGCAGGTCCACCGCCTCGGCCAGGCGGTCGGTGCCCGTGGGGTGCGCGGGCGAGGTGGTGCACACGCGCCAGCCGAGGGCAGCCATGGCGTCGGCGATGTCGGCATGGTCGGTGGCGACGACCACCTCCGCGGCGCCGCTCTCGGCGGCGCGCTCCGCCACCCAGGCGACCATGGGCTTGCCCGCGATGTCGGCGAGCATCTTGCCCGGCAGCCGCGTCGAGCGCAGGCGCGCCGGGATGATCACCTTGAACGCGAAGGTCTTCACGGGAAAGGCGCGCTCAGGCTTCCTCTTCCGGCGCGAGCTTCCGAGCCTCCTCCTCCAGCATGACGGGGATGTCGTCGCGCACGGGGAAGGCGAGCCGGTCGGCGCGGCAGACGAGCTCCTTCGCCTCGCGGCGGTGCACCAGGGGGCCCTTGCACAGGGGGCAGACGAGGATCTCGAGCAGCTTGGGGTCCATCAGGGGCTCTTCCGGGCGGCGAGGCTTTCGAGGAGGAAGGCGTCGAACTCCGGCGGCAGGGCCGCCTCGACGCGCAGGAACCACATCCGCGCATCGGCGAATGCGGCGCATTTTACGGCATCCTTCTCCGTCATGACGACGAGGTCGGCCCCCGGCAGGCGCAGCTCCGCGGGCAGGAAGTGGTGGTGGTCGGGGAAGGGGTGGCGCTCCGGCGACACGCCCAGGCGCACGAGGTGGGCGAAGAAGCGCGCGGGGTGGCCGATGCCCGCCACCGCGGCGACGCGCCGGCCGCGGGCGACCAGCGCGAACTCCGCCGGCGCGAGCTCCTCGCCGGCGAAGGAGACGAAGCGCTCCCCGGCCAGCGTCATCGCGAACTGGCGCGGCGCGGGCACGAGGTCGGAAGCTCCTCCATTCACGACCGCGCAGTCGACCTCGCGCAGGCGCGACGCGGGCTCGCGCAGCGGGCCCGAGGGCAAGGGCAGGCCGTTGCCGAACCGGCGCTCGCCGTCGACCACCGCGATCTCCACGTCGCGCGCCAGCGCGTAGTGCTGCAGGCCGTCGTCGCTCACCAGCACGTCCACCTC
>CAZNWZ010000245.1:0-3268 GCA_964576455.1 uncultured Lysobacter sp.
GGCGCCTCCCCGCGCGGCGAGGCGGGCACGGCGGCGGGCACGGCGGCGGGAGCCGCAGGCGCCGCGGCGGGCTTGGCGGGCGTGGCGGCCGCGGGCGGCATGGCCGGAGCCTCCCTCGGAGGCGCGCGGCGACCGCGATACGGCTCGGCGCAGCGCACGATCTCGCGAAGGCTCCCGAGATCGAGGCAGTGCCGCGCGTCGCCCGGGTCCGTCGCCGGCGCCTGGGCGAAGCTCACCGGGGGTGCGTACGCCAGGAGCGCGGCGAGCGCGATGCAGGTCCAGTTGCCTCGAGTGCTTTCCATCGTGACCCTCCCGGCTGCCGCGGGGCTACTTCACGCGCCTGACCTTCGCCACGCGGTTGCTGCCTTCGAACTCCATGACGAACGAGCCCATGAAGGCGCGGCGGATCTTCACCTTCACGTTCTCGCTGCGGATGTAGCCCGTGCTGCCGTCGCTGACCTGCCAGGACTGCCCGTTGGCGAGCGCGATGACCGTGTTGGGCCCCCAGCCCTCGAACATGCCCGGGATGGTGCTCTCGATGGCGTCCAGCTGGGCGGCTGGCGTCTTCGACTCCATGCCGAACTGCTGGGCCGGCGTGGGGGGCGTCGCGGCGGCCTGGGGCGCGGCGGGCTTGGCCGCCACGGCCGGCGCGGCCGCGGGCGTGCCGGCCTTGGGCTGGGCGGCGGCGGGAGCGGCGGGGGCGGGCGAGGGCACGGCGATCGCGTCGTAGCAGGCCAGCCTCGCGGCCGAATCCTTGATGGCGCGGCAGCGCTGGATTGCCGCATCGTCGGCGAGCGCGGTGGTGGTGGCGGCGAGCAGCAGGAACGCAAGTGCCTTCATGGGAACCCGGGGGGAAAGGAGGGAATGGCGCATTTTGTCGCCCGGACGCAGTGGGGTCAAACCGGGTGGCCGGATCAGAGGTAGTGCCAGCCGCCGACGGCCGCGAGGATCGCGCCGAAGACCATGACGAAGGCCCCGCTGAAGGAACCGCCGGGCTCCAGCACCGCGGAGGCCGGCTGGTCCGGGTCGTAGTACACCTCCGTCTCCCAGCCCTCCCGGTACGCGCCCACCTGGCGGCGCGCCTCCTCGGGATCGCTCACCTTCATCGCCAGGAGCTTCACGCGGTCCGAGGTGTACTCGCGGCCGGCGACGGCGTACTTGTAGGTGACCGTGCCCCAGTACACGCGGGAGGACATCTCCGAGCCCGGGCTGGTCGCGCGGCCCTCGGCCACGCCCTTGGCGACGATCTTGCCCGTGGTCTTCGCCCACTTCGTGGTTTCCTTCGCCTTGACGAACATGACGATGCCCCAGCCGACGAGGCTCAGGCCCGTGAGGAGGATCATGTCCTGGATGTAGTCCATCGCGCCCCCGTCAGCCCGCCGCCTCGTATTCCAGCAGCCAGAAGTTCTGCAGGTCGCGGTACGCGGGCCGCGCGCCGAAGCCCTCGATCATCGCCTCCAGCTCCGCGCGAGAGGGGAAGTTCTTGAGCACGCGGTGCATCGTGCCGTCCTTGAGCCGGCGCATCTGGTAGGTATTGCCCTGCGCGTCGCGCTCGGCGATGGGGAAGTCCCGGAGCTGCACTTCCGAGTTGTCGATGAGGACGACCTTCGCGCCCGGCAGCAGGCGGCGGTGCAGGCTTCCGAAGAACTCGTGGCGGCGCTCGACGGGGACGTGGGAGAGCCACAGGCCGGCGAAGGCGGCGTCGAAGGTGCCCAGGGTCTCGGGAAGGTCGTAGGCGTCGGCGAGGGCGAAGCGGACGCGCTCCACGCCAGGTCGTCCCTTCGCGAGTTCCAGAGGCTGCGCGACGGCGTCGGTAGCCGTCATCGTCGCGGCCGCGGGGGCGATGTGCTGCGTCCAGTAGCCGGTGCCGCAGGCGATTTCCAGCACGCTGCGCCCCGCGAAGACGGCAGGCAGGTGCGACTTCAGGAAGGCGATGTCCTCGCGGCGCTCGGGCTTGTCGTAAACGTCGTCGTAGTACGGGGCGCGGGCCGCGTAGTACGACTGCATCTCGTCCGAGGCGGGCATGGTCAAGCGGCGTCCTTCATTGCCGTCCCGCCTTCCACGCTTCGATGAGGGGCAGCAGCGCCTTGCGGCGCTCCAGGCTTTCCGCGGGCCAGTACTGGTCGCGCTCGTAGTACTCCGGCACCGCGGGCTGTCCCGGCGGGATCACCACCCAGGGCTGCTTGGAGGCGGTGAAGATGTGGATGTCGGGGGGAAGGGCGTCCGGATCGTCGAGGGTGCCCACGCGCACGAACTTCACCAGGGGGCCGGCGCCGGCGTAGTTGCTCCACACCGCGACCCAGCAGCGCGGGCAGCGCGCGATCAACTGCCCCTTGCCGCTCTCCGAGGGCGTGTCCACCATCTCCGGCTCGCCGCCCAGGTTCGTCACGCGGTCGGCCTCGATCATGGCGTTGAGCGCGTAGGAGGCGCCCGACTCGCGCTGGCACCAGCGGCAGTGGCAGCAGTGCACGAAGAGCGGGCGCGACTCCATCCGGTAGCGCACGAAGCGGCAGTCGCAGCCGCCCTCCAGCGGGAGCACCGCGCCTACTCCGCGTACATGGGCTTGCCGTCGTTCAGGCGGATCCAGCCCTTCACGATGCGGTAGATGTACCAGAGGAGGTCGGCGAAGAGCACGAAGATGCCCACGACCACGAAGGTCAGCGCGAACCCGATGAGGCCCCACAGCAGGCTGAACCAGAAGGTGCGGATCTGCCAGCGGAAGTGGCTCTCGAGCCAGGTGCCCTTCACGTCGTCGCGCTTCACGTAGTTGATGATGATGGCGACCAGGCACGACACCCCGATGACCACCGAAAGCGCATACAGGGCGTAGATGATTGTCGTGAGGCTCTTGTCGGAGACGGACTTCTCGGCTTCGCTCGTTGTCATTGTCGGCTCCCGGGATGCGCGGGCGCGGGGCGGGCTACCCCACGCGTTTGACCATCGTATAGCGGACGACGCCGTGGGGGTAGACGGCGTGCTCGTAGGTGACGCGGTAGCCCAGCGACTCGTAGAAGCGCGGGGCCTGGAAGGAGAGGGTCTCCAGGTAGAAGGTGTCGCAGCCGCGGCCGCGGGCGTGGTTCTCGAAGGCGTACACGAGACGCGTGCCGATGCCCGACTTGCGGTGCGCCTCGGCCACCCAGAGCTGCTGGATCTCCGCGCAGGGGCCCCAGCTTCGGCCGACCGCACCCCCGATCACCTCGCCATCGGGCAGGCGGGCGAAGCAGGAAAGCGGCGTCACCTCGTGAAGGGGCGCGACGGCGTAGTTGAA
>CAZNWZ010000246.1:0-3247 GCA_964576455.1 uncultured Lysobacter sp.
AGTGACTGTTCTCGTTCCATGGGGTGCCTCCCGGCCGTTTCAGCCGATGAATGCGTCCTTGTTGGCGGCCTTCGTCCGCGCCTCGGGGATGGAGATGAGGCTTCGCTTCACGAGGTCCTGCAGGTTCTGGTCCAGCGTCTGCATGCCGATGGCCTGGCCCGTCTGGATCGCGGAGTACATCTGCGCGACCTTGGCCTCGCGGATGAGGTTGCGGATGGCGGGGGTGCCGATCATGATCTCGTGCGCCGCCACGCGGCCCGCGCCGTCCTTGGTCTTGCACAGCGTCTGCGAGATCACCGCGCGCAGCGACTCCGAGAGCATCGCGCGGATCATCTCCTTCTCGGCCGCGGGGAACACGTCGATGATGCGGTCCACGGTCTTGGCGGCGGACGACGTGTGCAGCGTGCCGAACACCAGGTGGCCCGTCTCGGCGGCGGTCATCGCGAGGCGGATGGTCTCCAGGTCGCGCATCTCGCCCACCAGGATGATGTCCGGGTCCTCGCGCAGCGCGCTGCGAAGGGCGTTGGAGAACGACAGCGTGTGCGGGCCCACCTCGCGCTGGTTGATGAGGCACTTCTTGGCCTCGTGCACGAACTCGATCGGGTCCTCCACCGTGAGGATGTGGCCGTACTCGTTCTCGTTCACGTCGTTGATCATCGCCGCGAGCGTCGTGGACTTGCCCGAGCCCGTGGGGCCCGTCACCAGCACCAGGCCGCGCGGGTACTTGGCGATCTCGGCGAAGATCTTGGGGGCGTGCAGGTCCTCGAGCGTGAGCACCTTGGAGGGAATCGTCCGGAACACGGCGCCCGCGCCGCGGTTCTGGTTGAAGGCGTTGACCCGGAAGCGCGCGAGGTTGGGGATCTCGAACGAGAAGTCGACCTCCAGCGTCTCCTCGTACACCTTGCGCTGGGAGTCGTTCATGATGTCGTAGACCATCCCGTGCACGTCCTTGTGCTCCAGGGGCGGCACGTTGATGCGGCGCACGTCGCCGTGCACGCGGATCATGGGCGGCAATCCCGCGGACAGGTGCAGGTCCGATGCCTTGTTCTTCACGGAGAATGCGAGGAGCTCGGCAATGTCCATTGTGTTCTCGCGGCAGTGGAAGGAAGGGGCGCGGGGAAGGACCGGCTGTCAGCCAGAGTAAAATGCGCCTGGATACCGGGTCGATTATGTCTCCAATCGCGGAAAACCTGCAAGAAGTCGGACGGCGCATTTCCGAGGCGTTACAAGGGGATAGCCGCGCCGTCACGCTGGTGGCCGTCTCCAAGACGCATCCGCCCGAGATGGTGCGCGAGGCGTTCGCCGCCGGCCAGCGCGACTTCGGGGAGAACTACGTGCAGGAGGCGGTGGCCAAGATCGCGGCCCTGGCGGACCTGCCGGCCACCTGGCACTTCATCGGCACGCTGCAGGGCAACAAGGCGCGGGACGTGGCCGAGCGCTTCGACTGGGTGCACGCCGTGGACCGCGCGCGCATCGCCGAGCTCCTGTCGCGCCACCGTCCTGCCGGGCGCCGCCCGCTCAACGTGTGCATCGAGGTGAACATCAGCGAGGAGGCCACGAAGGCGGGGGTGAAGCCCGGCGAGGCCCTGGCGCTCGCGCGCCTCGTCGCCAGCCTGCCGGGGCTGCGCTTCCGCGGGCTCATGGGCATGGCGAGCCCCTCGGGCGACGAGGCGAGGCAGCGCGCGGAATTTGCCGTGCTGCGCCGCGAGCTGGACGCCCTGCGCGCCGCCGGCATCGACGGCGACACGCTCTCCATGGGCATGAGCCAGGACTGGCGCGCGGCCCTCGCCGAAGGCGCCACGATGCTGCGCATCGGCACCGCGATCTTCGGCGCCCGCGAGGCGCATGCCTGGCGTCAAACCGCATGAAAGTCACCTTCCTGGGCGGCGGCAACATGGGCGCGGCCATCGTCGGCGGCCTGGTGGCCCGCGGCTTTCCCGCGGCCGACCTCACGGTGATCGAGCCGGGCGCGGCCGCCCGCGAGTCGCTCGTCGCCCGGTTCGGCGTGGCCGTGCGCGAGCAGGCCGGCCCCGGCCTGCCCCCCGCCGACGCCCTCGTGCTCGCGGTGAAGCCCCAGCAGATGCGCCAGGCCGTGGCCCCGCTCGTGCCGCTTCCCGCCTCCACGCTCGTGGTCACCATCGCCGCCGGCATCCGCCTCGCGGACCTGTCGCGCTGGCTCGGCGGGCACGCGGCGATCGTGCGCGCGATGCCCAACACCCCCGCGCTGGTGCACGCGGGGATGACGGGGCTCTACGCCCCGCCGGCGGTGGACGCCGCCGGGCGGGCCCGGGCCGAGACGCTCCTGGGCGCCGTGGGCGATACGGTGTGGCTGCCGCGGGAGGAGGACCTGGACGCGGTCACCGCCGTCTCCGGCAGCGGCCCGGCCTACGTCTTCTACTTCATCGAGGCCCTGGAACGGGCCGGCATCGAGATGGGGCTCGCCCCCGAGGCCGCGCGGGTCCTGGCGCTGGGCACCTTCGCCGGCGCGGCGAAGCTCGCCCGCGAGCGGGGGGAGGATCCGGCGGTGCTGCGCGCGCAGGTCACCTCGAAGGGCGGCACCACCGAGCGGGCGCTTTCCGAGATGGAGGCGGCCGCGCTCAAGTCACGCTTCGTCGAGGCGGTGAAGGCCGCGCGCGAGCGATCGCGCGAGCTCGGCGAGCAGTTCGGGAAGGACTGAGGGACCATGCTGACCCAGGCCATCGCCTTCGTCGTCGAGACGCTGTTCAACATCTTCATCCTGACGGCGCTGGTGCGCTTCTGGATGCAGGCGCTTCGCGCGCCCGCCCGCAACCCGCTCGCCCAGTTCACGATGGCGCTCACGGACTTCGCGGTGAAGCCCATGCGCCGGATCCTGCCGGGCCTGTTCAAGCTCGACATCGCCTCGCTCGCCGTGGCCTGGATCGCGCAGATCGCGCTGCTGCTCGTTCTGTCGCTGCTGCAGGGCGTGGAGATCGTGAACGGCGCGGCGCTCTCGGTGATCCTCTTCCTCGCCGTGGTGAAGCTCCTGCGCCTGACGGTCTACATCATCATGGGCGCGGTGTTCCTGCAGGCCCTGCTCACCTGGGTGAGCCCCTACCACCCCGTGGCCCCGTTCTTCGAGGCCCTGACGCGGCCCTTCCTCAAGCCCTTCCAGCGGGCGGTCCCCCCGATCGGCGGCGTGGACATCACCCCGGTGCTCGTCCTCATCGCCTGCCAGCTCGTCCTCATGCTGCCGGTGGCCTGGCTCGAGGGCGAGGCGATGCGCATG
>CAZNWZ010000247.1:0-3239 GCA_964576455.1 uncultured Lysobacter sp.
TGCCCTGGTTCGCGGTGCCTTGGTTGGCCATGCCCTGGTTCGACCTGGCCTGGTTCGCGATGCCTTGATTGGCCGTACCTTGGTTGGCGGTGCCCTGGTTGGCGGTGCCCTGGTTCGACTTGGCCTGGTTCGCGATGCCCTGATTGGCCGTACCTTGGTTGGCGGTACCCTGGTTGGCGGTGCCCTGGTTGGCCATGCCCTGGTTCGCCGTGCCCTGGTTCGCCGTGCCCTGGTTGGCGGAAGCCTGGTTCGAGCGGGCCGCGTTGACGGCGCTCGATTCCCCGGCCTGCGTCGGCTGGCCGCCCTGCGTGCCGGACGGCGAGCTCACCTGCACGTCCTTGGACGTGGGCTGCTCGGCCCGGTAGCGCTGCGCCGGGGCGATCGTGCCCGAGGTGGCGTCCCCGCTCGCCGGGAAGTCGACGCCGACTTGCGAGACGATCACGACGGCCGCCGCCGCCGCGATGCCGCCACCGATCCAGAGCTTGCGATTGCCCTTCGAATTGCCTTGTTGTTCGCTCATGTTGAGTTCCCCCATGTGTGGACCCGGCTGAAAACCCCGATGGGCCCTCGCTGAAAGCCCCGGAGTGTACCCCCGGGATCCATTGGCACTTCCCCTACTTACACGCGAAAGCGAGAAAAGTTGGCGCCACCCCCGGTTGCGGGGAGGGCGCAGCGCCACCCTTTCCATGATCGCCGTCCCGAAGCCGTCGGGCGGCTGGACCCGGGGCATGCCGCCCAGGTCCCGGAAAAGGCGGGTGAATTCGTCGAATCGGGCGCGGGCCGCCGGGTCGGCGGCGAGGCGGCGCTCGAGCTCGCGGGCCTCGTCGGGGGAGGCCTCCCCGTCGAGCACCGCCTGCATCAGTGGGTCGAGTTTGCGGTCGTCCATGGTCTCTCAGTATCCCTGCAGGTCCTGCAGCAATCCCCTCAATCGGCTCCTCGCCTCGAACAGGCGCGACTTCACCGTCTTCTCGTCCAGCTCCAGGATCGCGCCGATCTCGCGGTAGCTCAGCTCCGAGAAGTGCCGCAGCGCGATCATCACCCGGTCCTCGGCCCGCATCTTCATCAACGCGCCCTGCACGCGCCGCGAGACCTGCGCCTCGCCCAGCTGCCATTCCGGGTTGGCGCTCTCCCCGCCCGGAATCTCCGCGTCCTCGTCCAGCGGCTCCTCGCGCCCGTTGCGGCGCAGGAGGTTCAGCGATTCGTTGACCGCGATCCGGTACAGCCAGCTGAAGAACTTGAACCGCGGGTCGTACTCTTCCAGCCGTTCCGCCACCTTGAGGAACACGGCCTGCGCGGTGTCGGCCGCGTCGTCGGCGTTGCCCAGCACCCGGTAGGCGGCGTTGTAGACCGGCTGCTGGTAGCGCGCCACCAGGGCGGCGAAGGCGGACCGGTCGCCGTTCCGGCAACCCTCCACCAGCGCCTGGTCGTGGTCCCTGTCCACAATTACACGCGAGGTCGGGAAAAGTTGGCCGCGATCTAGCGGGCGGGCTCGATTTCGAGGACCTGGTCGAAACCGGAGTACTGGAAGATGTCCTGCAGGTGGCGGTTTACCCCGGTGAGGCGGAGCTTGCCTCCCGAGGCGAGCAGGCGCTTCTGGGTCTTGAGGAGCACGCCCAGGCCCGCGCTGGAGATGTACTCGAGCCCCGAGCAGTCCAGGGCCACCGTCCCCTGGACCTTGTCCAGGAAGGCCTGGGCGGCCGGCGACTGGGCGGCGTCCAGCCTTCCCTTGACCACGACGACCCCCTGCGCGCCTTGCTCGATCGACAGCATCACGCCTCCCCGCCCGATGCGCTGCCCGGCGCCGGCTTTCCCGCCGGCGTCTTCTTGAACCGGATCCGGCTTTCCCGCCGCTCCGGCACGTATTCGTAGTCCCACGAGTCCACCAGCCGGCGGCAGAGGTGGATTCCCAGCCCGCCGGGGCGGCGCTCCTCGAGGGGAGCGTCCACCCGCGCGTCCGGCGCCCGGGTGGGATCGAAGGGCTCGACCCCGGCATCGACCAGGATCACCTCCACGCCGCCGTCGACCGCCCGCAGCTCGATGTTCACCGGGGAGCCCGGATCCGCCGCCGCGCCGTATTTCACCATGTTCGTGAACAGTTCTTCCACCACGAAATCGACGGTATTGAGAATCTCGCCGTCCACCCCCCGGCCGGCGGCGAAGCCGGCGGTGAAGGCGACGATGTCCGGCAGGGCGTCAACCGAGCGCCGGAAGCCCCGCCGAGCCTCCCCCGCCGCCTCGCGCTTGACGAGGACGAGGGTCATGTCGTCCTCCTGGGGGGCGCCCCGCGCGAAGTCCTTCACGGCGGCGAGCACCGCCTCGCCCAGGGCCGCCGCGGAGCCGGCGTGGCAGGCCGCGACCACCTCGCGCACGCGCTCCTCGCCGAACTGCTCGCCGGCGGCGTTGGCGTACTCGTAGATGCCGTCGGAGAGCAGCACCAGGACGTCCCCGGGACGCATCTCGAGGCTCACCGCGGGGCGCAGGGCCGTGAGCGGCATCGCGGCCAGCGGGAAGCTGGTGGGCTTGTGGCGGGCGCACTCGCCGGTGGCGGCCTGGTAATGCAGGATCGGCCCCTGCCCCCCGCTGTGAAAACGAACGCAGTGCGTCGTGGCGTCGAGCAGGCCGATGAACGCCGTGATGAAGCGGTCGTCGGGCAGGGTGTCGGCGAGCTGGTTGTTGACCTGCGTGAACGCCGTCTCCAGGCTCGCGCCGAGGCGGAAGGCCACGCGCAGCATCGCCTGCATCTGCGTCACGGAGAGCGCCGGGGCGATGCCGTGGCCCGTGGCGTCGCCCAGCACCACGAGCAGCCCCGGGTCGATGACGGCGAGGTCGAACGTGTCGCCTCCGGTGAGCCCGGCCGGGCGGCACAGGCCCCAGGCGTCGTAGCCCGCCACGGCGGGCATGCGCGAGGGCAGGGTGCTCATCTGCACCACGCGCGCCATCTCCAGCTCCTGGCGCAGCTTCTCGCCCTCGATCAGCGCCTCGGTCATGCGCACGCGCTGCAGGGCTACGGCGCACTGGGCGGCAAGGGCGGTGGCGAGCGTCTCGTCGTCGCCGTCGAAGGCGCCGTCGGCCTTGTTGAGCACCTGCATCACGCCCACGAGCACGTCCTTGTGGTCCACGAGGGGCAGGGTGAGCATGCAGCGCGTGCGGTATCCGGAGCGCTTGTCCACGTCGGGATTGAAGCGCGGGTCGGCGTAGCAGTCGGGCACGTTGATGATGCGCCGGTCGCGCGCGCACGC
>CAZNWZ010000248.1:0-3228 GCA_964576455.1 uncultured Lysobacter sp.
CCCGTCTGGATGAGGTGCGCGATGCGCGTGGTGAGCACGCGCGTCTTGCCGCTGCCGGCCCCGGCGAGGATGAGGGCGGATTCGCGCGGAAGGGTGACGGCCCGGAGCTGCTCGGGATTGAGGCCGGAAAGGAGGTCGGGCATGGGAGTCGAACTTTGCTAGGCTGCAATTATTTCACGGCTGGGGACGGCCTCCTCATGCTCCGCGGCCTTTTTTCACCGGCGACGCCGGCATGCGCGTGAACGGGTTTCGCCGGGTCCTCGCCGCGGAGACCATCTCGAACTTCGGCTCGATGCTGAGCCGCGTGGCCATTCCCTGGCTCGCGGCGCTCGCGCTTGCGGTCGAGCCGTGGCAGATGGGCCTGCTGCTCGTCGCGGACGTCGCCGCGGGCGCCGCGGGAACGCTCGTCCTCGGCGCCGTCGTCGACAAGGCGGGCAAGCGCGCGACGATGCTCGTCGCGGACGCCGCACGCGCCCTGCTGCTCCTCGGGCTCGCGACCCTCGCAGCGAGCGGCCACCTCGCATTCTGGATGCTCGTCGCCTCGGCGGCGATGACCGGCCTCCTCACGGTGGCCTTCGAACTGGCGCGCTCGGCCTGGATGGCGCAGGCGCTGCCGGCCGACGCGCTGCCGCGAAGCAACGCGCAGGTCGCCGCCTGCACGAGCGCGTCGGAGACTGCCGCCTTCGCCCTCGGGGGATACCTGTACCAGTGGCTCGGCGCGGTGGCGGCGCTCGTCATCGATGCGCTGAGCTACCTCGCCTCCGCCTCCTGCCTGCGCGGCGTGCGGGAGGTGCCTGGCGCCGCGGCCCGGGCCGGCGCGACCGGGCGGCTGGGGCCGGTCCTGGACGACGCGCGGGAGGGGCTCGCGCTGGTGCGGCGAACGCCCTCGCTGCGCATCCTCGCGGCCACCGGCGTGATCCTCGCGCTGGGCTCGAGCCTCGCGGGCACCAGCTACATGATCTTCGTCGCGCGCGACATCGGCTTCGAGACCGGGACGCTCGGCGTGATCTTCGCCGCGGGCGGGATCGGCTCGCTGGCGGGCGCCTACCTGTCGCCGGCCTGGGGGCGGCGTTTCGGCTCCGCGGGAGCGATGGCGGCGGGGCTCGCGCTGCTCACGCTCGGCGCCTTCCTCGTTCCCCTGGCCGCCGCGCCCACGATCGCCGGGGTCGCCCTGCTGGTCGCCCACCAGGTCATCGGCGACGGCGGGCGCACCCTGTTCGACATCCACGACCGGACGTGGCGACAGACGTCGGTCCCGCTGGAATCCCTCGCGAGGGCGGATGCGGGCGTGCGCACGCTCGAGCAGGCGGCCACGCTCGCCGGCGCGGTCGCGGGCGGGGCCCTCGCCACGGTCATCGGAGCGAAGATGGCGCTGGCCCTCGCCGCCGCGCTCTTCCTCCTGGCGACCGCCTTCTTCCTGGCGGCGACCCGCGGCGCCTCGAAGTCCTGAGCCCCGCTCAGTGCCTCCTCGCGGCGGCCATGCCCGTCGCGGCGAGGAGCATCGCGAGCAGGATAACGGCCCACTGCGACAGCGTCGGGATGGGCACCGGCGCCGCGACGGCCTGCGCCCGCAGCACCACGTCGTTGCCCGTGCCGCCCACGTAGGAGATGGCCATCGTCACGCCGTTGAAGGTCACGGTGGCCCCTTCCGCCAGGCCGGCGAAGGTGCCCGCCACCGCGTCGGCCCCGTCGTTCGCGATGATCGTGAAGGTGTCCCCCACCGCGGGCGGGTACGCCCCCGCCAGCGTGAGGGTCGCCCCCGCGAGCGTGACGGTGCCCGTGACGTTCGTCTGGTCGTACTGCGTGCCGACCGTCGTCCCCTCGATCTCGACGAGGAAGACCCCGGCGAGGTTGAGGTCGCCGGTGTTGGTGATGCCGGGGCTCAGGCCCGGGGCCAGCGTGCCGCCGGCGCTGATCGCCACGGCGCCCGTGATCGTGCCCGTGCCGCCGAGCGTAGCGCCCGCGTTCACCGTGACCGGGCCCGGGACCGTGCCGTTCACGAAGAGCGTGCCGCCGCTGACCGTCGTGCCGCCGGCGAACGTGCTCGCGCCGGAGAGGACCAGGATCCCGGCACCGGTCTTCGTGATCCCGGACGCCCCTCCGATGGCGCCGGAGAGCGTGAGGGCGGAAGCGTTGTTCACCGCGAGCCCCGCCGAGAGCGTCAGGGGATTCGCCAGGCCGTGCGCGGCGCCGCTCGCATTGAGCTGCGGCCCGGCGCCCGCGAACGTGATCGCCTGACCAGTCATCGCGTAGGCCGTCGTCCCCGTGATGTCCATGCGGTTCACCGTCCACGGCGCATCCACCGCCGGCGCGAAGCGTGCCGAGGCCGTCGGGAAGGTGACCACCGTCGTGTTGCCGCTCGCGGGCGAGGCGCCGCCGACCCAGTTGGCGCCCGTGCTCCAGTTGTCGTTGGCGCCGGCGCCGTTCCACACGGTGGAGGTCGGGGCAAGGGCGGTGAGCGTGATGTCGTTGCCCGTGCCGCCGACATAGGAAATGCGCAGCGTGGCGCCGTTGAAGGCGATCGTGGCGCCTTCGGCGAGGCCCGCGAAGGTGCCGGTGACGGCGTCGGCGCCGTCGTTGGCCACGATCACGAAGGTGTCGCCGGAGAACGGCGCGTAGGCGCCGGCCAGGGTCAGGGTGCCGCCGGTGACGTTCACGGTGCCCGTGACGTTGGTGACGTCGTACTGCGTGCCGGCCGTGGTTCCCCCGATCTCCACGACGAGGGCGCCGGCCACGTTGAGGTTGCCGGTGTTGATGATGCCCGGGCTCAGGCCGGGCGCGAGGGTGCCGCCGGCGTTCACCGTGACCGGGCCGGAGATAGCCCCCGTCCCTCCCAGCGTGCCGCCCGCGTTCACGACGAAGGGCCCGGGAATGGACCCGGTGACGAGGAGCGACCCGCCGTTCACCGACTTCGTGCCGGTGTTCGTGCTGGCGCCCGAGAGCGTCAGCGTTCCCGTTCCGACCTTCGTGAAGTCCGCGTCGCTGCCGAGGACGCCCGCGAAGGTCGTGCTCGTGCCATCGTTGCCGACCGTGACGAGGTTACCCGCCCCGCCGTTGGGGTTCAGCGTTCCCGTGCCGATCAGCGACCCGAACGTGCCGTTGCCAGTATCGAGCGTGGAGCCCGCGCCCAGGGTGAGCCGGCCGCTCTGCGTGAACGTGGCGCCGGCGGTCGCCCCGGGATTGAGCGTGGTCGTGCCCGTGTGCGCGAAATCGCCGCCGAGGCCGAAC
>CAZNWZ010000249.1:0-3195 GCA_964576455.1 uncultured Lysobacter sp.
CGTCGGTGGCGAACTCGATGGCGTCCTTCACGCGCACGAAGCCGGGGCCCACCTCCGTCACCGGGCTCCCGCCGTGCAGGCCGATGTTGCGGCGGCCCGCCAGGCGGGCGAGGCGGCCGCGGGCCGCGACGGGGTACTCCGGCACGACCGTCCGCGCGTCGGTCAGGACCCGCACGTGCGGCGCCCCGTCGCCCGCTTCCTGCCGGAGGCGGTGGTCCATCGAGAAGGCCAGCTCCAGCCCGGCCGCCCCGCCGCCGACGACGGTCACGGCGCCCATCCCGCCGCGCCGCGCGCGCGCCAGCACCGCCTCCCAGCCCTGCGCGAAGCGTTCCAGCGGCCGGATGGCGACGGCGTTCGCCTCGACGCCCTTCGCGGCGCCGACGAAGGGCCGTGCGCCCACGTCGACCGACAGCACGTCGTAGCCCACGACCTCGCCGTTGGCGCAGATCACTTCCCGCCTCGCGGGGCTCACGAGCGTGGCCGAGGAGCGCACCACCAGCGCCCGCGCCCGCTTCGCGAGCGGCAGGAGGTCGATGCCGCAGTCCGCGAGCGCGTAGTGCCCCGCCACGTAGCCCGGCAGCATCCCGGAGTAGAGCTGGCGGTCCACGGGCGTGACCAGCGTCACGCTCACCGCGGGATCGAGCGCGTCGCCGATCGCCTTGAGCACGTGGACGTGCGCGTGGCCGCCGCCCAGGAGCACCAGGCGCCTCATCGCCGCGCCTGCAGCCGGATGTCGCCGAACCAGGCGGTCGCCGTCTCGCCCGTCTGGTCGGTGTCGTTGCCGATCGCGACGCCCGTGACGCGCGGCACGGGCCCGCTCCATTGCGCGCCGAACGCCGCGCGGAAATCGGCGGCCAGGTCGCGCGCCTCCTCCGCCCAGGCGCCCGCGGCGGCGCTTCGCAGCACGACCGTGCGAACCCGGTCGGTGTACGGGTTCCACGCGCTCGTGCCGGGCGCGTGGCGGTTGTCCCACACGTAGCAGATCGCCGCGGTCGGCAGCCTCTCGCCCCACACCGCGCGCGCGAGCACAGCCTTCACGCGCGCGCCCAGGGGCAACGCCTCGACGGGAACGTCGAAGAAGACGTACACGCGCGCGGCGAAGTCGTCCCCGGCCCTTTCCGAGAGGTCCGCGCGCGCGACCACGCGATCGACCTTCCAGCGCCAGGCGAGCACCGGCCGCGAGGCGGGATCTGCGTCGAGGTCGTGGGCGACGGTCCCCGCGGCGCCGGCCGCGCGCGAGCGGAGCACGGTCACGCCCGCCTCCTCCACGAGCGCCACCTCGGGCGCGGGGACGCGCGGCAGCGCGAGCGGGCGCCAGCCCGCGGGCAGCGGCGCCCCGGGCCGCGCCGCCGAGAAAGGCGCCGGGTCGCCCGCCGCGGGGGCCGCCCAGGCGAGGATGGCGGCCGCGAGGAAGGCGGGCGCGCTCATCGCGCCCGCTCCCCGAGCAGGCCGGAGGCGACGAGCCGGCGATAGTCCTCGGGGCGGTCCACGTCCCAGCGCGTGGGCATCTCCCGCCACGTGGCGCCGGCGGCGCGAAGCCGCTCGCGCGTGGCGCGCATCACGTCCCCGCCGCCCCACGCGATGGCCTCGAAGAGGCCGGGCACGGCGCGCGCGAGCCCCACGAGGACGTAGCCGCCGTCTTCCGCCGGCTGCGCCACCGCGTCGTGGCCGGCCAGCGCGGCGGCGGCGGCGCGCAGGTCCTCCGCCCCGAGCGACGGGCAGTCCGATCCCACGAGCAGCGCCGGGCCCGCCGGGAGGAGCCGCTCGAAGGCGTGCGCCATGCGCTCGCCGAGGTCGCCGCCGCGCTGGTCGCGCAGCAACACCCCGTACTCGGCGGCGCAGGCGGCGAAGAAGGGGTGGGCCAGGTCGGGCATGCACCAGAGGGACACCGGGCCGACTCCGGCGTTCACCGCGGTGGCGAGTGCGTGCCGGACCAGCTCGGCGTGCAGCTCGGCGGCGTCCGCCGGGCCCAGCAGGGGCACGAGCCGCGTCTTCACCTCGCCCGCGACCGGCGCCTTGGCGAAGACCGCCACCTGCACGGCGCTAGGGGGATGGGCGGCCGCTGCCATAGCGTTCGGCGAGGCGCGACGGGTCGGCGCCCAGGAAGTAGGCGAGCCGCAGCCGCCACATGAGCACGATGGTGGCGAGCGTCCCGTGCCGCTCCCAGCGGCGGCCGGACGTGACCACGCGGCCGCGCAGGCACAGCGGCCGCCCGCGGCGCTTGAGGGCCTTCGAGAGCGCGATGTCCTCCATGAGGGCAATGGCGGGGTAGCGGCCGGCCGCCTCGAACGCCGCGCGGCGCGCGAAGATCGCCTGGTCGCCGGTGGCGATGCCGGTGAGGCGCGAGCGCGCGTTCATGCCCGCGGCCACCGCGCGCAGCAGCGGCGAGCGGCCCTCGATCGCGACGTCGAACCGCCCCCACTCCCGGCCGGTGGCGGCGAGTCCCTCGAGGACGAGGCGGTCGGCGTCCTCGGGCAGGCGCGTGTCCGCGTGCAGGAAGAGCAGCGTGTCCCCGGTGGCCGCCGCGGCGCCCGCGTTCATCTGGGCCGCGCGGCCCCGGGGGGCGACGAGCACGAGGTCGGCGAGGGGGGCCGCGACCGCCACGGTCCCGTCGGAGCTGCCGCCGTCGGCCACCACGACCTGCGCGCCGCGCCCGCGCAGGGGCTGCAGGCGCGCGAGGCACGCGGCGATGCCCGCGGCCTCCTCGAGCGCGGGAACGATGATCGAGAGCCGGTTCATGGCCTCAATGGGGTCAGGTTGCCTTTCAATTGCCACCCGCCGAAGGCGGGGACGACCCTGAAAAGTAACCTGACCCCATTGACGCCGCAATCAGCGGGCATCGTTGAGGGACCAGTCGTAGTCCAGGTGCGCGATCGGCGCCCTCCCCTCGGCCACGAGCCGGCGATGCTCCGGCGCGTCCGCGAGGAGGTCGGCGTAGCGCGCGAAGTACTGCTCGCGCGAGGTGACCGGGCCCGCCGTGCCGATGCCGCGGTAACCGGAGGTCCAGTCCTCCTTGAACCACTTGAAGATCTCGGAAACCTCGAGCCTCCCGGAGCGCGGGTCGAAGCGGTTTCGCGTGCGGTCCGAGAGGAAGCGGCGCGCCTGCTCCTCGAGCTGGGCGTCGAGGCGGGTGGCGACGAAGGCCTCCTCGCGCAGCATCGGGCAGCCCACGGAGGCGCAGTTCACCGCGTAGTG
>CAZNWZ010000250.1:0-3189 GCA_964576455.1 uncultured Lysobacter sp.
TGGCCGCCTCGGGCAGCATGGTGATCTTGCCGCCCGGGAAGTACACCGTGGACAGCCGCTCGCGCGCGAGGGCCTCGAGCCGGTGGTCGCGCCCGAAGAAGAGCGCCGGCGCGGCGATGTGGACGCCGACGCGCAGCCGGCCGTCCGCCAGGCGCTCGACCGAGAACGCGTCGTCGATCTCGGTCGTCTCGTGGTCGTCGATGGAGAAGGCCTCGGCCCCGGCGGGCGGCAGGCCCTGCGGCGCGGCGACTGGCGCGACCTCGGGAAAGCCCAGCCCGGCGGGGAAGAACTCGAAGGCGAAGCGGCGCAGGAAGTAGTCCTCGGGGCCGGCGAGCGCGCCGATCCGGGCCAGCAGCTTCGGGGGAGCGAGCCCCGCCTGCGTCGCCGCCTGGTCGAGCGCCCGCCACTCGAGCGACATCTTGTCCGGCTTGAAGAGCAGGAGGTCGAGCCGGGAGGCGAGCTCCGGCGGGACCGTCCCGGCGACGAGCTGCGCGGCCCAGGCGTCCACCTGCTCCTGCTGCCGGCGCTTCCTCTCCAGTCCCGCCAGGGCCGCCTTGAGGTTCTCCTCCGGAGCGGCCTGGTAGCGGCCCTTGCCGCGGCGATAGAAGTACATCGGGCTCGCGTGCAGGGCGAGGGCCACGGCGGCGGCCTCCAGGGGCGCGGGCGGGTGGCCGTAGTACTCCTGCGCCAGCTCGGCGAAGCCGAACTCGCCGCCGCCGCACACCTCCCACAGGAACTGCGGGTCGAGCGCCTCCGCGCGCGCCTGCGCCTCGGGCATGAAGCCGGAAAGCGCCTGCCCGTCGAAGCGCAGCAGCACCGCGTTCGCCTTCACCTTGGAGCGCTTGCCGTGCGCCGCCTCGACCTGGAACGCCGCGCCCGCCTCCGACAGGATGGTCCCGACGCGGAAGGCGCCGTCCTCCTCGAAGAGCACCTGCTTCATGGCCCCGCCTTCGCGGGGAACGGCGCTTCCTCGCGCGCCCACGCCACGAGGTCCGGCACGAACTCGGGGAAGCTCGTGAGCGAGTGGTCGCCCCCCTGCACCACGGACTGGAAGGCCCCCGCGTAGTACGCGACGGCCTCGCGGTAGTCGAGCACCTCGTCGGCCGTCTCGACGATGAGCCAGTAGCGCTCCGGCCGCGTGATGGCCGGCGGGTCGAGGGCCTCGAGCTCGGCCACGTGCCCCGGCGTGAGGTCGAAGCGCTCGCCGGTGTAGAGGTTGCGCTGCGGGCCGAGGTAGCGCTCGAAATGCCGGTGCGGATGCACCGCGGGGTTGAGGACCGCCGCGCGGCACCCGGCCTCCTCCGCGGCCACGGTGGCGTAGAAGCCGCCCAGCGAGCTGCCCACCAGAACGAGCCGTGCCGGGTCCCGGGACGCGCAGAGCGCCCGGACCTGCGCCATCGCCCGCGCCGGCCGGTGGTGCAGCGCGGGGACGAGGTACTCGACGTCCGGCGCCTGGCCGCGCAGGTAGTCGCCCAGCATCACGGCCTTCCGGGAGGCAGGGGAGCTGATGAAGCCGTGCAGGTAGAGGATCGTCGCCAAGGCGTTCCTAGAGCGAGAGCGTCCCGCGCGCGAGCTCGGCGACGTCGCCGCCGACGCTCACCGCGCCGGACCTCACGGAAAGGAAGAGGGTGGAGGGACGCCGCACCTCGTCGCCCTGCGAGACGGTGCGCGCGAGGTCCTCGCCCGGGCGCGTGGCCACGAACCAGCCGCCCAGGTTGGCGCAGGCCGAGCCGGTCGCCGGGTCCTCCAGGATCGCCGGGCCGCTCGGGAAGAAGAAGCGCGAGACGACCGTGGCCCGGGCGTCGCCCTCGTCGTGGAAGACGTAGGCCATGCTCTGCCCGTCCTCGCTCCTCAGGCGCGCGAAGGCGTCGGCGCGCGGCCGCGCGCGGCGAACCGCCCCGGTGGAGGCGGCCGGGACGACGAGCTGCTCCTTGCCGGCGTTCACCCACAAGGGGCGCTCGCCGATGTCGTCCTCCCCGAGCCCCAGGATGTCCGCGAGCTCCGCGCGCGGCTCGGCGACCTCGCGCCAGCGCGGCGCGTTCGCCGAGAGCGTCCAGCGGTTGCCCGCGGCGGCCACCGGGATCACGCCGGCCCTCATCTCGAGGGTGATCGCGTCGCCCGCGCCGAGCAGGGAGCGCACCACGTGCGCCGTCCCCAGCGTCGGATGCCCGGCGAAGGGCATCTCGTAGGCGGGCGTGAAGATCCGCACGCGCGCGGTGGCGCGCTCGGAGGGCAGGACGAAGGTGGTCTCCGAGAGGTTGAACTGGCGCGCCAGGGCCTGCATCGTGGCGTCGTCGAGGCCGCGGCCGTCCTCGAAGACGCAGAGCGGGTTTCCCGTGAGGCTCGCGCCGCGGGTGAAGACGTTGACGATCCGGAAGGCGAGCGGGGTCATCGGGCAGTCTCCTTCGCGGCCAGTCGCGCGAGCAACCGGGCATGGATGCCGCCGAAGCCGCCGTTGGACATCACGAGGACGTGGTCGCCGGGCCGCAGCACGTGGCCCAGCGCCTCCACCATCGGGTCGAGCTCCGCGTAGATGGCCGCGCGCGAGGACAGGGGCGCCAGGGCCTTCGCCGGGTCCCAGCCCAGGTGGCTCGCGTAGCAGTAGGCGAGGTCCGCGCCCGCGAGGCTCCCGGCCAGGCGCGACTGCATCGTGCCCAGCTTCATGGTGTTGGACCGCGGCTCGAAGACCGCCACGATCCGCGCGCGCCCCACGCGCCGTCGCAGGCCCGCGATCGTCGTCTCGAACGCGGTCGGGTGGTGGGCGAAATCGTCGTACACGGTGATCCCGTTCACGGTGCCGCGCACCTCCATGCGCCGTTTCACGCCCTCGAAGCGCGAGAGCGCGTCGATGCCCGCCGCGAGCGGCACGCCGGCGTGGCGCGCGGCGGCCAGCGCCGCGAGCGCGTTCATGCGGTTGTGCTCGCCGGTGGCATCCCAGCGCACCACGCCCTGCGCGGCGCCGTTCAGCACCACCTCGAAGGCGTCGTCGGGGCCCACCGATCCCACGCTCCACGCCTGCCCGGGGCCGAAGCGCTCCACGCCCGTCCAGCAGCCGCGCGCCAGGACGCGGGCGATGGAAGCCTCGGCGCCGTTGGCCACCACGAGCCCGTTGCCGGGGACGATGCGCACCAGGTGGTGGAACTGCGTCTCGATGGCCGCGAGGTCCGGGAAGATGTCCGCGTGGTCGAA
>CAZNWZ010000251.1:0-3164 GCA_964576455.1 uncultured Lysobacter sp.
GTCTCGGCGAATCCCAGCGTCGTGACCACGTTGAAGGTCATGTAGAGCGCGTCCATCCACGGCGCCCGCCAGCCCGAGATCGCGAGGTAGCCCAGCGTGCCCAGCCCGTGGACGAGGACGATGAACAGGAACCCGCCCCGGAACTTGGGGTAGTAGGGGCTGTCTCGGAATATCTGCAGGAAAATGAACACGGGCCGGACTCCGCCAGCCTCCATTTGGCAGCCGCCCCGCCCCGCGGATTCTGACGCGGATCAATCATCTAGAATCGGCCCATGCCCCACGACGTCTCCCTCATCACGACGATCGCCGCGGGCCTGGGGCTCGCGATGGTCCTGGGCATCGCGGCCTCGCGCGCGAAGCTGCCGCCCATCGTGGGCTACCTCCTGGCCGGCATCCTCGTGGGGCCGCACACCCCCGGGTTCGTCGCCGACGTGGCGCTCGCGGGCCAGCTCGCCGAGATCGGCGTGATGCTGCTCATGTTCGGCGTCGGGCTGCACCTGTCGCTGGGCGACCTGCTGTCGGTGCGGCGCATCGCGGTTCCCGGCGCACTGGTCCAGATCGCGGCCGCCACGGCGCTGGGCGCGGGCGTGGCCTCGCTCTGGGGCTGGCGGGTGGGCGAGGCGCTCGTCTTCGGCCTGTGCCTGTCCTGCGCGAGCACGGTGGTGCTGCTGCGCGCCCTCGAGGACCGCGGCGTCCTCGAGACCGTGAACGGCCGCATCGCCGTGGGCTGGCTCGTGGTGGAGGACCTCGCCATGGTCCTCGTGCTGGTCGTCCTGCCCGCCGTCGCGGCGCTCCTGGGCGGCCGCGCGGAGGCCGAGCCCGCTGGCGGCGCCTCGCTCCTCGAGGCGCTGGGCATCACCCTCGCCAAGGTGGCCGCCTTCGTGGCGCTGATGCTGGTGGTGGGCCGGCGCGTCTTCCCGCGCCTGCTGTGGCTGGTGGCGAAGACGGGCTCGCGCGAGCTCTTCACCCTGTGCGTCATCGCCACCGCGGTGGGCGTGGCCTACGGGTCGGCCAGGCTCTTCGACGTCTCCTTCGCGCTCGGCGCCTTCTTCGCGGGGATGATGATGCGCGAGTCGGAGTTCAGCCATCGCGCCGCCGACGAGTCGCTGCCGCTTCGCGAGGCCTTCTCGGTGCTGTTCTTCGTCTCCGTGGGCATGCTCTTCGACCCGCAGGTGCTCGTCGAGCAGCCCCTGAAGCTCCTCGCGGTCGTGGCGATCGTCATGGTGGGCAAGACGATCGCCGCCATCGTCCTGGTGCTCGTCTTCCGCTACCCGCTCAACACGGCGCTCGTCGTGGGCGCAAGCCTCGCGCAGATCGGGGAGTTCTCCTTCATCCTCGCGAGCCTGGGCGCGGCCCTGGGACTGCTGCCGCCGGAAGGGCACACGCTCATCCTCGCCGGCGCGCTCATCTCCATCGCGCTGAACTCGACCATGTTCGCCCTCGTGGAGCCCGCGCGGGCGTGGATCCACGAACGCTCGGCCCTGGCGCGCAGGCTGGAGCTGCGCGACGACCCGCTCGCGCAGTTGCCCATGTCGGTGCCGCAGTCGCAGCTCACCGGCCAGGTGGTGCTCGTGGGCTACGGCCGCGTCGGGCGGCGCATCGCCGAGGCCATGCGCGACAAGGGCGTGGACTTCGTCGTGGCCGAGCAGAACCGCGAGAAGGTCGAGCGGATGCGCGGGAAGGGCATCCACGCCGTCTGCGGCGACGCGGCCGAGCCCGCGACCCTGATCCAGGCCCACGTCGCGCGCGCGGCCGTGCTCGTCATCGCCACCCCCGACGCCTTCGACGTGCGGCGGGTCGTGGAGACCGCGCGCACCCTGAATCCGCCCATCGAGGTGATCGTGCGCACCCACAGCGAGGACGAGGCGGCGATGCTGCGGCGCGAAGGCATCGGCACGATATTCATGGGCGAGGACGAGCTCGCCAAGGGCATGTCCCGCCACCTGCTCGGGCGCATGGGCAAGGGCACCCGCAAGGAGGACCGATGAGCGCGATCGACCCGGTGCTGGCGGCGGTGGACTTTTCCGACGACGCGAGGCGGGCCGCCCGCCGGGCGGCCCTCGTCGCCGCGGAACAGGGCGCGCGGCTCCAGCTCCTGCACGTCCTGAGCAACGCCTCGGTCACGTCGCTTCGCGACATGCTGCGGCCGCACGCCGGCGCCCAGGCGCGCGTGGTCGACGGCGTGCGCGCGATGCTCGACGAGCTCGCCGCGTCGCTTCCGGCCGGGCCGGTTCGCGCGAGCGTGCGCGTGGAGCAGGGCGAGGTGATCCCCGCGATCCTCGCGGCCGCCTCCGGCGCGGCGCTCCTCGTGGTGGGCGCGCGCGGCTGGAACCCGATCCGCGACATGATCCTGGGCTCCACCGCCGATCGCCTCCTGTCGCGCTGCCGCCAGCCGATCCTGGTGGCGCGCCGTCCCGGGCGGGGGCCCTACCGGCGCGTGGTGGCCGCGGTGGATTTCTCGCCCCACTCGGATGCCGCTCTTGCCTTCGCGAGGCGGCTCGCCCCCGCGGCCGACATCGTGCTGGTGCACGCCTGCGCCCTGCCGTTCGAGGGCAAGCTGCGGATCGCGGGCGTGAGCGAGGAGCACCTGCGCGCCTATCGCGCCGAGGTGCGCCAGGAGGCCCGCGAGAGGATGGCCGCGATGCTGGCGGCCGTGGGCGGCGACCGCAGCCGGCTGGCGCACGCCGTGGCCATGGGACGGGCGCCGGTGGTGGTGCTCGCCAAGGCGCGCGAGCTGCGCGCCGACCTCATCGTGATCGGCAAGCGCGGGCAATCGGCGGCGGCGGACTTCCTGCTGGGCAGCGTCGCCCGCCACGTCCTCGCGGACGCGGGCTGCGACGTGCTCGTGGTCCAGGCGCCCGCGGGCCCCTGACGGGAGGCCGCCGCGCCTCAGTCGCCGTGCCCGGCGACGATCTTCTCGATCTGCTCCAGCACGGGCGCGGTGAGCCGGGGCACGACCTCGAGCGCCTTCAGGTTCTCCTTCACCTGCTCGACGCGCGAGGCGCCCGTGATCACGGTGGAGACGTGCGGGTTCTTGGCGCACCAGGCGATGGCGAGCTGCGCGAGGGTGCAGCCGAGCTCCTTCGCGACGAACTCCAGCTCCCCCACGGCGGCGTTGCGGCCGGCGTGCGTGAGCTCGGGCACCAGGAAGGCCATGCGCGGGA
>CAZNWZ010000252.1:0-3159 GCA_964576455.1 uncultured Lysobacter sp.
ATCCGATGAAGATCCGGGCCACGATGTCCGGCGACAAGGTCGAAGTGAAGGTGCTCATGAGCCACGAGATGGAGACGGGGCAGCGCAAGGATTCCAAGGGCGCGGCCATCCCGGCCCATTTCATCCAGAGCGTCACGGCCACGCACAACGGGAAGGTGGTCCTTTCCGCGGAGTGGGGCCCGGCGGTCTCGAAGAACCCGTTCCTGTCCTTCAAGTTCGCGGGCGGCAAGCCCGGCGACAAGGTGAGCATCACCTGGACGGACAACAAGGGCGAGAAGCGCACCGACGAAGCGACGGTCTCGTAGCACCGGCATCGCCCCGGCGGGCCTCGATGCCCGCCGGGTCCAACAAGCACAGAGAGAGGAGAAACCCCATGAACTGCAGCCTCGGGAAGGCGGCCGCAGCCGCGGCACTGGCCCTTTGCGCGAGCATCCCGGCCCTGGCGGGCCCGGGAGACCCCGTCAAGGTGATCTACCACATCAACGCCGGCAACGAGCAGGCCACCGACGGCCTGCGCAACGCGAACAACCACCTGACGGCGGACCCCAAGGCGAAGATCGTCTTCGTCACCCACGCCAACGGGATCCACTTCCTGCTGGACGGGGCCAAGGACAAGAACGGCAACTCCTACGACGCCCTGGTGCAGGACCTGATGGGCAAGGGCGTGGAATTCCGCCTTTGCCGGTTTACACTCGAGCGCCAGAAGATCGACCCCAAGAAGGTCATCCAGGACGTGAAGGTCGTGCCTTCCGGCGTCGCGGAGGTGAGCCGCCTCCAGATCCAGGAAGGCTATGCGTACCTCAAGCCGTAGCCGTACCCGAGCGCTGGACACAGAGAACCCTGGGAGGAGCAACGTGAATCGGACATTGCATCGGGCGGCCCGCGCCGCCGTCGCGGCACTGGCACTTTCGGCGACCGGCGCGCTGGCGCAGGAGCGCAGCGCCGTCGAGGAGATCGAGCGCTACCGGCAGGCCCTGGCCGACGGCAATCCCGCGGAGTTGTGGGAAGCCCGCGGCGACGCGATCTGGAAGCAGAAGCGCGGGCCCAAGAACGCCTCGCTCGAGAAGTGCGACCTGGGCTTGGGGCCCGGCGTCGTGCGCGGGGCCTACACCATCCTGCCCAAGTACTTCGCCGACACCGACAAGGTCGAGGACCTCGAGTCCCGCCTCGTCTCCTGCATGGTCATGCTGCAGGGCTTCACGCCCGCGGAGGCCAAGAAGGACCCGTACGGCGGCCCGGGCAAGAAGGTGGCCATGGACGCGCTGGTGGCGTTCGTCACCTCCGAGTCGCGCGGACTGCCCATGAACGTGGCCGGTAGCCACCCGAAGGAGGTCGAGGCCTACGAGATCGGCGAGAAGATCTTCTTCCACCGCAGCGGCCCCTACGACTTCGCCTGCGCCACCTGCCACGGCGTGAACAACCAGCGCATCCGGCTGCAGGACCTGCCCAACCTCCTCAACCCGCGCGACGCGAAGAAGGCGTACACGGCCTGGCCGGCGTACCGCGTGTCGCAGGGCGAGGTGCGCTCGTTCCAGTGGCGCCTACTGGACTGCTTCCGCCAGCAGCGCATGCCGGAGCTGGAATTCGTGTCGCCGGCGTCGGTGGCGCTCACGATGTACCTTGCCAAGAACGCGAACGGGGGGATCTTCGATGCCCCGTCGATCAAGCGCTGAACCGGAGGCGGACCATGAAGAAGATTGCTTACCTCGCACTGCCCGCCGTCGCCCTCGTCGCCGCGAGCTGCGCGACCCAGCCCAGCTACGACGAGCGTCGCGCCCAGGCCATGGCCATGATGAAGGCCTCCTTCAAGGAAAAGGGCCAGGCCAAGCTCGACCGCATCGACCAGGACGACATGCAGCGCCTGTGCAGCCAGTACCCCGGCGGTCATGACATGCCCAAGGACGTGAGCCAGCAGCTCGAGAAGGCGCAGCAGGCGCTCATCAAGATGCCGGCGGACGGCAAGCTCCTCGGGGACTGGAAGAACGGCGAGAAGATCGCGCAGTCAGGCGTCGGCAAGCAGTACAGCGACGATCCGTCCAGGCCCGCCGGCGGCAACTGCTACGCTTGCCACCAGCTCTCGAAGCAGGAGCTCTCCTACGGCACCATCGGGCCCAGCCTGTACAATTTCGCCAAGGTGCGCGGCTTCGGCGCCGACATCCAGCGATATGCCTACAGCAAGGTGTACAACTCGCAGGCCTTCACGCCGTGCTCCAGCATGCCGCGCTTCGGCCATGCCGGCATCCTCACCGAGCAGCAGATCAAGGACGTCGTGGCGCTCCTCATGTCGCCCGACTCGCCGGTCAACAAGTAATCCCAACCCGGGCGGGAGCCAACCCGCCCGTTTTTTCGCCGAGGAACATTAGCCATGACTAATGCACTTGCCCGTGCCGCACTCGCCCTCGTACTCGCCTCCGGCACCGCCCTTGCCGCGGAACCGGCCACCTTCAGCAGCAAGGCCCTCACGCCGGAGACGGCGCTCAAGGCCGCGCAGGCGGCGCTCGCCAAGTGCCGCGCCGACGGCTTCCAGGTGTCCGTGGCCGTGGTCGATCGGTCCGGGCTCGAGCAGGTCATGCTGCGCGACCGCTTCGCCGGGGCGCACACGCCCGAGGCCGCGGTGAACAAGGCGTGGACGGCGGTGTCCTTCAGGACCAACACCACGGACCTGATGAAGGCCTCGCAGCCCGGTTCTCCGGCGTCCGGCGTGCGCCACTGGTCGCGCGTGGCCGTGGTCGGCGGCGGGGTCAAGATCGAGGCTGGCGGCTCGATCATCGCGGGCATCGGCGTGTCGGGCGCTCCCGGGGGCGACTCCGACGACGTCTGCGCCAACGCCGGCATCAAGGCCATCGCCGATTCCCTCGAATTCTGACGCTGCCTGAAGGGGCCCCATGGACCGCCGCGAATTCTTCAACGTCCTCGCCATCGCCGCCGCCGCGGGACTCCCGCTTTCCTCCCGCGAGGCGCTGGCAGCGGCGGACGGCGGCAAGCTCTACGAGGTGCCGCCCTTCGGCAACGTGAGCCTGCTGCACATGACGGACTGCCACGCGCAGCTCATGCCGATCTACTTCCGCGAGCCCAACGTCAACCTCGGCGTCGCGGGCGCCGCCGGCAAGGCGCCGCACCTCGTCGGCGAGCACCTCCTGAAGGCCTACGGCGTGAGGA
>CAZNWZ010000253.1:0-3156 GCA_964576455.1 uncultured Lysobacter sp.
GGCCCTCTGGCCGGGGCGCGAGACGCGCCGCATCCGCGGCCACATGATCCCGGACCGGGACGACTCCGGCGCCGTGCGAGGGGCGCTGGTGGTCCTCATGGACATCGAGGACGACCACCGTCTCAAGGAGTCGCTGCTCGCCAAGTCGCGCGAGATGCAGCTCGTCATGGACAACGTCGGCGTCCCCATGGCCTACATCGACGCCGACCGCCGCTTCCGCTTCGCCAACTCCCCGGGCCCGGACTGGCCGCAGGAGATCAACACGCGGAACGTCGTGGGCCGCACGATCGACGAGGTCTACCCCGCGGCGGTCCTGGAGCGGGTCGAGCCCCTGGTGCGACGCGCGCTTTCCGGCGAGAAGGTCGTTTACGAGCGCCTCGGCACGAACGGCCGCGGCCAGCAGCGCTGGGTGCGCGTCACGCTCATCCCCGACGTGCTGGACGGGAAGGTCCACGGGATCTTCTCCGTCATGATCGACATCGACGACGACCGGCGCCTGAGGGAGGCGCTGGAGCGCCAGGAGCGGCAGCTGCGCTTCTACGCCGAGAACATCCCCGAGGCCATCGCCTTCGTGGGGCCGGACTTCCGCTACGAGTTCGTCAACAAGGTCTTCGAGCGCATCCGCGGCGTGCCGGCAGCCGAGATCGTGGGCCGCACGGTCGCCGAGGTGCTGGGTCGCAAGGCCACGGCGCAGTACTTCACGCCGTTCGTCGAGCGGCTCCAGCGCGGCGAGGCCTGCCTCTACGAGCGGCTCGCCGGCCCCCCGGGGGGCGAGCAGCGCTGGGTCCAGGTGCGCCTCGAGCCGCACATGGCCGCGGACGGGGAGTTCGCCGGCTACTACATCGTGGGCACCGACATCCACGAGCTCAAGCTCGCCCAGAAGCGGCTGGCGGAGCAGGAGGCGAAGATCCGCCTCTACACGGACAACGTCCCGGTCTCCGTGGTGTACCTGGACACCGCCGGCCGCTTCCAGTTCGTGAACCGCACCTTCGCCGAATCCACCGGGCGGCCGCGCGACGCGATCATCGGCCGCACCCTCTCCGAGGTGCTGGGCAAGGAGACCGCCGACCTCCTCGCCTCCGTGTCGGCGCGCGTGCTCGCGGGCGAGGCGGTGACCTACGAGCGCCAGGCCACGCTTCCCTCGGGCGAGAAGCGCTGGCTCCTCGGGCGGGCCGTCCCCGACGTCGGCGCCGGCGGCGAGATCCGCGGCGTTTACGCGATCGGCTACGACGTGCAGGAGCTCAAGGACGCCCAGCGCGAGCTCCAGGCCCGCGAGGAGGAGCTGCGCTTCTTCGCCGAGAACATCCCCGAGGCCATCGTGTACGTGGACCTCGAGCGCGGCTGCACCTTCGTGAACAACCTCTTCCTCAAGACCCGCGGCTTCAGCCGCGAGTTCCTGCTCGGCAAGTTCCCGAAGGACGTGTACGGCCCCGAGGAGCTCGCGCTCCTGCAGCCGGGCTTCGACCGCGTGGCCGCCGGCGAGGAGGTGCTCTACGAGCGGGAGGTCCGCCACGCCACCACCGGCGACAAGCGCTGGGTTCGCGTGCGCCTCACCCCGCGCAAGGACGCCGCCGGCCGCGTCCAGGGCTTCTACGTGGTGTCCACGGACATCCACGACCTCATGGCCGTGCGCGCCTCGCTGGTGGAGAAGGAAAGGGAGCTGCGCCAGGTCATCGACTCCATCCCGACGCCCATGGCGTACGTGGACGCGCAGCAGCGCTACCGCTACGTGAACGACGCCCTGCTCGACTACGTGGGGCTGCCCAACGAGCGCGTGATCGGCCACACGGTGCTGGAGGTGCTGGGCACCGAGCGCCACGCCCGCCTGAAGCCGGTCCTCGAGCGCGTCTTCGCCGGCGAGATCGTGAGCCAGGAGCGCATCATCGAGTTCGCCGGCGGGCGCTCGCGCTGGATGAACATCCGCTACACGCCCCGCAAGGACGCCACCGGCGCCGTGATCGGGTACTACGCGACGACGAGCGACATCCACGAGCAGAAGGCGGTGGAGGAGGAGCTTCGCCGCGCCCACTCCATCCTCTCCGCGCACGTGGAGGGCACGCCGCTCGCGGTGATCGAGTTCGACCCCTCCCTCCGGATCGTGCGCTGGTCGGGCAATGCCACCGCGTTCTTCGGCTGGAGCGCGGACGAGGCCCTGGGCCGCACGCTCTGGGACTGGCGCCTGGTCTTCGAGGAGGACGTGCCCGCGGTCCGGGAGATGTTCGAGCGGCTGGTGGAGGGCCCCGAGTCGCAGGCCACGCACCTGAACCGCAACTACCGCAGGGACGGCTCGGTCATCTGGGTCGAGTGGCACAACTCGGCCCTGCGCGACGCCGAGGGCCGCCTGGTGTCCATCCTGTCCTTCGCGCAGGACGTCTCGATGCGCATCCAGGCCGAGGAGCGCCTGCAGTACATGGCCACGCACGACGGCCTCACGGGGCTGCCGAACCGCCTGGTACTGGGCGACCGCCTCTCGGGCGCGCTCGCGCGCGCCCAGCGCTCGGGGCACGGCATGGCGGTGATCTTCCTCGACCTCGACCACTTCAAGGACGTGAACGACACCCTCGGCCACAAGGTGGGCGACGAGCTGCTCAAGAGCCTCTCGCGGCGCGTCCGCGGCCTGCTCAGGCAGTCGGACCTGCTGGCGCGCATCTCCGGCGACGAGTTCGTCATCGTGCTCGAGGACCTCGGGGGCGAGGGCGGCCCGGACCGCGTGGCCCAGAAGATCCTGGACGAGGTCCTTCGCCCCTTCCGCATCGAGGAGCACGAGGTCCAAGTGAGCGCGAGCCTGGGCTACGCCGTCTTCCCGGACGACGGCCCGGACGCCGAGACGCTGCTCAAGAACGCCGACGCCGCCATGTACCACGCGAAGGAGCTGGGCCGGAACAGCTACCGCGCGTTCTCGAAGAACCTCGCGCAGCGGCGCGAGCAGCGCCTGGGCCTGGAGTCGGCGCTGCGCCGCGCGCTGCGCAACCGCGAGTTCGAGCTCTACTACCAGCCCATCCTCGACGTCGTCACCGGCCGCGTGTCGCACGTCGAGGCGCTCCTGCGCTGGAATGACCCGGGTCGCGGCGTCGTGCTGCCGCCCACGTTCATCCCGGTCGCCGAGGAGTCCGGGCTCATGCGCGACCTCGGGCACTGGGTCTTCGAGGCCGCCGC
>CAZNWZ010000254.1:0-3153 GCA_964576455.1 uncultured Lysobacter sp.
TGGAAGGTGCTGCGCGAGTTCTACTACAACGACGCCGGCAACCAGATCGCCAACCTGGGCCTCTCCGTGCAGTTCCGCATCCGCGAGGCTGCGGGGCTCGCCGCGGGCGCGGACATGCAGGACGACTGGTACCGCGGCGACTATATCCGCGACATCGCGCGCGACTACGTGGCCGAGAACCCGAGGGACGCGCGCGGCGAGGACCTGGACGCCATCCGCCGCTTCGCCGTCGCCTACCTCCGGGGGGAGCAGGACGCGGACCTGCGCGCCTTCGGCGTGAAGTTCGACTCCTACTACCTCGAGAGCTCGCTCTACACCGACGGCAAGGTCGAGGAGGCGGTGCGCCTGCTCGTGGACGCCGGCCGGACCTACGAGGCCGACGGGGCGCTGTGGCTCCGGACCACCGATTTCGGCGACGACAAGGACCGCGTGATGCGCAAGTCCGACGGCACCTACACGTACTTCGTGCCGGACGTGGCCTATCACCTGACCAAGTTCCGCCGCGGCTACGCGTCCGCCGTCAACGTGCAGGGCGCGGACCACCACTCCACCGTCACGCGCGTGCGCGCGGGCCTGCAGGCGCTCGCCGCCGGCATCCCCGAGGGCTACCCCGACTACGTGCTGCACCAGATGGTCACCGTGATGAGGGGCGGCGAGGAGGTGAAGATCTCCAAGCGCGCCGGCTCGTACGTGACCGTTCGCGACCTCGTCGAGGAGGCCGGACGCGACGCCGTGCGCTGGTTCTTCATCATGCGCAAGGTCGACTCGCACCTGGTCTTCGACATCGACCTCGCCAAGAGCCAGAGCGACGAGAACCCCGTCTACTACGTGCAGTACGCGCACGCGCGCCTGTGCTCGGTGCTGCGCGAGTGGGGCGGCGAGGAGGCCTCGCTCGCCGGCGCGGACCTCTCCCCGCTGGGTTCCCCGCACGAGGCGGCGCTCGCGCAGGCGCTCGCGCAGTTCCCGGAGGTCCTCGAGCGCGCGGCGCGCGAGTTCTCGCCGCACCTGGTGAGCTTCTACCTGCACGACGAATTGGCGGCCCGCCTGCATACCTACTACAATGCCGAGCGCTTCCTCGTCGAGGACGAGGCCGTGAAGCTCGCCCGCCTGGCCCTTGTCGCCGCGACGCGACAGGTCCTCGCCAACGGCCTGGCCGTCCTGGGCGTGAGCGCGCCGGAGAGGATGTAGATGCCGAAGGATTTCAAGAACAATCCGCCGCCGCGCGAAGGCCGGGGCGTCGGCCATCCCCTGCTGCTCGGCATCATCATCGGGCTGCTCATGGGCATCGTCATCGCCCTCGCGGTGGCGCTGTGGCTGAACCGCCTTTCCAACCCGTTCGTGGAGAAGGCGAAGCCCATCGAGCCGCTGGCGAAGATCGGCCCGGCGCAGCCGCCCAAGCCCGAGGAGAAGGGCGCGCCCGAGAAGGCCGCCCCGGCCAGGGGGGGTACCGAGAAGGCCGCCGAGAAGCCGCGCACCGACCGGCCGCGCTTCGAGTTCTACACGATGCTTCCCGGCGAGAAGGAGGTCTCGGAGAAGGAGGCCAAGGCCGCGGCCAAGCCCAAGGACGCCGCCAAGACCGGCCCGGGATCCTCCCCCGCCCAGCCCAAGCCCCACACCGGGGAGACCTACTGGCTGCAGGCCGGCGCCTTCGCCGACGAGAAGGACGCCGAGAACCTCAAGGCGAAGATCGCCTTCACCGGCCTGGAGGCCTCCGTGAAGGCGGTGGACATCCCGGACAAGGGCACCCTGCACCGCGTCCGCCTGGGCCCCTACCAGAGCCTCGAGGACGCGAACCGAATCAAGTCCGCGCTGTCCCAGAACGGCGTCGGCGCGACCATCATCCGCACCGACGAAGCCAAGAACCGCTGACGGAGCCCCCTGCCATGCTGCTCGCCCGAATCCTCGCCCTCGCTCTCGCCACCCTGGGCCTCGCGGCCGGGGCCGCCCATGCCCAGCTCCAGCCGGGACAGCAGTACACGCTGCTCAACCCGCCCCAGGCCACGGAAGGCGGCGGCAAGGTCGAGGTGATCGAGTTCTTCTCCTACGCCTGCGGCCACTGCTACAAGCTCGAGCCCTTCCTCGAGGCCTGGGCGAAGAAGCTGCCGCCCGACGTGAGCTTCAAGCGCGTGCCGGGCGTGGGCAGCGGCGCCTGGTCGCAGCTCGGCCTGCTCTACTACTCCCTCGAGGCGATGGGCAAGCTCGACCCGATGCACGGCCGCGCCTTCGACGCGGTGCACAGGGAGAACACGAACCTCGCCAACCCCAAGGTCCGCGAGGCCTGGCTCGTCAGGCAGGGCATCGACCCGGCCCAGTTCTCGGCGGTGGAGAAGTCGTTCTCGGTGCAGTCGAAGATGTCCCGCGCCGCCCAGCTCATGGGCTCCTACAAGGTGGACGGCGTGCCGATGGTCATCGTGAACGGCAAGTACGTCACCTCCACCGGCCACGCGGGCGGCCCCGAGAAGGTCATCCCGGTGGTCGAGCAGCTCATCGCCATGGCGCGCAAGGACATGGGCACGGGCACCGCCGCCGCGCCGGCGCCCGCCTCGGCCAAGCCCGCCGCCGCCAAGAAGTAATCCCGAGGAAATGGGGTCAGGTTACTTTGCACAATTCCTGTGCAAAGTAACCTGACCCCATTTCCGTGACCCCGTTTCCGGATTCCCCGATGCGCGTCTTCCTCACCGGCGCGAGCAGCGGCATCGGGGAGGCGCTGGCGCGCCTCTACGCGGCCCGCGGCGCGAAGCTGGGCCTGGTGGCCCGGCGGGCCGATCTCCTCGAGTCGCTGGCCGGCTCGCTCCCGGGCGGCGCCGACACCTACGTCGCGGACGTGCGCGACCTGGCCGCGCTGAGGGCCGCCGCCGCGGACTTCATGGCGCGCCATGGACCGCCCGACCTCGTCATCGCCAACGCGGGCATCTCCCACGGCACGCTCACCGAGCACCCCGAGGACATGGACGCCTTCCGGGACATCCTGGACGTGAACGTGATGGGGATCGTGAACACCTTCCATCCCTTCGTGGCCCCGATGCGCAAGGCCGGCCGCGGCACGCTCGCGGGCGTGGCGAGCGTGGCCGGCTACCGGGGATTCGCCGGGGTGGGCGCCTACAGCGCCTCGAAGGCCGCGGCCATCCGCTACCTCGAGAGCCTGCGCCTGGA
>CAZNWZ010000255.1:0-3129 GCA_964576455.1 uncultured Lysobacter sp.
CGAAGAAGCGCTTGGCGTTCCTCTCGGCCTTGAGGGCGATCTCCAGGAGCTCGCGGGGGGTGGCCAGTCGGAAGACGACCTCGCAGTCGGCGGATTCCGGCGGCCCCGACTCGAGCCAGCGGTAGCGCTCGGGCGGGAGCTCCGGGAGGCGCAGCTTGCCGGCGCGCTCGAGGAGCAGCTCGTGGTGCTCCTCCTCGAAGCGGGCGAGGTTGCCGCAGAGACCGGCCAGCACCTCCTCGCCGTGGTCCGCGAAGTGCTCCTGGAACCGGCGGTAGCACTGCGCGGCCTCCCGCTCGATGGCCAGGGCGTGGGCGTAGAACTCCTCGACGCTACCGATGGGCTCCAGCATGGCGAGACACCTCCTCAGGCTCCACGATGCGCCCCGGGCGGGAAACGCCGGTTGACGTGGGTCAACGGGGAGGGACCCGCTGGCGCGGCGGCGGGCGCCTACCGGACCCGCAAGCGCAGGCTGCCCACGCCCGCCACGAAGCCCTCGAGCTCGTCGCCGCGCTGGACGGGGCCGACGCCCGAGGGCGTCCCGGTGAAGATGACGTCGCCGGGCCGCAGCTCGAAGTAGCGCGAGAGGATCGCGACCTGCTCGGCCGTCTTCCAGATCATCTGGTTGAGGTCGCCCTGCTGGCGGACCTGCCCGTTGACCTTGAGCCAGATGGCGCCGTGGTCCGGGTGGCCGATCTCGCTCGCCGGCACGATCTCGCTGCAGGGCGCCGAGTGCTCGAACGCCTTGCCGACCTCCCAGGGGCGGCCGAGCTTCTTCGCCTCGCCCTGCAGGTCGCGGCGCGTCATGTCCAGGCCCACGCCGTAGCCGAAGACGTGGCCGAGCGCGTCGGCGACGGCGACGTTCCTGCCGCCCTTCGAGAGCACGGCGACCATCTCGATCTCGTGGTGGACGTCGGCGGTTTCCGGGGGATAGGGGAAGTCCGCGCCGCACAGGAGGTTGTCCGGGTTCTTCTGGAAGAAGAACGGGGGCTCCTTGCTGGGGTCGTGCCCCATCTCCACCGCGTGCGCCTCGTAGTTGCGGCCGATGCAGTAGATGCGGTGGACGGGAACGCGAAGCGCCGAGCCCTTGACGGGCAGGCTGGGCGCCTCGACGGGCGGGAAGGCGAAACCGGCGGTGGAAGCCATGGGACCTTTCGATTCGGGAGCGGAGGCTACTTCTTCATGCCCGCGACGATCTTGCCGTAGACGTCGAGCTCGCTCGTGATCAGCCGGGTGAACTCGGCGGGCGTCATCTTCGAGGGTTCCGCCCCGGCGTCCAGCAGCCGCTTGGCCACCGCCGGATCCGCGAGGACCTGGCCCAGCGCCGCATTGAGGCGGTTCACGACGCTGGAGGGCGTCTTCGCGGGCGCCGAGATGCCCAGCCAGAGCGAGGCCCGGTATCCCGGAACGCCGGCTTCCTGCATCGTCGCGACGTTGGGCAGCTCCGGCGAGCGGGTGGTCGTCCCCACCGCCAGGGCCCGGAGGGCGCCGCCCTTGATCTGCCCGAGCACCGCGGGCATCGAGCCGAAGAGCACCTGGACCTCGTCGGTCAGCACCGCCTTGGTCGACTCGGCGTTGCTCTTGTACGGGACGTGCAGCATGTCCGTGCCGGTGGCGTTGAGGAACATGAGCGCCGCCAGGTGCGTGGTGGAGCCCTGGCCCGCGGAGCCGTAGTTGAGCTTGCCCGGGTTCTTCTTCGCGTGGTCGATCAGCTCCTTCACCGAGTTCACGGCGAGCTTCGGGCTGATCACGAGGACGTAAGGAGTCTCGGCGATCATGCCGATGTGCTCGAAGTCCTTGACGGGGTTGTACTTGACGGTCTCGACGGTGAGCGGTCCCACGACGTGCGTGCTGGTCGTGGACATGGTGATCGTGTAGCCGTCGGGCGCGGCGTTGGCCGCGGCCTGCGTCCCGACCGTGCCGCCCGCGCCGCCCTTGTTCTCGACGATCATCGAGACGCCGAGCGCCTTCGACATCGCATCGGCGGCGATGCGTCCCACGATGTCCGTGGAGCCGCCCGCGCCGAACGGCACGACCATGGTGATCGTGCGCTCGGGATAGTTCTGCGCGGCCGCCGGCGTCGCGGCCAGCAGCGCCGCCGACGCGATCAATCCCGCCGCGAACCTGTTGGTGATGTCGTTCATCTGCGCTCCTCCTGTCGTTATTGTGTGCGTGGCTGCGTGCTGCGATTTCCGGCTCAGGCCCCGCTTCCCCAGGGCTTGATGGCCGCCTTGAGCTGCTTGTAGCCGTCGATGTAGCGCGGACGCTTCGCGCCGTAGATCGAGTCGAAGATCGCGAGCTGCCCGTCGAGCCAGGCGGCGAGCTTCGCGTTGCCCGGGTTGGCGGCCTTGTAGGCCTCGTTGATCAGCACGAAGTGGATGCGCGGGTCGTAGGGCTGCTTCTCGCCGCCCACCGTCTCGTCGCCGTCCAGCAGGCGCAGCAGCATGGCGTCCGCGGAGCCCAGGGTCTGCTCGTAGATGGGGGCGCCGTGGACGCGGTACATGACGCTCGTCATGTCCTTGCCGTTGGTCATGGTGAAGCCCATGTCCTTCCACAGCTGCTTCATGTCCACCTTGGCGCCGACCCGGTCCAGCACGATCTGGCCCCAGTCGCGCAGCACGTCGGCCGCGTCGGCCATGAGGTCGGTCAGGCGGTCGCCGTCCAGGTCCGTGGAATAGACGATGCAGGGCCGCTGCCGGATCATGTCGTGCAGCATGATCCCGAAGTTGGTGTCCGAGATGTGCTCGTTGATCTCGCCGCCCCAGTTCTCCATGCCCGCCTTGAAGTCCTTCGGCAGGAGGGCCACGATGGCGTCCACGTTCTTGCGGTGCTCCTCGTAGGCGTCCACCGTGTAGCGGCGCTTGAGCTGGAACTTCGTGCCCTGCAGCAGCCAGCGCAGGATGCCGGCGTTCACCGCGTCCTCCTTCGCCTGCGTGGGCTTGGTCGCGACGCGGCCGATGTGCCCGGTCTCGTTCACCATCTGCAGGAAGAGCCGCGCCGCGTAGGCCATGCGCACGCCCGGCGTGTTCATCTCGGAGTGGACGTTGCCGGTATCGGGATCGACCCGGAACTTGCTGTTGTCCTGCGAGTAGGGCAGGCCCGGCATGAAGCGGATGTTGGTGATGCCGCCGT
>CAZNWZ010000256.1:0-3123 GCA_964576455.1 uncultured Lysobacter sp.
GGCCCATGCCGTGCTTCTCCTTGAGCAGCTTCACGATCTCGCCGTGCTTCGCGAGCTTCGCCTTGCGGGCGATCTCGATCCACGCCTCGAGGGGCTTGCCGGTGTTCTTCTCGTAGTTGGCGATCATCGTCGCCAGCGCGTCGTCCATGCTCTCCTCCATCAAATGGGGGACGGTTCCTGTACCCGTCCCCTTTTCAGTGGAACGGCCAGTTCTCGGACTTCGTCTTCGCGGGGAGCACGAACTCCAGCGCCCCGAACATCGCGTACATGAGGCGGGTGCCAAAGGGCGGGCGGCCCGTCTCGACGATGGCCTTGAGGTTCCTCAGGATGAAGTCTCCGCCCTTCGTCATCTCCTTCTCGGTGCCGGTGCCCTCCGGGATGTTCTCCACCGTGAGCGTGACCTCGACACCGCCCTCGACCTTCCTCAGGTCGTAGACCACCGTGCAGGAGGGGTCCTCGTACTGCGTGAACCGGTGCGTGTGGGCAAAGCGCGTGGGCGGCTCGTGCTCGACCACTTCCCCCACGACGATCGCGTGCCGGCCGCTCACGGTGCGCATCTGCATCTTCCGGCCCCGCACCAGGCCCGGCTGGTCGAGGGTGAGCATGGAATTGAAGACCGCGCCCTGCGGCTCGCCCGTCTTGGTGAGCTCGCGGAACACCGCCTCCATCGTGCCGTCGATGACGATCCTGAATACCGCCTTCCTCGGTTCAGCCACGCGCGCCTCCCTTCGCCTTGGCCAGCGGAACCGGGGCGTTCTCGAGCCGGTACTTCATGCGCGCGAGACGCCCCGCCCAGTAGTCGCTGAACTCCGTGGTCCAGCGGTCGTAGATCATGTGGATCGGCACCGGGTTGAACCACAGCCGCCGCTCGCGCCCCGCCTTCTCCGAGACCAGGAGGTTCGCGGCCTCGAGCGTGGCCAGGTGCTTCATCACCGCGATGCGCCCGATGTCGAAGAACTCGCAGACGCGGCCCACGTTGGCGCCCGGCTCCTTCTTGAGGATGTCGAGGATGCGCCGCCTCGGCTCGCTCGCGAGGGCGGCGAACACCGCGTCCATCTCGTCGTTCTTCAGGCCGGGCGGGCTCATAGGTCACCGGAAGGTGACATATTGGGCACCCGCCTGTCAAGCGGGGGGGGCTCAGCCGCGCTTGCGGGACCGGCGGGCGGGGGAGGGGGCGGGGCTCGCGGCGAGGCCGCGGAAGTACGTATCCACGAGGCTCTGCGCGTGCTTCTCGAGTGCGAACCCCTTCGGCGAGAGCACCCAGTTGGCGATGAGGCCCGAGACGAGGGAAAGCGCGCCCATCGCGGCCTCGCGGGGATGGACCGACTTCGGCAGGGCCCCCGCGGCCACGCAGGCCTTGAAGCCCTTCTCGATCTGGCGCAGGCACTGCTGCTGGCTCGCGATGTGGCGGTCGCGCACGCCGGCCGCGTCGCCCACGTACTCGCACTTGTGGTAGGCGATGTCGAAGACGCGCTGCAGGTGCTTGTCGCGCGCCGTGCGAAGCAGCACGTCCGTCGTGCAGAGCTTGAGGAGCGCGAGCGGATCGGCCGCCTTGCCCTCGCCCGCGCTCGCGAGCACGTCCTCCAGCGGAAGCGTGACGCGGTCCATCATCGCCTCGAAGAGGTCGGCCTTGTCCTTGAAGTGCCAGTAGATCGCCCCGCGCGTGACGCCGGCAGCCTGCGCGACCTGGTCGAGGGAGGCGTGCGCCACCCCGCGCTCGTGGAACACCGCTTCCGCGGCATCCAGGATGCGGTTTCGCGTCTCCTGCGCCTCTTCCTTGGTCTTCCTCGCCACCGCTCCTCCGTTACGGGACCCGTTACACCGCGTCTTGACACGCCCGCGCGGCTGCCGCTATTCTGACATACATCCACGGATGTATGTAAGCCCCGCGGGCCGACCGCCGCCCGCGCCGGGCGCCTCCCACGAGGAACCCCCGATGTCCCCGCGCCTCCTTCGCCGAAGCCTCCCCGTCGCCGCCCTCGTCCTCGCGGCCTGCGGCCCGCAGGGCGGGCCTCCCCCCGGCGGCTTCCCGCCCGCCGTCGTCGCCGTCCAGGAGGCGAAGCCCGCGAGCGTGCCCGTCGAGTTCGAATTTCCCGCGCAGACGGCCGGCTCTCGGGAGGTGGAGGTGCGCGCGCGCGTCACCGGCATCCTCCTCAAGCGCAACTACGAGGAAGGCTCGCGCGTGCGCGCGGGGCAGTCGCTCTTCACCATCGACCCGGCCCCCTTCGAGGCCGCGGTGGCCCGCGCCGAGGCCGAGGCCGCGAGCGCCCAGGCCGCCCACGCCCAGGCCGAGCGCAACGCCAGGCGCTACAAGCCGCTCTACGAGGCCAAGGCCGCCTCGCAGAAGGACTACGACGACGCCGTCTCGGCCCAGGAGATCGCCGCGGCGAGCCTCAAGGCCGCCCGCGCGAGGCTGGAGGAGGCGCGCCTGAACCTCTCGTACACGCGCGTGGAGTCGCCCATCGCCGGCATCACCAGCCGCGCGCTCAAGAGCGAAGGCAGCCTCGTCTCCGGCCCGGACGTGCTCCTCACCACGGTGACGCAGTCCGATCCGATCTACGCGAACTTCGGGCTCTCCGAGGCGGAGCTCGCGCGCCTGCAGCGCGACCGCGCCGCCGGCACGCTCGTGCTCCCGAAGGATGGCCGCTTCGAGGTCGCGGTGCGCCTGGAGGACGGCAGCACCTACGCGAAGCCCGGGCGGCTGGCCTTCTCCGACGAGCGCATCTCCTCCGCCACCGGCACGGCGGACGCGCGCGCCGAGCTTCCGAACCCGGACGGGCTGCTGCGCCCCGGGCAGTTCGTGCGCGTGATCCTCAAGGGGGCAGTGCGCCCCGGCGCCATCGCGGTGCCCCAGCGGGCCGTGATGGAAGGCCCGCAGGGCAAGATGGTGTACGTGCTGGGCGCGGAGGGAAAGGCAGAGCCGCGTCCGGTGTCCGTGGGCGAGTGGACGGGCAAGGACTGGGTCGTCACCGCGGGCCTCAAGGCGGGCGACAAGGTGATCGTGGACGGCCTCATGAAGGTCTTCCCGGGCGCGCCCGTGCAGGTGGGCGATCCCAATGCGCCGCCGCCGGCAGCGCCCGGCAAGGGCCCGGCGCCGGCCAAGCCCGAAGCCAAGCCCGAAGC
>CAZNWZ010000257.1:0-3096 GCA_964576455.1 uncultured Lysobacter sp.
CGAGCGGCACCACGGGCGTGCCCAAGTGCATCGTGCACGGCGCCGGCGGCGTGCTCCTCATGCACCTGAAGGAGCACCTCCTGCACGGCGACGTGAGGCCCGGCGACCGACTCTTCTATTTCACGACCTGCGGCTGGATGATGTGGAACTGGCTCGTCTCGGGGCTCGCCGCGGGGGCCACGCTCCTGCTCTACGACGGCTCGCCCTTCCTGGACGGCGGCCGCGTGCTCTTCGACTACGCGGACGAGGAGGGCATGACCCACTTCGGCACCTCGGCCAAGTACATCGACGCGCTGGCCAAGGCGGGCCTCGAGCCGATGAGGACCCACCGACTGGAGCGGCTGCGCACGATGTTCTCCACCGGCTCCCCGCTCGCGCCGGAGGGCTTCGACTATGTGTACGGCAAGGTGAAGAAGGACCTCTGCCTCTCCTCGATCAGCGGCGGCACCGACCTCGTGGCCTGCTTCGCGGGCGGCGCGCCCATCCTGCCGGTGTGGCGCGGCGAGCTGCAGTGCCGGATGCTCGGCATGAAGGTCGAGGTCTGGAGCGACGAGGGCCGGCCGCTCGAGGGCGAGAAGGGCGAGCTGGTGTGCACCGCGCCCTTTCCGACGATGCCCCTGGGGTTCTGGAACGACCCCGACGGCCGCAAGTACCGCGCGGCCTACTACGAGCGCTTTCCCGGCGTCTGGCGCCACGGCGACTGGAGCGAGGTCACGCCCCACGGCGGCATGGTGATCTACGGGCGCTCGGACGCCGTGCTCAACCCGGGCGGCGTGCGCATCGGCACGGCCGAGATCTACCGCCAGGTCGAGCGCCTGGACGAGGTGGTGGAATCGATCGTGATCGGCCAGGACTGGCAGGGCGACGTCCGCGTCGTGCTCTTCGTGAAGCTGCGCGAGGGGCTCGCCCTGGACGAGCCGCTGGTGAAGAGGATCAAGGACACGATCCGCAACAACACGACGCCGCGGCACGTCCCGGCCGTCGTCGCGCAGGTGACGGACATTCCGCGCACCAAGTCCAACAAGATCGTGGAGCTCGCCGTGCGCGCCGCGGTGCACGGCCAGCCGGTGAAGAACGCGGAGGCGCTGGCCAATCCCGAGGCGCTCGAGCAGTTCCGCAACCGCCCCGAGCTTTCCCGATAGCCGCCCCGGGCGCGCCGGCGGGCGCTCAGGAGCGGGTGAACGCCTCCATCCCCATGCGTCCGGGGCCGGGCGCGGCGACGCGGCTCTCCACGAGCTTCGCGAGGAAGGCCGGGTCGTACACCGCGAGCAGGTGCGGCTGCCAGTTCTGCAGGTAGTAGGCGATCTGGGCCTCGAGGCCCTCGAGCTGGACGAGGATCCCCCAGGTGGCCGCGTCCCACTGGAAGCGAAGCCCCAGGTCCCAGAAGGCGGCGTTCAGCGCCTCGCGTCCCCCGGCCAGCCCGGCGCGGGCGGGTTCCTTCATGTCCATGGCGGTTTCCTCGGCGGCTCAACAGGTCCGCCCCAAGCTACTCGCGGAAAGAGTTAAATGAAAGTAAAATCATTTTTGGAAAGGATTAAGTGATCACTTAATCATGCGAAATGCCACCCTGCGCCAGCTTCGCGTGTTCGAGAGCGCGGCGCGGCACCTGTCCCTCACCCGCGCCGCGGAGGAGCTGCACCTCACGGCGCCGGCGGTGTCCATCCAGGTGCGGCAGCTCGAGGGCCACGCGGGGGCGGCCCTGTTCGAACGCAGCGGCCGGGGGCTTCGCCTCACGCAGGAGGGCGAGGAGGTGCTGCACCACGCGCGGGAGATCCTGGGGCACATCCGCGCCTCGGAGGAGGCCATCGCGGAGCTCGATGCCCTCGAGCGCGGGCTCCTCGACATCGCCGTCATCAACGCGGGCGACCACTTCTTCCCCTGGATCGTCGCCGCCTTCCGCCGCGAGCATCCGGGCATCCGCGTGCGCATCACCGTGCAGAACCGCGACGGGCTGCTCGCGCGCCTGGCGGCCCACGAGACCGACCTCGCCGTCATCAGCCAGCCCCCGGCCGAGCCCGGCCACGTGGCCACCGCGTTCGCCCCGCACCCGCACGTGATCGCGGCGGCGCCGGGGCACCCGCTCGCGGGCCGGCGCCGCATCCGCCTCGAGCGCATCGCCCGGGAGCCCATCCTCACGCGCGAGCAGGGCTCCTCCACGCGCCTCGCCATGGAGCAGGCCTTCGCCGAGGCGGGGATCGTGCCGAGGATCGAGATGGAGATCCCGGCCAACGAGACCATCAAGCAGGCCGCCGCCGCGGGCCTGGGCGTGGGCTTCCTCTCGGCGCATGCGTTGCGCCAGGAGCTGGCCCTCGGTAGCCTCGTCATCCTGGACGTGGAGGGATTCCCCGTGATGCGGCAGTGGTACGTGGTCCACCGGCAGGACCGGCGCCTGCCCCGGATCGCGCAGGCGTTCGAGCGGTTCGTGATCGACAACGGCGCGCGGCTCATCGGCCGCGACGCGGTGCGTCCCGTGGGCCCCCGATGAGCGCGCGCTCCCCCACCTTCTACATCCTGCTCTCGGTGGCGACCTCGCTCGTCACCATGGCGCTCAAGTTCGGCGCCTTCTTCCTCACCGGCTCCGTGGGCCTGCTCTCGGACGCGCTCGAGTCGTTCGTGAACCTCGCGGCGGCGCTCATCGCCCTGGTGGCCCTCACCTACGCGCACGCGGACGAGGACGAGGACCACAACTTCGGGCACCAGAAGGCCGAGTACTTCTCGAGCGGCATCGAGGGAGCGCTCATCTTCGTGGCCGCCGGCGCCATCATCTGGAGCGCGGTGCCGCGGCTCCTCGAGCCGCGCCCGCTGGAGCAGGTCGGCGTGGGCCTCGCGCTCTCCGTCCTGGCGGCCGGCGCGAACCTGCTGTGCGGCTGGTTCCTCCTGAAGGGCGCGCGCGAGCACCGCTCCATCACGCTCGAGGCCGACGCGCACCACCTCCTCACCGACGTCTGGACCACGGCGGGCGTCATCGCCGGCGTGGCCATCGTCCACTTCACGGGCTGGCTCGTGCTGGACCCCCTCATCGCCATCGCGGTGGCGCTGCAGATCCTGTGGACGGGGTGGAGCCTCATCCGGCGCTCGTTCGACGGGCTCATGGAC
>CAZNWZ010000258.1:0-3068 GCA_964576455.1 uncultured Lysobacter sp.
TGGTGGTGGTGCCCGTGCTCTACACGTACGTGGACGCCTGGGGCCGCCGGGCGAAGGCCTGGTTCACGGGCGGGGCGCATCCCGCGCCCGGCGGGGGTGCTCTGCCGCAGGGGGCGCCGTCGCGGCGGGAAGAGTAGATCGCGCGAAAAGGGGTCAGGTTACTTTGCACATTTCCTGTGCAAAGTAACCTGACCCCTTTTCGTCAGAAGCCGATGGCGTGGCCGTCCTTGCGGTGGTCGGAGCCGGCGCAGTAGCCGTCGTCCAGGCGCCAGATGAGCTGCGCGCCGCCGAAGCCGAACATCGCGGCCTCGGGGTCCACGAGGCGGTGGCCGCGGGCCCTCAGCTCGTCGAGGACGCCGGGCGCGAAGCGCTCCGACTCGAAGCTCACGCTGAAGTCCGCGTTCACGATCCAGCGCGGCCCGTCGGAGGCGGCCTGGGGGTTCTGGTGCCAGTCCACGAGGCGCGCGACCATCTGGGTGTGCCCCTGGGGCTGCATCTGCCCGCCCATCACGCCGAAGCTCATCACGGGCTTGCCGTCCCGGGTGAGGAACCCGGGGATGATCGTCTGGAAGGGGCGCTTGCGCGGCCCCACGAGGTTGGGGTGCCCGGGCTTGAGCGAGAATCCCGCGCCGCGGTTCTGCAGCGAGATGCCCGTGCCCGGCACGACGACTCCCGAGCCGAAGCCCATGTAGTTGGACTGGATGTACGACACCATCATGCCGTTCGCGTCGGCCGTCGTGAGGTAGACCGTGCCGCCCTCGCGCGGCTCGCCCGGCGCCGGCGACTGCGCGCGCTTCATGTCGATCGCCCCGGCGCGGGCGGCCAGGTAGCCGTCGGCCAGCAGCCTCGCGGCGTCGAACTCCATCGTGGCCGGGTCCGAGACGTAGCGGTACGCGTCCGCGAAGGCGAGCTTCGTCGCCTCGATCTGCAGGTGCAGGGCGTCCGCGCCGTCCACGGGAAGCCCGCCGAGGTCGAAGTGGCGCAGGATCCCCAGCGCCATGAGCGCCACGATGCCCTGCCCGTTGGGCGGGATCTCGTGCAGGCGGTAGCCGCGGTATTCGACCGAGATCGGCTCCACCCAGTCGCAGCGGTGCGCGGCGAAGTCCTCGACCGTGTGCGCGCCGTCCTCCGAGCGCGAGGCGAGCGCGATGCGCTCGGCCAGCTTTCCCCGATAGAAGCTCTCTCCCTTGGTGGCGGCGATCTCCTCCAGCGTCTCGGCCTGCTGCGGGCAGTAGAAGCGCTCGCCGGGACGCGGCGCGCGGTCCTTGGGCAGGAACGTCCACGAGAACTCCGAGAAGCCCCGGAGGTTGGGCGCCTGCCGCGCCCAGCTCATCGCCGTGATCGGCGAGACCATGAACCCGTCGCGCGCGTAGCGGATGGCGGCCTGGAAGAGGTCGGGGAACGGGAGCTTGCCGTAGCGCTGCGACAGCGCCACCCAGGCCGAGACGCAGCCCGGCACGGTGACGGCGTCCCACCCGTGCACCGGCATGGCCGTGCGCCCCGCGAAGCGCTCCGGCGTCCAGCCGGCCGGCGCCCGCCCGGAGGCGTTGAGCCCGACGAGCTTCTCGCCGTCCCACAGGATCGCGAACGCGTCCGAGCCGATGCCGTTGGAGGTGGGCTCCACGACGGTGAGCGTGATCGCGGCGGCGAGAGCCGCATCGACGGCATTGCCGCCCCTCGCGAGCGCCTGCAGGCCCGCCTGCGCGGCCAGCGGCTGCGAGGTCGCCACGACGTTCTTGGCGAGCAGCGGCATGCGCTGCGAGGAATACGGGAACTCCCAGTTGAACATGGCCGTGGGTCCTGTGGGAAAGGCTACTCCGCCTTGACGCCGGCGTCCTTGATCACCTTGGACCACTTCTGCGCGTCGCGCTGGATGGCCTGCGCGAAGTCGGCGGCGCTGCCGCCCGCCGACTCGAAGCCCAGCTGCGAGAAGCGCGCCTGGATGTCCGGCAGCTGCAGGGCCTTGTTCATCTCCGCGTTCACGCGGTCCACCACCGCCTTCGGCGTGTTGGCGGGGCCCAGGAGCCCGAACCACACGAGGCTCTGGAAGCCGGGCAGCCCCGACTCCGCGACCGTCGGCAGGTCCGGCACGAGGGGCGAGCGCGAGGACGACGAGATGGCGACCCCCTTTACCTTGCCGGCCTTGATGTTCGGCAGCGAGGTCATGACGTTGTCGAACAGGATGGCCACCTGGCCGGACATCATGTCGGGAATGGACTGCTGCGTCCCCTTGTAGGGCACGTGGGTGAGCTTGATGCCGGCCATCGAGGCGAAGAGCTCGCTGGTGAGGTGCGAGATGGTGCCGATGCCGCTCGTGGCGTAGTTGAGCCTGCCCGGGTCCTTCCTCGCGAGCTCGATCAGCTCCTTCACCGAGCCGGCGGGCACGTGCGGGCTCACCACCAGGATGTTGGTCGCGTTGCCCACCCAGACGATGGGCGTGAAGTCCTTCACCGGGTCGTAGGCCTGCTTGCCGAGGTAGGGACCGATGGAGTGGGTGCTGGTGGTGGCCATGACGAGCGTGTAGCCGTCGGGCGCGCTCTTCGCCACGAAATCGGCGCCGATCGACCCGCCGGCGCCCGGCTTGTTCTCGACCACGACGGGCTGGCCGAGCTGGGCGCCCAGCTTGTCGGCGAGCACGCGCGTGAGCACGTCCGTCGGCCCTCCCGCGGGGAAGGGCACGACGATCTTGACGGTGCGGGCGGGCCAGGACTGGGCGAGGGAGGGCGGCGCGGCCGCGAGGAGCGCGGCGGCAAGAAGGAGCGTGCGGGGGAGCATGGCGGCGGGGCGGGAGGGTTGCGGGAGTGGGGAAGATGGTAGCACCGGCGCGGCCCGCTTCGGAGGTATCCTTCGGCACCGGGAGGAAACGCCATGACCGCCGATCCGCAAGCGCTCGTCTTCGATGCCTACGGCACGCTCTTCGACGTGCATTCCGTGACGCGCCTCGCCGACTCGCTCTTTCCCGGGCGCGGGGCGGCGCTCTCGCAGGCCTGGCGCGGCAAGCAGCTCGAGTACACGTGGCTGCGCAGCCTCATGGGGCGCTACGACGACTTCAACGCCGTCACCGCGGA
>CAZNWZ010000259.1:0-3055 GCA_964576455.1 uncultured Lysobacter sp.
CCCGGGGAGAGGGTCGGGGTGAGGGGGAACGGGCGGCGCTGCCGCCCGTTTTCATTTCATGCGATAGGCGGCGTGGCACGCGACGCACTGCGCGGTCACGTCCGCCAGCGCGCCGAGCGCCTTCCTCGTGTCGCCCGTCGCGCCGGCGTTCGCGGCCTCGACCGCGAAGCGGCTGGCCGAGCGGTGCATGGCGGTGCCCGCGGCCCGCATCCCCTCGGGCATGAACCTGGCCACGTCGTGGGCGCCGTGCGCCGCGAGCGAGGTCATCCCCAGGCGCTTCTCGGCGACGTCCGCCGCCCTGTCGTGGGCGCCCGAGGCGAGCGCCTGCTGGATCTCCTGCAGCGCGAGGAGGTGGTCGCGCATGTTGGCGAGCGTGTGGGTGCGCATCGGCTCCGGGAAGGCGACCTCGATGCGGCCATCGGCGGGAGACGGCGCGTGCGAGGCGTGGTGGGTGGCGCTCACGGAGACGCAGCCGGCGAGGGCGAGCGAGGCGAGGCAGGCGGCGAGGGCGGTCGGGCGCATGGGCGGGCACCGGGCGGCGGAGTTCCGATACCGGCGACTTTAGCCCAAGGGTGCCCGCCGCGGCTATGATGGGCCGATGAGTGCCGAGCCTTCCGCGCCCGCGGCTCCCGCCATGCGCAACCGCTACGACCTGGCCGAGCTCTCCGGCGCCTTCGGCGACCTCGGCACGCTCGTCCCCTTCGTCGTCGCGTACCTCGCGATCGTGAAGATGGACCCGGCCGGGGTGCTGCTGGGTTTCGGCGGCGCGATGATCGCCACGGGCCTGTGGTACCGCACGCCCTTCCCGGTGCAGCCCATGAAGGCCATCGGCGCGGCGGCGGCGACGAGCGCCGCCGGGATCGCGGTCACGCCGGCCCTCGTCGTCGGCGCGGGCATCGCCACGGCGGCCCTCTGGCTCTTCCTCGGGGCCACCGGGCTCGCCAAGCGCGTCGCGGAGTGGATTCCGCGGCCCGCCCTCCTGGGCGTGGTGCTGGGGCTGGGGTTCGGCTTCATGCTCGAGGGGATCCGCATGATGTCGGTGAGCCCCTGGCTCGCCGCCGCGCTCCTCGCGTTCGCGCTGCTCGCGCAGTCGCGGCTGCCGGTGATGCTGCTGCTCCTCGCGGCGGGCGTCGGCGTCACGCTCTGGAACGACCCGGCGCTCGGCGCGCAGGCGGCGCTCATCCGCCCGGACTTCCGGTTGCCCGCCTTCGGCTTGTCCGCCGTCACCGCGTCCGACATCTGGGCGGGCGCCCTGTTGCTCGCCCTCCCGCAGCTTCCGCTCACCTTCGGCAACGCGCTCCTCGCGGTCACGAGCGAGAACAACCGGCTCTTTCCCGACCGCCCGGTCACGGAGCGCGGCGTGGCGATCTCCACGGGGCTGGCGAACGCCTGGTCCAGCGCGCTCGGCGGCGTGCCGGTGTGCCACGGCGCGGGCGGCATGGCGGGCCACGTGAAGTTCGGGGCGCGCACGGGGGGGGCGACCGTGATGGTGGGCGTCCTGCTCACGGTCCTGGCGCTGGGATTCGCGGACTCCGTGCAGATCCTGCTGCGGTTCTTTCCCGAGCCGGTGCTGGGCGTGATCCTCTTCCTCGCCGGGGCGGAGCTCGCGCTCTCCAGCCGCGAGGCGGGCGAGGAGCGCGTGGGGCGCTTCGTGCTCCTCACCACCGCCGCGTTCACCGTGGTCCACGTCGGCGTGGCGGTGGTGTTCGGGATCCTCGCCTACCACGCCTCGAAGCGGGGCTGGCTGCGGCCGTAGGGATCGCCGCGCCGCCGTCCCCGCCGGGCCCTTTCCCGCTCAGCGGCCGAAGATCCCCTTCTTGAGGATGTCGAGCGGGTTCACCGGCTCCTCCTTCTTCGGCTGCCTTTCCGGCTGCGCCTCCTGTCCCAGCATCGTCATGGCGGTCGACTTCACGCGCACGCGCAGCGACCACTCCGGGTTCCAGGCCGCGAGCAGCTTCGCGTCCGTCGGGCGCGGGGGATGCACGAGGTTCAGCTCGTTGCCGTAGGCGATGCCGCGCAGCATCGCGCCGCCGGCGGTCCCGAAGATGCCCGACGGGATCGCGCACTGCTGCGTCGTGGCCGGCAGCAGCACCTTCTCCCTGACCCACTGGTCGATCTGCGAGTGGGACAGGTAGTCCATGAGCCCAAGGCCCGCCTCCGGCACGTCGCTCGAGCTCCAGAGCACCATGTCGTTGCCGTCGCCGCCCATCGCCGAGAGGAAATAGGCGCGCGCATTCGGAACGGCGTTCCACGTCGAGTTGATCGAGGCCTTCGGGTCGCCGGGCGCGGCGAGGTTCAGGCGCTCCATGAAGTCCTGCCGCTCGCCGAGCGCGAACTTCAGGCTGGGCGGGACGCCCTCGCCGGAGACCGCGTGCTCGCCCAGAAGCGAGGCGTTCTTCGGCACGCGCTGGTTGTCCTTCTCGTTGGGCCAGATCGCGTGGCCGGGCCGGCTGGTGGCGCCGCGCTCGGGCGCGTAGCGCCCGACGAAGAACTTCGCGAAGTCCTGCGGGCCGGCCGTGGCCATGTCGAGGATGCGCGGCTGCCCCGGCCTCACCGTCGCGCTGCAGCCCCAGTAGAGCAGCAGGCGCCCCTTGGGCTTCTCGTGGTCCTGGGGGCTCGTGTCCTGCGCCGTGCCGCCCGGCTTGGGCCTCTCCACGGGCTGGAGCGGCAGGCTCGGCCCCATGTTCTGCCCCGGCGGGATGGCGTGCGTGCCCAGGGTGCCGCCCGGCTTCTGCCGGGTGTAGAGCGAGAGGTCGAGCCACTTGCCCGGCATGACGCCCATCTTCGAGCCGCCGAACATGTTGCCCATGAGCCCGCCGAGGACGGGCATGTCGGCCATGTCCTCCGCGCCGGGGATCGCGAGGTGGACCGTGGCCACGTCCATCCAGTAGTTGGCGATGGGGGTCTTCGCGGGTGCGGCCTTGGACTGCGCGAAGGCGGGGGCGGCAAGGGCGAGACAGACGGCGAAGGAGAGGCGGGAAGCGGCGGGGCGGGTCATGGAGGCTCCTGGGGGCGTGCGCGGCTTTTTGTTGTTCGAGAATGGAACGCTAGCAAG
>CAZNWZ010000260.1:0-3053 GCA_964576455.1 uncultured Lysobacter sp.
CCCTCGCGGCACGGCGTGCACTGGCCGCAGGACTCGTGGTGGTAGAAGCGCAGCAGCACCTGCAGGAACCGCACCATGCACGTGCCCTCGGCCACCGCGATCATGCCGCCGGAGCCCAGGCCCGAGCCGGCCGGGTTCACGGACTCGTGGCTCAGGTTGAGCGGCTCGATCTCGGCGCGCGTGAGCACCTTGGTCGAGATGCCGCCGGGAACCACGCACTTGAGCTTCGCCCCGTGCAGCATGCCGCCGCAGTCCTCGTCGAGGAACTTCGCCCACGGGTAGCCGTACTCGACCTCGTAGACGCCGGGCCTCGCGACGTGGCCGGAGATCGACACGAGCTGTGTGCCCGGGCTCTTGGGCGTGCCCACCTTGCGGAACTCCTCGGCGCCCATGCGGATGATGCCGGTGATGTTGGCGAGCGACTCGACGTTGTTGATGACGGTCGGCTTCTGGAAGAGCCCGCGCACCGTGAGGCGCGGCGGCCGGTTGCGGGGATAGGGCTTCCGGCCCTCGATCGAGGTGATGAGCCCGGAGGCCTCGCCGCAGACATACGAGCCCGCGCCGCGGTAGACGACGATGTCGAGCGCGAAGTCGCTGCCGGGAACGCTCTTGCCGAGGAGCCCGGCCGCGTAGGCCTCGTCGATCGCGCCCTGGATGCGCCGGTACGGCAGGTCGAACTCGCCCCGGATGTACACGAAGGCGTGGCGCACGCCCAGCGCATAGGAAGTGATGAGCATCGACTCCACGAGCAGGTGCGGCGCGTTCTCGAGGATCCAGCGGTCCTTGAAGGTGCCCGGCTCGCCCTCGTCGGCGTTGGCGCACAGGTAGTGGATCTCGCCCGGGATGGGCTTCATCACGCCCCACTTGCGGCCGACCGGGAAGGCGGCGCCGCCGTGGCCCAGGAGGCCCGAGGCGGTGACCTCCTTCGTGATGTCCCCGGGCGCCATCCTCAGCGCCTTCTCGAGCGTCTGGTAGCCGCCGCGCGCCTTGTACTCGGCGAGCGTGTGCGAGGTGGGCGTCACCTCGAAGGTCATGATGAGCTGGCGGCCGGGCATGGCTACCGGCCCTCCCCGGCCACGAGCGCCTCGATCAGCCGGTCGAGCTCCGCGAGCGTCAGGTTCTCGTGGTAGGCGTCGTTCACCATCATCACGGGCGCCGTGCCGCAGGAGCCCAGGCACTCGACGGTCGAGAGCGTGATCTTCCCGTCCGCCGTGGTCTCCCCCGGCTTCACGCCCAGGCGCCTGCAGGCGTGCTCGATGACGCCCTCGGCCCCGCGCATGGAGCAGGCGATGTTGCGGCACACCTGCAGGTGCGTGCGGCCGATGCCCTCCCGGCGCAGCATCGTGTAGTAGGAGAGCACCTCCTCGACCTGCACGCGCGGCACGCCGAGGTAGGCGACCAGCCCGTCGATGTCCTCGTCCGCCACGTAGCCGCGGTCGGCCTGGATGCGGTGCAGGCAGGGCAGCACGAGCGACGACTCGAACCCCGCGGGGAACCGCTCCTTCATCTTCTCGAACTCGGGGATGAGGTGCTTCACCGATCGCACTCCCCGCCGATCATGTTGATGGAGCCGAAGGTCGGGACCAGGTCCGCGAGCTGGTAGCCCTCGAGCATCTTGTGCGCCCCGCCCATGTGCACGAAGCTGGGCGCGCGGCAGTGCACCTTGTACGGCGTGCCCTCGCCCGTCGACACGAGGTAGAAGCCCAGCTCGCCGTTGGCCCCCTCGTGCGCCACGTAGATCTCGCCGGCCGGGACCCTCGGGCCCTCCATCACCAGCTTGAAGTGGTTGATGAGCGACTCGATCTCGCCGTACACGGCGGGCTTGTCCGGGAAGGCGCAGCGGCGGTCGTCCACGTTGACCGGGCCGGGCTCGAGCATCTCCACGCACTGCCGGATCATGTGCACCGACTCGTCCATCTCGCGCATGCGCACGTAGTAGCGGTCGTAGTTGTCGCCCTTGATGCCCACCGGGACCTCGAAGTCGAGCTCGGGGTAGGCGAGGTAGGGCGTGTCCTTGCGCAGGTCGAGGGCGAGGCCCGTGGAGCGCAGCATCGGCCCCGTGTAGCCGTAGGAGAGCGCGTCGGCCTGCGAGAGCACGCCCACGTCGCGCATGCGGTCGATGAAGATGCGGTTCCTGTCCACCAGCCCGTGCACGCGCCCCACGAAGTCGTCGGCCTGGACGAGGATCTCCTCGAGCCGGCCGAGCCAACCGTCCGGGAGGTCGCGCGCGAGCCCGCCGATCCGCCCGTAGGAGTGGGTGACCCGCGCCCCGGTGAGCGCCGCGATGTGCTCGTACATGTAGTCGCGGATCATCACCAGGTAGAGGAAGGCGGTCATCGCCCCCAGCTCCATGAGGCTCGCCGCGATGCAGGTGATGTGGTCGCACAGGCGCGAGTACTCCGACAGGAGCGTGCGCAGCACGACCGCCCGCCGCGTGAGCTCGATGCCCATCAGGCGCTCGACGGCGTCGCAGTAGGCGAAGTCGTTGATGAGCGGCGAGCAGTAGTTCAGGCGGTCCATGTAGGGGATGCAGTTGTGCCAGGTGTGCGCCTCGCACTCCTTCTCGAACCCCCGGTGCAGGTAGCCGCAGTGCACGTCGGCGCGGATGACGCGCTCGCCGGAGAGCTCCGCGAAGATCTGGATGGTGCCGTGGGTGGCCGGGTGCGACGGGCCGATCGACACCACGACCGTGTCGTCGCGCTCGCCGGGGGCGAAGGCGGAGCGCACGGGGTTCGGGATGCGCGGGTTCGCGGCCACGGTCAGCCCCTGTCCCCGAGCTCGAAGCCCGGCCGGTAGGCGACGAGCGGCTGCTCGCGCTCCTTCGGGTAGTCCTTGCGCAGCGGGTGGCCCACGAAGCCCTCGTAGAGCAGCAGGGGGCGCAGGTCCGCGTTGCCCTCGAAGCCGATGCCGTACATCTCGTGGCACTCGCGCTCCATGAAGGCGGCCGAGCCGTAGAGCGCGGTGAGGGAAGGCACCGACGGGTTCAACTCCGGCACGCGCGCCTTCACGCGCACCCGCACCTTGTGCGAGGTCGAGTAGAAGTGCCAGACCAC
>CAZNWZ010000261.1:0-3043 GCA_964576455.1 uncultured Lysobacter sp.
CCATCTCCTCGTAGTCGCCCTGCTGCAGGTCGACGATCTCGCGCTCGCTCGAGCCCGAGACGAGGATCATCGGGAAGCAGTTGGTGGTCGCGTTGGCGAGCGCGGTGAGGCCGTTGAGGAACCCGGGCGCCGACACCGTGAGGCAGATGCCGGGCTTGCCGGTCATGAAGCCGGCGATCGACGCCGCGTAGCCCGCGTTCTGCTCGTGCCGGAACGAGATCACGCGGATGCCCGCGGCCTGCGCCTTGCGGGTGAGGTCCGTGATCGGGATGCCGGGCAGGCCGAAGATCGTGTCGATCCCGTTGAGCTTCAGCGCGTCGATGACCAGGTGAAAGCCGTCGGTCGTTTCCTGCGCTTGCGCCTCGGCGGCGTTCGGGCCGCTGCCCGCCGGCGCGGAGGCCTGGCCGGTGACGGCCGGTTCGGAGACGGTTGCCATGGTTTCCTCCTCGGGGTGGGCCGGCCCGCGCCGGTGGCCGGTCGCGGGGGCCGCTTCGGGATCGGTCGTTCGTCGTCGGCCGGGTGTCCAGGGGCTGGGCCGCATTGAATCGCGCTAGAATGGTAGGGAACCGCACGAGCGCACTGCCTTGATGCGGGTCAATTGTCCGATCCCCCCATGACCCTGCTGGCCAATCACCCGGAGCGGGAAGAGATGAGCGCGCAGCTGCGGCGCAACATCGTCCTTCGGCGCCTCGCGCCGGCGGCCTTCCGGAGCCTGGAACCGCAGCTCGCCGTCGTGGACTTCCGCAAGGGGGACGTCCTCCTCACCCAGGGCGCGCACGAGATGGAGCAGTACTTCGTGCTCGACGGGGTCCTCAAGCGGGTCGTGTCCAACCCCGAGGGCAAGGAGATGATCCTGCGCTTCGCCCGGGAGGACGACATGGAGACGAGCTACGCGGCGTGGCGGCTGCGCACGCCCGCGCCCTACTCGATCCGCGCCGTGACCAAGGCGCGCGTGGCGAAGCTCCCGCTTCCGCAGTGGGCGGCGTTCCTCGAGGGCAACCCGGAGCTCAAGGAGGACTTCGAGTACGAGGTGATGTTCCTCATGAGCGAGGTGATGGCGCACACCATCACGCTGCACCTGCTCGACGCGCCGGGCCGCGTACACCGGTTCCTGCGCAAGCACCCCGAGCTCGCCGAGCGCGTGCCCAAGAAGGAGCTCGCCTCCTACCTCAACCTGTCGGCCGAGACGCTCTCCCGCCTCAAGCACGCCGGCAAGATCTGAGCCCGCCCCCGGGGCTGGCGCGGCGCTCTCCCGCAGCCTATAGTTTCCTTGCAGACCGCGTTCACGCGGCGAATGTCGGGGGAGCCCCATGCTGGACGAGAGCCTGGTTTTCCACAAGACGGAGGCCGGCGCGGGCGAGGTCACCTCGCCCACGCGCGGGCTGCCGTCGAAGCTGCGCCGCGCCCTCATCCTCGTGGACGGCGCCAAGAACGTTTCCGACCTCGCGCCGATGTTCCGCCCGGGCGAGGTGGACGCCATCCTCGCCGAGCTGCAGGCGATGGGCCTGGTCTCGCTCGCCGGGGGGGCGATCGCCCCCGTCTCCGGGCCCGAGCCGGGGGAGGAGGCGCCCGCCGCGGCCGCCGCCCTCCCTCCCGAGCGGTTCGACGAGATCCGCAAGGCCGCCGTGCGCGAGATCTCGCACCGCCTGGGGCCCAACGGGGACGCCCTCGCGATCAAGGTCGACCGCTGCCGGACGCCCGAGGAGCTGCGCGTCGCCCTGCGCGAGGCCGAGAAGATCCTCGCCAGCTTCCTGGGCGCGGAGTACGGGCGGACCTTCGCCCAGAAGATCGGCCGCGACCTGCTCTAGCGGCTACTTGCGCAGGTGCTGCTGCGGGAAGGTCTTCATCCTTCCCGACATCGTCGTGAGGTCGTCCTCGATGCCCGCCGGGCCCGCGAGGGCGCCCACCACCTCGTGGCACAGGGCGTGCTCGCGCTCGTTGGCGACGATGCCGCGGACGAGGAGCCGGCCGCCGTTCGCCTCGATGTGCACGTTGATGTCCGAAGTCGCCGGGTTCGCCTTGAGGGCCGCGCGCGCCTTCGAGGCCAGGGCCAGGTCCTCCAGGTGCCTGCGCGAGTCCGGGGTCTCCTGGAACGGCTGGCTGCGCGCGAGGCCGACCACCATGTCCACGCAGGTGGGGACCGGGATGCGATCGGTGTTCAGGGTGAGGTCGTAGAGCGCCGGGTCGCCCCAGTGGACGCCGAAGTGCTCCGACATGCGCGAGGCGCGGGCGTGGTCGTCCACCTCGATCTCGTGGCGGGCGAGCTTCTCGTCGTCGGTCTCCAGCCGCGCCATCAGGCGCTGCACGCGAAGCTCCAGCGGCGCGCACACGCGCACGCAAGGCACGTGGGCCACCGGGCGCAGCAGCATCGTGGCGCCCCAGCCCCGGATGAGCACGTTGCCCTTCACCGCCAGGTCGTAGATCTCCTCGGCCGTGAAGATCGAGATCGACCTCTCGTCGGCGGTCCAGCGCTCGAAGGGGCCGGCCTTGCCCTCCCGCAGGCGGCGGATGAGGCTCTTCTTCACGTGCATCTTGCCGGCGACGTGGTCGCCGACCTCGTGCCGGACCATCTGCAGGCCCAGCGCCTCGCACACGCCCATCGCGACGTCGGAACCCAGCGTGGCCATCTCCTGGGTGAACGCGATCACTGCCATGTCTCACACTCCCTGTTCAGCATTCGGTCCGCTCCCCGCGTCGCCACGGCCCGGGCTCCCCGCCCGGCCGCGTCCTACCGGCGCCCCCTCGCGATCGCGATGCCCTTCGAGATGAGGGGCCAGAAGAGGAGCAGCAGGGACGCTCCCGTGATCGTGCCGACGAGGGGGTTGGAAAAGAATACGCTCATGTCGCCCTGCGAGCCCAGCATCGACTGGCGGAAGGCGTCCTCGGCGCGGTCGCCGAGCACCAGCGCGAGCACCAGCGGGGCCATCGGGTAGTCGAGCTTCTTGAAGACGTAGCCGAGCACGCCGAAGGCGAGCATGAGCCACACGACGAACATCGAGTTGTGCACGGTGTAGGCGCCGATCGCGCAGATCACGATGATCAC
>CAZNWZ010000262.1:0-3035 GCA_964576455.1 uncultured Lysobacter sp.
TTCAAGCTCACCTACTCGACGATGTTCGACCCGCCGGAGGAGCTGCACCGGCGGTTCGAGGCGGCGCTCGCCCTCGTGAAGGGCCGGCTGGGCGCACTGCATCCGATGTGGATCGGCGGGAAGGCGCGGCTCGCGAACGAGGAACTCGAGTGCCGCTCGCCCATCGACCGCGACTGGCTCCTCGCGCGCTTCCCGCGGGGCGGTGCGGGCGACGTCGCGGACGCGGTGGCGGCCGCGCGCGCCGCGCACCGGCCCTGGGCGGCGACGCCGTGGGCCGACCGCGTGGCGCTGCTACGCCGGGCGGCCGACCGCCTCGAGGCCCGGGTGTTCGAGCTCGCCGCGGCGATGGCGCTCGAGGTCGGCAAGAACCGCCTGGAGGCCCTCGGCGAGGTGCAGGAGACGGCCGACCTCCTGCGCTGGTACTGCGACGAGATGGAGGAGAACGGCGGCTTCGTGCGCTTCCTCCCGGACGATCCCGTGAAGGGCTTCGCGAGCCACAACCGCTCGGTGATGAGGCCCCACGGCGTGTGGGCCGTGATCGCGCCCTTCAACTTCCCGATGGCCCTGGCCGGCGGCCCCGTCGGCGCCGCCCTCGTCGCCGGCAACACCGTGGTCTTCAAGGGGGCGAGCGACACGGCCTGGAGCGGCGCCCTTCTCATGGAGGCGCTGCGCGAGGCGGGCCTGCCGGACGGCGTGGCCAACTACGTGACGGGCCGCGGCGCCGAGGTGGGCGAGGCGCTCGTCCACCACCCGGGCGTCGCGGGCATCACCTTCACCGGCTCGGGCGAGGTGGGCATGGGGATCGTGCGCACCTTCGGCGGGAGCCGCTGGCCGCGCCCCTGCATCGCCGAGATGGGCGGCAAGAATCCCGTCGTCGTCACCCGCCACGCGGACCTGGAGCGCGCCGCCGTGGGCATCCACCGCTCGGCTTTCGGCCTGCAGGGGCAGAAGTGCTCCGCGGCCTCCCGCGTGCTGGTGGAGAGGCCGGCGATGGACGAACTCGTCGCGCGGCTGGCGAAGCTCGCGGACGAGGCGCCCGTGGGCGACCCGACCCGGCGCGAGAACTGGATGGGGCCGGTGATCAACGCCGCGGCCCGCGACCGCTACCGCAAGGCGGCCGCGGAGGCCGCGCGCGAGGGCACGGTGTTCGCCGGCGGGCGCGAGCTCGCGCAGGGCGACCTCGCGCGCGGCTACTTCGTGGCGCCCACGGTGGCCACGGCGCCGTGGGCCTCGCGCCTGTGGCGCGACGAGCATTTCCTGCCCTTCGTCCTCGTGGGCGCGGTGGATTCGCTCGACGAGGCGCTCGCGCGCGCGAACGACACCGAGTACGGCCTCACGGCCGGCTTCTACGGAGCCCCGGAGGAGGCGGCGGCCTTCCTCGAGCGCATCGAGGCCGGCGTCGTCTACGTGAACCGCCCGCAGGGCGCGACCACGGGCGCCTGGCCGGGCTACCAGCCCTTCGGCGGCTGGAAGGGCTCGGGCTCCACGGGCAAGAGCATCGGCTCCTTCTACTACCTCACGCAGTACCTGCGCGAGCAGTCGCAGACGGTGGTCGAGTAGGCCGCGCCGTCAGCGCGGCCCGTAGCGGCTGCGCATGAACGCCACGCGCATGCGGCCGAGGTTGCCGCCGTCGGCGCTGCGCGCCCAGGCGAGGAACTGCCCCTCGTCGAACCGGCCACTCACCATCACGACGGCGCAGGGCGCCGCGGCCGTCTGGGTGCACTGCTTGCGCGCGTACGCGGCCGCGTTGTCGGCCGAGTTCTCCTTCCACACCGTCCAGGACTTGAGGTTTCCGGCCGCATCGAAGCCGAGCGCCAGGGCGGAGTGGTAGGGCAGGTCCTTCAGGACGCGCTCCTTCTCCACCAGCGCCGTGAGCTGCTCGTCGTTGAGCGGCGCGAAGAGGACGGCCGCGGCCTTGGCGAGCGTGAGCCGGCCGCGCTCGCTCTCGAGCACCACGAGGCGGCGCTTCCACTCCTCCGCAACCGCCTCGCGAAGCTTGGGCGAGGGCGGCGAGGTGAGCCCGGAACTGGCGGCGGCCTCCTTCTTCTCGAGGGCCGCGAGCTTCGTGCCGGCGGGGGCGGGGGCTCCCTCGGGCTTTCTCCCCTCCGTCTTCTTCCCGTCGGCCCTCTTCTTCGGCTCGGCGGGCTTCGGGACCTCGGCAGGCGGCGGCGCCGCCGTCGCCGGCGCCGTTGCTTGGGCGGCGGGCTGCGGTGCCGGGGCGGCCGAGGCGACCGAGAGGCGGCGGACCTCCTCGCGCAGCTTCTCCATCTCCGCCTTGAGCGCCTGAGCCTCCTTCTCGCGCGCCTGCCGCTCGGCGTCCAGCTTCGCCTGCATCTCCGCCTGCTGCGCCTGGGTCGCCGGCGCGGCCTTGCCCGCCTCGGCCCGCGTGGCGGGGCGGAAGTAGTAGTCGCCCGTGAGCGACGACGATTCCCAGGGGATCTGCTCGCCGGCCGTGGCCTTGATCACGTTGACGCGCACGGCCTTGAAGACGTCCTCGACCTTGGCGCCCGGGATCTCCATGGCCTTGAGGAGCTCGGCGGTGTAGAGGCCGTTGGTCCCCTCGCCGTCGGAGGCGACCTTGCCCGGGGCCGTGGCGTAGGCGAGCAGCGTCCCCTTGGGCGCGTCCACCTGCGCCAGGCCGCTGCCGCGCGTCGAGCGGAACTTCCCCTCGAACGGATTGTTGCGGCAGGCGTCGAGGATGACCATGCTCAGGCGCGAGGGGCCCAGCTGCTCCAGGACCAGGTCCAGGTCCACCGACTCGCTCCTCGCCGAGGCCTCGCTCTGGATGTCGGCGTCCACGGGGACGAGGAAGTTGCGGCCGCGGACCTGCATGCCGTGGCCGGCGTAGTAGAAGAGCGCGACGCTGCCCGGCTTGAGGGCCTGGCCGAACTGGCTCACGGCGCGCGTGAACTCGCGCTGCGTGGTGTTGGTGCGAAGCGTCACCTCGAAGCCCAGCGCGCGCAGCCGCGCCGCGATGGCGTTGGCGTCGTTCACGGGGTTGCGCAGCGGCGCGGTGGGGTAGGCGGCGTTGCCGA
>CAZNWZ010000263.1:0-2994 GCA_964576455.1 uncultured Lysobacter sp.
ATGGGCGACGGCCGCACCTACGACTACGTGGTGGCCCTGCGCGCCGTGCAGACCACGGACTTCATGACGGCGCGCTGGGCCGAGCTGCCCTACGACCTGCTCGGGCGGGTCTCCAACCGCATCATCAACGAGGTGCGGGGCATCAACCGCGTCGTGTACGACGTCTCCTCCAAGCCCCCCGCCACGATCGAGTGGGAGTAGGGGTCGCGCGCGCCCGCCTCGGCGGACCGGGCCCCCGCGCGGGATTTGCCGGGTCCGGCGGCGAAGTGCAAGATAGCCGCTCCCGTCCGCGGCGGTACCCGGCTCCCGGGGCGGCGCGGCGAGTGTCCAGAACGACAAATCCCAAGGAGGAATCATGCGGACCCCCAAGAGCAGGCTCGTTGCCCTCGCCGCCACCGCGGCACTCGCCCTCGGAACGCTCTCCGCCGGCACGGCCGGCGCCGTGGACCGAATCCGCTGGGCGGTGCCGATGGCCTTCGGCTCCAACCTCACGGCGCTGGGCGACACCATGCCGTGGGTGGCGGGGATCCTCGACAAGATGAGCGGGGGCGCCATCAAGCTCTCCGTGCAGGAGCCGGGCAAGCTCATCCCCGCCCTGGCGGTCTTCGACAACGTGAGCGCGGGCAAGGTCGAGGCGGGCTACACCTGGATGGGCTACGAGATCGGCAAGCTCCCGGCCTCGGCGCTCTTCGGCGCCACGCCCTTCGGCCTCGAGCCCGACGAGTACATCGCGTGGTACTACTTCGGCGGCGGCGACAAGCTGGTGCGCGAGCTCTACGCGCCGCACAACGTGGTGCCCATCTTCTGCGGCACCATCGGGCCGGAGGCCGCGGGCTGGTTCAAGTTCGAGATCAAGAACGTCGAGCAGCTCAAGGGCCTGAAGTTCCGCGCCGCGGGGCTGGGCGGCAAGGTCGCGCAGAAGGCCGGCATGTCGGTCACGCTGCTGCCCGCGGGCGAGCTCTTCCAGGCGCTCGAGAAGGGCGTGCTGGACGGCACCGAGTTCTCGCTGCCGACGGTGGACGAGCAGCTGGGCTTCTACAAGGTGGCCAAGTTCTACCACCTGCCCGGCTGGCACCAGCCCTCGACGTCGCAGTACCTCTACGTGCACAAGAAGGCCTGGGACGCGCTCAAGCCCGACACGCAGGCCATGATCGAGACGGCGTGCACCGCGGGCGTCACGATGGCCATCGCCAAGGCCGAGGCGCTGCAGGCGCCGGTGATCGAGAAGTTCCAGAAGGAGGGCGTCAAGGCGGTGAAGCTGCCCGAGCCCGTGCTCAAGGCGTTCCAGAAGGCCTCCGCCGAGGTGATGGCCGAGGAGGCCGCGAAGGACGCGATGTTCAAGAAGGTCTACGAGTCGCAGATGGCCTTCCAGAAGAAGCACAAGCTCTGGAAGGAGCTGGGCTACCTGCCGCGCGACTGGAAGAACTGAGGCCCGGCGGTGGAACGGCCCCTGGAGGAGGAGGAAGCCGGTCCCCTGGCCGAGATCGCGGGAGGACCGCTGGTCCTCCCGCGCAACCGCTTCTCGCACCGCATCGACCGCCTGATCGCGGCCGCGGGCCACGCGGCCTCGTGGCTGTGGCCGCTGCTGGTGGCGGTCGTGGTCCTGCAGGTCGTGCTGCGCTACGGCTTCGGGCGCGGCTCGATCATGTTCGAGGAGATCCAGTGGCACATCTACGCCGTGGGCTTCATGGTCGGCCTGTCGTACGCGGCCGACGTGGACCGCCACGTGCGCGTGGACGTGCTCGCGGAGCGCTGGTCGCTGCGCACGCGGGCCTGGATCGAGCTCGCCGGCCTCGCGACCTTCATGCTTCCGTTCGTGCTCATCATCGCGATCGAGGGCGTGCCGTACGCCAAGTCGGCCTGGGACTTCAACGAGGTCTCCGCCGCCCCCGGGGGACTGCCCTACCGCTGGGTCCTCAAGTCCTTCATCTCCCTCGCCGCCTCGCTGCTGGTCCTCGCGGCCGTCTCGAGGCTCACGCGCTGCACGACGCTCCTCTTCGGCTTTCCCCGGCCGCTCGAGGCGGACGCGAAGCCCTGAAGAGCCCGCATGGAACTCTACGAGCTGCTCGTCATCGCGATGTTCCTGGGCTTCGTGGCCCTCATCTTCACGGGCTATCCCATCGCCTGGATCATGGGGGGCATCGCCCTGTGGTTCACGGCGATCGGCCTGCTGCTCAACAGCCTGGGATACGACACCTTCCTGCTCAAGAACTACGGCAGCCTCACGATCGTCGTCGACCGCATCTGGGCGGTGATGTCCAACTGGGTGCTGGTCGCCCTGCCCAACTTCGTCTTCATGGGCCTCATGCTCGACCGCTCGGGGGTGGCCGAGAACCTGATGACGAACTTCGTCAAGGTGTTCGGGCGGCTGCGCGGGGGGCTCGCGATCACGGTCGTGATCATCGGCCTGCTGCTGGCGGCCTCCACGGGCATCGTCGGCGCCTCGGTGGTGCTGCTGTGCACGCTCGCCTTCCCCATCATGCTCGAGCGCGGCTACTCGCGGGAGCTGGGCGCCGGGGTGATCGCGGGAGCGGGGACCCTCGGCATCCTCATCCCCCCGAGCATCATGCTCGTGATCATGGCCGACCAGCTCTCCCTCTCGGTGGGCGACCTCTTCATGGGGGCCGTCGTCCCGGGCGTGATGATGGGGTTCATGTACATCGCCTACGTGGTGGGGATCGCGCACTTCCGGCCGCACGTCGCGCCCGCGCCGCCGCCGGGGCCGGCTCTCACCTGGGACGACTTCAAGGGCACGCTGCTCGCGGTGCTGCCGCCCGCCTTCCTGATCCTCGCGGTGCTGGGGTCGATCTTCGCCGGCGTGGCCACCCCCACGGAAGCCTCGGGCCTCGGCGCCGCCGGCGCCACGATCCTGGCCGCGGTGAACCGCAAGCTCAGCTGGTCCGTCATGCGCGAGGTGTCGCGGGAGACGATGCTCACGACCGCGTTCATCTTCGGCCTCTTCGTGGGCGCCAACGCCTTCGCCCTCATCCTGCG
>CAZNWZ010000264.1:0-2994 GCA_964576455.1 uncultured Lysobacter sp.
TCTGCACCAGGATCGGCAGGCAGCCGCCCAGCGGGTTGATCTTCTCGGTGCGGTAGAGCTCCATCATCGCCTGGTTGAGCTTCTGCCGGTCGTCGCCGTAGAGCTGCTTGAGCTTCTCCATCTTCGGGCCCAGCACCTTCATCTGCGCCATCGAGCGCCCCGCCTTGTGGTTGAGCGGGTAGAAGACGAGCTTGATGAGGATGGTGAGCAGGATGATGGCCCAGCCCCAGTTGCCCACCAGGCCGTGGATGAACTTGAGCACCCAGAAGAGCGGCGCGGCGAGGATGTACAGCCAGCCGTAGTCGACGACGAGCTCCAGGCCGGGCGCGATCTTCGCGAGCTTGTCGGTCTCCTGCGGCCCGATGTAGAGGGGCATCGCCACCGTGGCCGAGGCGCCCGGGGTCACCTGGCCCACCGGGACGATGACGCCCGCGGTGTAGAGGTTCTCGCCCACCTTGTTGGTGAAGAACTCGCGATCGCCCGAGCCCTTCGGGAGCCACGCGGACACGAAGTAGTGCTGCACCAGGCCGATCCAGCCGTCCTTCGACTTCCTGGCGTGCGACTGCTTGCCCTTGTCGATGTCCTTGAAGTCCACCTTCACGAACTTCGACTCCTCGGTGTAGACCGCCGGCCCGGTGAAGGTGGCCACGCCCGCCATGGCGCTCGTCTGCGCCGCCTCCTGGCTCGGCTGGTTGCCGTCGCGCAGGAACTGGAAGTAGGCGTACGGCGCGAGGGGCTTGTCGCCGGTGTTCTTCACCGCGTAGCTCACGAGGATCTCGTAGGTGCCGCGGCGGAAGGTGAACGTCTTGGTCACCTCGGCGCCGGCCGCGTCCTTCGCGGTGAGCCTCACTTCGACCTGGTCCTTGCCGTCGGCCAGGCTCAAGGCGGTGGCCTCGGCCGAGTACATCGTCTTGTGGGACGGCAGCCCCTCGCCGAGGAGCCCCGACTGGGTCACGAAGTAGTTCTTGGGATCCGGCTCCATCAGCACCAGAGGCTTCGTGCGGTCGAGCGCGGAGAAGACCTTGAAGAGCGTGACCCGCCGGATGTCGCCGCCGGCGGTGTTGAGCTCGGCCTCGAAGAGGTCCGTCTTCACCACCACCCGCTCCCCGGTGGCGGCGACGATCGCGGAAGCGGGCGCGGCGGGGGCCGGCGCCGGGGTGCCCTGCGGCGAGAGCGTGGTCGAGGGCGTGGGGGTGGGCGCTCCGGCCGGCGCCGCCGGCGCGCCGGCTATGGTCGAGGCGGGCGCGGGCGCCTTCGGCGCGTTGTGCTTCTGCCAGGCCTCCCACAGGAGCAGGGCCGAGAAGCTGAAGACCACGAAGGCGATGAGGCGCTGGATGTCCATCGGGAGGCGGGGGTCAGGAGGCGGAGGCGTCAGGGAACGGGATCATAACCACCCGCGCTCCACGGGTGGCAGCGCAGGATGCGGCGGGCAGCGAGCCAGCCGCCACCCAGCGCCCCGTGCCGCTCGAGGGCCTCGATGGCGTAGTGCGAGCAGGTGGGCGTGAAGCGGCACTGCGTCCCCCACCAGGGTGACAGCAGGTACTGGTAGGCGCGAACGAGGCCGATCAGCAGGCGGCGCATCTCAGCGGGCCTCCGCCGCCCGCGCGAGGAGCTCCTGCCACTGGGCAAGCCAGGCCGCCTCGCCTTCGCGGCCGACGGCCTCGCGCAGGGCCAGGACCAGGTCCAGGCCCGCCGTCTTCGCGGCGTGGCGGCGGAAGACCTCGCGCGCCAGGCGCTTGAGTCGGTTTCGATCCACGGAACGGCGCGCCAGGCGCTTGGGGACCACGAGTCCCAGCCGGGACTCGCCCGGCTTGCCGGCAGCCACGTGCAGCAGCAGGGCGGGGGTCCGCAGCTTGTGGCGGCTGCGCAGCGCCGGCGCGAAGGCGCCGCGCCCCGCGAAACGATGGCGCCGGGAAAGGCCTTCCTTCCAGGCGCCGCGGGTCATGCGGGGCGACGCGTCAGACCGCGACGCGCTTGCGGCCCTTGGCGCGTCGGGCGTTGATCACCGCGCGGCCGGCGGCCGTCTTCATGCGGACACGGAAGCCGTGCGTCTTCTTGCGGCGCGTGGTGGACGGTTGGAAAGTGCGTTTCATGGGTACCTCGGGTGTGTGAAATCCCGCCCTTCAGGCGAAACGCGCGATTATAGCCGATCGACCCCCCCGGCGCCATCGCGCCGTCCGGGAGCGTCACGCACGGGCCTGTGGATAACCCACCCCGTTCCCGATAGAATCGCAGTTCTTCCCGCCGCCCGCTTCTTCCCGATCCCGCTGCCCATCGCCGACATGGATTCGCTCTGGCTTTCCCTCGTTTCCGAGCTGAAGAAGGACCTGCCGGCCCAGCAGTTCGACACGTGGATCAAGCCCCTTCGCGCCGAGCGCCACGGCAACCAGCTGCGCGTGCTCGCGCCGAACCACCACGTCCTGCGCTGGATCCGCGCGAACCTGCTCGCCAAGCTCGAATCGCGCGCCGAGCGCGTGGCCGGCGGCGGCCTGCGGGTGGACCTGGTCCTGGACGACAAGTCCGCGGGCGAGACGGAGATCGTCGTTCCCGAGCCGGTGCCCGTCGCCCCGGAGAAGCCCTCGCGCGACGAGCACCGCCTCAATCCGGCCTTCACGTTCGGCAACTTCGTGAACGGCAAGGCCAACCAGATCGCCCGCGCGGCGGCCATCCAGGTCGCCGAGAACCCCGGCACGGCCTACAACCCCCTCTTCATCTATGGGGGGACGGGACTGGGCAAGACGCACCTGCTGCAGGCGATCGGCACGGAGGTCCTCAAGAGGAATCCCAAGGCCAAGGTCCGCTACATCCACGCCGAGCAGTTCGTGGCCGACGTGGTGCGGGCCTACCAGCACAAGAGCTTCGACTCCCTCAAGCGCTACTACCGCAGCCTCGACCTCTTCCTCATCGACGACGTGCAGTTCTTCGTGGGCAAGTCGCGGTCGCAGGAGGAGTTCTTCTACACCTTCAACGCGCTCTTCGAGGCGCACAAGCAGG
>CAZNWZ010000265.1:0-2982 GCA_964576455.1 uncultured Lysobacter sp.
AGACCGCGTGGAGCCCGGCGAAGGTGAGGCAGCGGCTCTTCCCCACCAACTTCGTGCGCACGCTCGACCTCTCGCGCATGGGCGTGCTGCTCGTGGACGGCACGCAGGTGCGGCTCGCGCCCAACAGCCAGCTCCAGATCAAGGAGACGGCCCGGGGAGCCGACGCGAAGACCATCCTCAACCTCAACGCGGGGCGAAGCTGGGTGCAGTCGAAGGTCGCGCCCCGGAACCTCGTCATGGAGACGCCTTCCGCGGTCGCTGCGATCCGGGGTACCGACTGGGAAATGGTGGTGGATTCCGAGGGCCGGGCGACGCTCTCCGTCCTGAGCGGCGAGGTGGAATTCTCGAACGCGCTGGGCTCCGTCGTCGTGCAGGACGGCGAGCAGGCGCAGGCCGAAAGGGGCAAGGCGCCCGTGAAGCTGCGCGTCACGGTCTCGCGGGAGCGCGTGCAGTGGGTCTCGTCGGTGCGCGCCGATCCGGAGCGCTACGCCCGCACGCGAGGGCTGGGCATGGCCGAGGCCTACGCGCTGCTGCGCAGGGAGGCCGACGCCGGCGTCGCCCTCCCCGTCGAGGCCGACCTCCTACTGGCCGATTTCGAGGCGTACCGCGGGGACCTTCGCGCCGCCCGCGAAGCCCTGGCCCGCGGCCAGGCGCGCCATCCGAAGGACGAGCGCTTCGCCGCCGCCCTTTCGCGCTACGCCCTCCTGGAAGGCGAGGGCGCGAAGGCGCTCGGCCTCGCGCGCGAGGCCACGGCGCGCGCGCCCGCGTCCCTCGATGCCTGGCTCGCGCTCTGCGACGCCGCGCGGATCGAGGGCCTTGGCGACGAGGCGGCCGCGGGCTGCCAGCGCGCCATCGACATCGCCGCGGGGGACGCGCGCGGCTGGCTGGGCCTCGGGACGGTGGAGGCCGAGCGCGACAACCTGCGGCGAGCGCGCGAGCTGCTGGGCAAGGCGGTGGCGCTCGATCCGGGGAGCGCCCGCGCGCTCTCGGAGGAAGGCACGGCCGCGACGCTGGACGGCGATCTCGCGCGGGCCCGCGAGCGCTTCGCCCGCGCGCTCGAGCTGCAGCCCGACGACTACGTCGCCTGGACGGGCCTGGGCATCCTCGAGCTGCGCGTGGGAAACCGCGAGGCGGCCACCGAGGCGCTCCAGAAGGCGACGCTCATCGAGCCGCGCTACGCGCGGGCGTACGCGTACCTCGCCGCGGCCTACTACCAGGACGGCCGCCACAAGGCGGCTTCCGACATGCTCTCGCGCGCGATGCAGGTCGATCCCAGGGACCCGCTCCCGCACGTGCTCGCCTCGATCGTGAGCCTCGACGCCATCGACCCGGTCGCCGCCGCGCGCGCCTCCCGCGAGGCGCTCTCGCGCATCCCCTTCCTCAAGTCGCTCGACGCCGTGGCCGACAACCAGAAGGGCGTGGCCAACATGGGCAGCGCGCTGGGCTACATGGGCCTCGAGGCGTGGGCGAGGAGCGCCGCGCAGGATTCCTACCTCCCGTTCTGGGGCGGCAGCCACCTCTTCCTGGCCGACCGCTACCCGGGCCAGTTCAACCGCCGCTCCGAGCTGATGCAGGGCTTCATCACCGATTCCCTCGCCTTCGGCGCCTCGAACCGCTTCCAGTCGCTCGTGCCCGCGCCCGGCCTGCACGCGACGGCGGCGCTGCGCTATTCCCGCAGCGACGACGTCTCGCTCACCGAGCCCGTGCTCACCGTGAACGGCCTTTCCCCCTCCGGCGTGCCCGTGGCGTATTTCCTCGAGGCGATCGACACCCGGATCGATCCGCGCGACGTCGCCTTCGACGGCCGGGCGCGCACTTACACCGCGGCCCTGGGCGCCAAGCCCGCACACGACCTCTCCTTCTTCCTCTACGCCAACCGGCTCTCCGCGGACGTGGACCTCGGCCGGCCGGACGAGACGGGGTTCTTCAACCGCATCGACGGCTACGCGGGCCGCGTGGACGCGGGCGCGCGCTACGCGCTCTCGGGCCGCGAGGCGATCTGGCTCAAGGCCGGGGCGGGCCGCGAGGACTCCGACCTCGCGCAGGTCGCGAGCCTGGTCCTCCCCGGGACGGCGCTCACGCGCAGTTCCGACTTCAACACCCGCCCCGAGAGCCGGGACGCCGCCGCCCGCTACACCGGACGCCTGTCGGGCACGCTGGAGGTCACGCTGGGCGCCGAGTACGCGCGCCTCGAGTCCCCGCGCACGCTCGCGCAGGACGCCTCCCTCCACCTGCCCGGCGCCGCGCCGGCGCGCGAGTTCCTCGACCAGGAGGACACGGACCGCTCGCAGGCGCTGGGCGCGATCGTGCGCGTGGGTCCGCCCGGACTGGTCGCCGAGCTGGGCGCCACCTGGCGCGACTACCGCAAGGACCGCGACATCGTCGTCACGAGGCCCCCGGACTCGACGGCGCTCGCCGAGGAATACCGCAAGCGCTCGACGCAGCCGCTGGCCGGGATCGTGTGGAGGCCCGCCACGGGCCATGCGGGGCGCGCGGCCTGCCTGAAGTGGATCCGGCCGACGTCGCTCGACACCCTGCAGCCCGTCGCGGTTGCGGGACTTCCGGTGGAAGACCAGTTCGTCTTCCCGGGCGGCGACCTGCGCCAGTGCGGCGCGCGCTGGGAGTGGACGGGTTCCCGGGACTGGTTCGCCACGGCCTCCTACCAGGACGTTCGCGTGGCGAACCTCGTCTCGCCGCTCGACGGCGTGCTCAACACGCGCACCGACGTGACCAACCTCGACCGCCTGCGCAACCGCGTGCTCACGCCGCCCTCGCGGCCCGACGAGCTCGAGGACGTGCCCGTCTTCGGCGAGGCGAAGTTCCGGCGCGGCGCGGTGGCGTACGAGCGGATCGTCGGCAGCGGCCTCGGGCTGCGCCTGCACTACCAGTACGCGGACAGCGAGAACACGGCGGCGGCCTTCGCGGGGCGCCACATCCCGTGGCTGCCGCGCCACCACGCCGACGTGGGCGCGACCTGGGCGC
>CAZNWZ010000266.1:0-2970 GCA_964576455.1 uncultured Lysobacter sp.
ACCGCCGGTGCAGCTCCTCCGGCGGGTCGAACATCGTCGAGTAGGTGAGCTTGAAGCCTTCCATCTTCCGAGGGGCGCGCGGCGGGCCGCGCTAGGTCGTCGCGACGAACTCCGGGTCGTCCTGGTGATGGCGCTCGAACTTGAGGAAGTCGTAGTAGCCGCAGCGCGAGCCGCCCGGGAAGTCGCCGCAGATGGCCGGGCGCGCGTCGTACACCGTGCAGCGGCGCGTCTCCTGGTCGAGGAAAGCGCACGCCGACTTGAAGTGCCGGTCCTTGCGGTGCTTGAGCACGAGCCCCTTGCCGTTCTCGTCCGGGCGCGTGAAGCGCCGCTCGACCTCCTCGGGCGCGATGCCGAAGTGGCGGGCGAGGCGCGCGATGTCGCGGGCCTTCACCGGGATCTCCTCATAGGTGCAGCAGTAGGCGGGGCACTTGCTGCAGGTGTAGTTCGTGCGGACGGGGACGGGGAAGGGCTTGCGCTTCTTCATTGCGGGATGAGCGGTGGGACGGCGGAGCGCCGCATTGTACGCGAGCTCAGCCCTGCTCGAACGAGGCGAGTTCCATGCGCTCCGAGAAGACCTCCTTCTCGCGCCCGGGCACGCTCGTGTGCCGGACTTCGTCGACGGCGATGGGGGCCCGCACGCGTTCCCGCGCGTTCCAGCGCGTGACGACGATGTCGAGCGGCGGTCCTCCCGGGCGCCGGTTGACCCCGCGGCCCTCGACCCGGAAGCAGTCGAAGCGCCCGGCCGGCACGGTGACCGTCTCGCGCGCGGCCACGCGGAAATCCATGGACACAGTGCCCGCGTGCCTGCCTTGCGAGGTCACGTCGTAACGCGTGGTCCACTTCCGGCCCACGGCGTACTCCACGGGGTGGTCCTGCCGCGGGGTGTACTCGGCGCCGTTCTTCGTGCGGACCAGGTTGCCGAGGTGGTCCCTCACCACCAGCCCGTCGTTGAAGATCACGTGCGCGTCGGTGATCGCGGTGATCCGGAGATCGAGCCGCGTGACCTTGTCGAGGAGGGGCAGGCGGTCGATCACGTCGTACGAGTAACGGTCGCCCACCCGGGACTTTCCGCCGGCCCGGACGGTGCCCGCCGTGAACGGGTTGCCCTGGAAGGGCGCGGCCTCGACCGGCCGTTCCCCCTGGGCCGCGAGGACGGCATCGAGGCGCCGCTGCGCCAGCTCCGCGAAGCGCCCGCTGGGGTAGCGCCGCAGGTAGGCCTCCACCGGCGCAGGATCGCTCGCGAGCTTCGCCTTCTCGAAGAGCGCCAGCTCCTCCCGGAACTCGCGCTCCTCCTCCTGCGCCGAGATCTCCCTCAGCCGCTGCGGCGGGAGGAAGTAGAAATCCTCCTCGAGCGAGGTGCTCTCCCACGGGACCTGCCGGCCGCCGGAGGCGCGGCGCACGCCCAGGCGCACGCGCTTGAACACGTCCTCGATCTTCGCCTCGCGCACCTTCATCTCGCGCAGCAGGTTCTCGGTGTAGAGCCCGTTGGCCCCCTCGCCGTCGTCGGCGGTGTTGCCCGGCGCGGTCGCGTAGGCGAGGAGCGTTCCCGTCGGCGCGTCCATCTGCGACAGGCCCCTGTGCTCCGCGCGAGCCTCGCCCGCGAACGGGTTGTCGCGGCAGGCGTCCAGGATGATCACGTTCATCGGGTTGGCGGCGCTGCGCACGCCGCCCACCAGCCCGGAGATATCCACGCACTGAGCGGCCACGTCGCCGGCATCGGCGATCCTCGCGTCGACCGGCACGAGGTAGTTGCGCCACTGCAGCTGCAGGCCGTGTCCCGCGAAATAGAAGAGTCCCACGCCCTTCCTAGCCGCGAGCGCCCTGGCGTACGCGTCGATCGCCTGCTGCATCGCCTCCCGGGTCGCATCCTGCACCAGCGCGACCTCGAAGCCGGTCTCGCCCAGCGCCTTCGCGATGGCGCGCGAGTCGTTGCCGGGGTTCCGCAGCGCGGGCACCGTGCGGTACGAGGCGTTGCCGACCACGAGCGCGAGCTTGGGCGCGCGCAGCAGCCTCGCCGCGCCCTCGGACTGCGCCCAGACCCACGCCCACGGCGATGGCAGGAGAAGCGAGCCGGCCGCCAGGCCGCCTTGCAGGATTCGGCGCCGCAGGGGGGAGTCGGGATTCATGGGGGGCTTCCTTGCGGGGCCTGCTGGAACTCCAGCATATCCCCTGGGGTGGGTGGCGCGCACCGGAATCGGCGAGATCGGCACCCTCGGCCCGGGCCCCCGAAGTTCAAGCTGCAGGTGCGGGAGGACGAGACCGCCAGCCCCGCGGGCGCGGGTCAGAAGGTCGCCTTCGACTTGACGAGGAACTGGACCGCCTCGATGTCGCCGGCGCGGTCGAGCGGAACGGCGACGTCGAAGTGCACCACGTTGCCGAACGCGGCCCGGTCGAAGGCCAGGCGAAGCCCCACGCCCACGTCCGACAGCCACCCGCCGTTCTCGGCGTTCTGGTTCACGCCCCCCCACGCCCGCCCGACGTCGTAGAACGCGGCCCCCCCCACCCGCATCAGGCGGAAGAGGTACCAGTCGGTGTAGTAGCGCTGCTCGGCCGTGAACAGGACGCGGCGCTCGCCGCTCTGGTAGCGCAGGGGGTAGCCCCGGAGCCCGTTGTCGCCGCCGAGCAGCAGCTGGTCGGGCGCCCCGCCGCCGTCGCCCTGGCGATCGCCGGAGAGCCCGGCGAAGAACGCGGCGCGTTCGCTCTGCGGCGCGTAGTAGCGCAGGGCGAAGCCCGCCTGCGTGAGCGGGTTGCCGGTGCTCGCGAACTGGCGCTGCGCCCTCACGCTGGCGAGCAGGTCGTGCCGCCAGGGCAGGGTGAAGCCGCGCCCGGCGGAGGCCGAATAGAGCCACGCCGACCGGCTGGAGCCCCACGACTCGGCGGCCCGCGTGACCTGGAGGCTCGCGGTGAAGCCCATCTCGAAGAACTCGGGCTTGGCGATGAGGTCGCGGTTCTTCAGCTTGACGAAGCGGT
>CAZNWZ010000267.1:0-2942 GCA_964576455.1 uncultured Lysobacter sp.
CCCCACCAGAGCTGGCGCGAGATGCACCAGTCCTGGATGTTCTCGAGCCACTGATTGTAGACCGTGGCCCACATGTCGGGGACGAACCGGGTGCGGCCGTCGGCCACGGCCGCGAGGCCCGCCTTGGCGAACCCGTCCATCTTCACGAACCACTGGTCGGAGAGCATCGGCTCGACCACCGCATCCGAGCGCTGCGAGCGCGGCTGCATGAGCTTGTGCGGCTTCACGCTGTCCACCAGGCCCTGGCGCTCGAGGTCGGCCAGCACGCGCTTCCTCGCCTCGAAGCGGTCGAGGCCGCGGTAGGCCTCGGGCGCGTTCTCGTTGACCTTCGCCTCCAGCGTGAAGATGTTGATCATCTCGAGGCCGTGGCGGGCACCCAGCTGGTAGTCGTTGAAGTCGTGGGCCGGGGTGATCTTCACGCAGCCGGTGCCGAATTCCTTGTCCACGTACTCGTCGGCGATCACGGGGATGAGGCGGTCGGCGAGCGGCAGCCGGACCTTCCGCCCGATCAGGTGCGCGTAGCGCCGGTCCTCGGGGTGCACCGCGACCGCGGTGTCGCCCAGCATGGTCTCGGGGCGCGTCGTGGCCACCACGAGGTGGTCCGTGCCTTCGGCGAGCGGGTAGCGCAGGTGCCACAGCGACCCGTTCTCCTCGCGCGACTCGACCTCGAGGTCCGAGACCGCCGTGTGCAGCACCGGGTCCCAGTTCACCAGGCGCTTGCCGCGGTAGATGAGCCCTTCCTCGTGCAGGCGGACGAAGACCTCCGTCACCGCGCGCGAGCGCGGCTCGTCCATCGTGAAGTACTCGCGCGACCAGTCGCACGAGGCGCCCAGGCGGCGCATCTGGCGCGTGATCGTCGAGCCCGACTGCTCCTTCCAGGCCCACACGCGCTCGACGAACTTCCCGCGTCCCAGCTCGCGGCGGGAGGTGCCCTCCTGCTCGAGCTGGCGCTCGACCACCATCTGGGTCGCGATGCCCGCGTGGTCCGTGCCCGGCTGCCACAGGACGTTGGCGCCCTTCATCCGCTGCCAGCGCGTGAGGACGTCCATGAGCGTCTGCTGGAAGGCGTGCCCCATGTGCAGCGTGCCCGTCACGTTGGGCGGCGGCAGCTGGATGGAGTAGGAGGGGCGCGAGGGGTCGAAGGAGGCCTTGAACCAGCCGCGGGATTCCCAGAAGGGGTACCAGTGCGCCTCGATGGCGCGGGGGTCGAAGCTTTTCGCGAGTTCCATGGACGGGTCGGGGCTAGCGGTTCGGGCGGCGCGAGAGCGCCTCGGCCACGGCGTCGCCGACGGCATTGGCGATGTCCTGGCGCAGGTCGGCGAGGACCGCGGCCACGGCGGCCTGGACCTCCGTCGTCACCTGCTGGGTGAGGCGCCGCTCCAGGTCCTGCGCGAGGCGGGCCTGGACGGCGCCCACGACCTCGGCGACGAGGTCGCGGGGCGGGGCCTCGTGCGGCGGCGCGCTTTCGCGCAAGGGGGGCGGCGCGGACGGCGCCGGGGCGGCGTGGCCGCCGGGCGTGATGAGCTCGGTGAGCACGGGCACGTCGCCGCCGTCGGGGGAGGCCGGCCGGGCGGGCGAGTGCCGGCGCAGGAGGGCGTCCGCCTTGCCGAGGATGTCGCGGTCGTCCGCCATGGCTCAGGCCTCCTTGATGGCGTTCACGTTGATCTCGTAGCCGCGCTTGCGGTAGAAGACGAAGCGCCCGCGCGCGCGCGCCTTGTCCTCCTCGTCCGTGCCGACGATCTCCAGCAGCCGGTCGAAGGTCGCGAAGAAGGGCGGCCAGTCTTGGCCGAGGTTCAGCAGGACGTCGTGGTGCGGAAGCGCCTCGTCGCCGGCGGCGAGGACCACCGGCGTCTCCGTGGCGATCGCCTCCGTGGCGCGGCAGTGCGGGACGAAACGCGTGGACTGGAAGGTCCACAGCAGACGGTCGAAGGCCGAGAGGACCTGCTCGTCCGGGGCGAACACCACGAGCCGGCTGTCGCGTTCGGCCACCGTCGCCGCGAGCCGGCAGGCGTAGCGCAGCTTGTCCTCGGCGTAGTGGTAGAAGTCGATGCGCGTCACGCCGCGCGCTTCGCCAGGAAGTTCGCGAGCAGCGCCACGGGCCGGCCGGTGGCGCCCTTGTCGTGGCCCGACTTCCACGCCGTGCCGGCGATGTCGAGGTGCGCCCAGGGATAGGCCTTCGCGAAGCGCTCGAGGAAGCAGGCCGCCGTGATCGCCCCGCCGGCGCGGGAGCCGATGTTGGGGATGTCCGCGAAATTCGACTTGAGCCCCTCCTGGTAGTCGTCCCAGAGGGGCAGGTGCCAGGCGCGGTCCCAGGAGGCCTCGCCCGCGTGCACGAGCTCCCGCGCGAGGGAGTCCGTGTTGGAGAACAGGCCGCTCGCGACGTGGCCCAGGGCGATGACCATGGCGCCCGTGAGCGTGGCGATGTCCACCACGGCGGCGGGCTTGTAGCGCTCGGCGTAGGTGAGGGCGTCGCAAAGGATCAGGCGGCCCTCGGCGTCGGTGTTCAGGATCTCCACCGTCTGGCCGGACATCGTGGTGACGATGTCGCCGGGCTTCACCGCGTTGCCCCCCGGCATGTTCTCGGTGGCCGGGACGATCCCCACGACGTGGAGCGGCAGCTTCATGAGGGCGGCGGCCTTCATCGTGCCCAGCACGCTCGCCGCGCCGCACATGTCGAACTTCATCTCGTCCATCTCGGGGGCGGGCTTGAGGGAGATGCCGCCCGTGTCGAAGGTGACGCCCTTGCCCACGAGCACCACCGGGGGCGCGTCCTTCTTCTTCGCGCCGCGGTGCTCGAGGACGATGAGCTTTGGCGGCTGGCGGCTGCCGCGCGCGACGGCGAGGAAGGCGCCCATGCCGAGCTTCTCCAGGTCCTTCTGCTCCAGGACCTCGCAATGCAGGCCGTGCTTCTCGGCGATCTCGTGCGCCTGCTCGGCCAGGTA
>CAZNWZ010000268.1:0-2937 GCA_964576455.1 uncultured Lysobacter sp.
GTGGGAGGCGCGCACGATCCCGAGCGTGGCCTACACCGACCCCGAGGTCGCCTGGATGGGCCTCTCGGAGCCCGAGGCGAAGGCGAAGGGCGTGGAATACGAGAAGGCGGTCTTCCCCTGGGCCGCCAGCGGCCGCGCGATCGGCATGGGCCGCGAGGAGGGCCTCACCAAGATCCTCTTCGAGAAGGGCACGAAGCGCATCCTCGGCGCGGGCATCGTCGGCCTCAACGCCGGCGAGCTCATCGCCGAGACCGTGCTCGCCCTCGAGATGGGCGCGGACGCCGAGGACATCGGCCTCACCATCCACCCGCACCCGACGCTCTCCGAGACGGTGTTCTTCGGCGCCGAGATCGCGGAAGGCTCCATCACGGACATGATGCCCCCGAAGCGCTGATGCCCGGCCGGCCCGAGGACTGGGGCACCGAGTCCCGCGCCCTGTTCGCCGGCGCGCGCGAGCCGAAGGCGCTCGCCACGGCCGTCGTCGCCTTCCACCGCACCCTCGACGAGGTGATCGAGGCGAGCGTGCGGGGGCACGCCGTCGCCGTCGCCTGCGCCCGCGGCTGCTCCCTGTGCTGCAGCCTGCAGGTGCAGGTCCAGCCGTACGAGGCGTTCACGCTCGCCGCGTGGCTGCGCCGGCACTTCGCCGCGGACCGCCTCGCGGCCGTCCTCGCGAAGCTGCGGGACAACGCCGCGCGGACCGAGGCGATGGGGCCGGAGGCGCGCCGGCGCGCCAACCTCCCGTGCGCGCTGCTCGGCGACGACGGCGCCTGCACCGCCTACGAGGCGCGGCCCGCGCAGTGCCGCAAGTTCCACTCGACGCGGCTCGCGACGTGCGAGGCCTCCCACGCCGACCCCGCCGACGATGCCATCCCGAGCCCGGAGCACCCGGCCGTCGCGCACAACGCGGCGGTGATCATCACGCAGGCCTGCCACGCCGCGCGCGAGGCGGGGCTCGACGCCGGGGCATACGACTTGAACGGCGCCCTGCTCGAGGCCCTCGCCAACCCGAAGTCCGAGCGCCGCTGGCGCGACGGCAAGAAGGCGTTCACGGGGCCGGGCTGCCGGGCGTAGCCGCCGGCGCCCGGGCGCGGCGCCTACGGCAGGACGGCCGAGGCCACGATCGCGAGCGCGGCCAGCGTGGCGAGCCGCGGCGCGCCATAGAACGACTTCGCCCTCGCCTCCGCGTCGAGGATGCCGACCACGCTGCGCGAGTCGTCGAGCAGCGGCAGGCAGGCTTCCGACTGCACCTCGGCGTCGCACACGTAGAACCCGCCGCCGGCCTCGACGTGCTTGCCGACGTCGTCGATCACCAGCGCGCGGCCGGTCAGGCCCACGGTGCTGTTGCTGCTGCCCTCGGCGAAGGCCTGCGTGAGGGGGAACTCGGCGCGGCTCGGGCGCCCGACGTACGCGAGCTTCACGAGCACCGGCGTTCCCGCGGGGTTCACCCGCCTCTGGTAGACGCCGACCCAGTCCGATCCCGTCGTCTCCTGCGCGCGTTCCACGAGCCGCTCGAGCAGCGCCAGGCGCCGCGTGGTCTGCTCCGTGCGGCCGCCCAGGATGACCGACAGGTCGTAGGGCACCGGGGCGAGGTCGTCCGTGAGCGAGCACGACCCGTCCTCGCCGAGCAGGGGAACGGAGTACGCGTAGAGCGAGCCGGGATCGTCGATCGCGACCTTCTCCCCCATCGCCTCGAGGAAGTCGCCGATGGCGAGGGCGATCTCGTCCTCGTGGCCCTCGAGCTGGGCGAGGCCCGCCACGCGCAGGTAGTCCGCGATGCGCGCCTGCCCGCCGGAGGTCGGCCGGTACGAAAGGCTCACCGCCCCGCTCCCCTCATCGCCTCACCCCTTCGGCTTCGCCGCGGCGGCGAAATCGACGAACTCGAAGGCGAGCCCGCGGCCGCGCATCCAGTCGGCCACGGCGAATCCGGTCGCGCGCGGCCAGGGCTTCAGGTCCGCCGGCGCGTAGCGCCGCACCTCGGCGAGCTCCGCGCCCAGCCTCACGGTGCCGGTCGCCACCGCGTGATAGCAGAGCATGATCTCGTTCTTGCGTTCGAAGACGTAGTTGCCGATGAGGTGCGACTCGACGACGTCGAGACCGAGCTCCTCCTTCACCTCGCGGGCCACGGCCGCCTTCGGGTCCTCGCGGGCCTCGAGATAGCCCGTCACGAGCGCGAACCAGCCCTCGGGCCAGGCGCGGTTGCGGGCGAGGAGGATCTCGCCCTCGTGCTCGACCAGCGCGCCCACCGCGGGCGTGGGGTTTCCCCACTGCACGAAGCCGCAGGCCTCGTCGGGGCACGCGAGGCGGTTCACGGTGCCGCCGTCGTCGGCGATGGGGCGCTCGGCGAGGGGCTTCGCGCAGCGCGGGCAGTAGGAGAAGGCCTCCGCGCTCACGCGCCGCCCTCCTTCACCTCGAGCGCCTTGCGCACGCGGTGCACGCCCCCGAAGACCACGGCCGCGACGACGGGAATCGCGATGCCCATCACCACGTCCGGGTTCCAGCCCAGGCCCGCGGCCTTGGCCGCCTTGGCGAGGACGCCGACCAGCGACACGCCGTAATAGGTGATCACGACGACCGAGAGGCCTTCCACGGCCTGCTGCAGGCGCAGCTGCAGCCGGCCGCGACGGTTCATGGCCTCCAGGAGCTTCTGGTTCTGCTGCTCGCGGGCGATGTCCACGCGCGTGCGCAGGAGGGCGCTCGCGCGCGTCACGCGGGCGGCGAGGTTGCCGACGCGACGCGAGGCGCTGCGGCACGAGGCCATGGCGGGCGCGAGCCGCCGGTGCAGGAACTCCTCGATCGTCGAGAGGCCGGGGATGCGAACCTCGCGCAGCTCCGTCAGGCGCCGGTTGACGATCGCCTCGTAGGCCTCGGCGGCCTCGAAGCGGAAGCGCGTCGCGCTCTGCAGGTGCTCGACGCGGGCCGCGAGCCGCGTGAGGTCGT
>CAZNWZ010000269.1:0-2935 GCA_964576455.1 uncultured Lysobacter sp.
CCGAACATCTGCGGCATGCCCCCGGCGGCGCGGATGGCGCGGTCGGCCGCGTCGGCGAGCGGCTGCAGGCCCGCGTTGCAGGGGTTGAGGGTCGAGTGGCCGTTGGCCAGGCCGATGAAGGGCTTGGCGAAGTCCTCGTCCCGGTAGCCGATGGCGCGCAGCATCGAGCGGTTGGGCGAGCGCGAGTCGCCCTCGGTGATCGTGGTGGAGCGGAACTTGTCGGTCATGGCTGTTTCCTTCGAAGGGACCCGGTCAGTCGACCTTGATGTTGCCGGCCTTCACGACCCTGCCCCAGAGCTCGGTCTGCTCGCGGACGAACTTCTCCGCCTCCTTCGGCCCGTAGCCCGCGAGGTCGCCGCCGAGGGAGGCGACGCGCTCCCGGACCTCCGGCGACTGCAGGGCCTTCGCGATGGCCGCGGCCAGTTTCTCGACGACGGGCGCGGGCGTTCCGGCGGGGGCGAAGAGTGCGTTCCACTCGTACACCTCGTAGCCGGGGATGCCGGCCTCGGCCATCGTGGGAATCTCCGGCAGCGACGACGCGCGCCGGGCGCCGGTCACCGCCATCGCGCGCAGCTTGCCGCCCTTCACGTGCGCGAGTCCCGAGGCGATGTTGGCGAAGAACACCGGCACCTGCCCGCCGATCACGTCGTTCAGGGCCGGCCCACCGCCCTTGTAGGGGATGTGCGTCATGTCCACGCCGGCCCGCTGCTTGAAGAGCTCGCCGGCGAGGTGCTGGGCGGAACCGTTGCCCGAGGAGGCGAAGGCGACCGTGCCGGGCTTCGACTTCGCGAGCGCCACGAGCTCCCTCACGTCCTTCGGGGGAAAGGAGGGCGTGACCACCAGCACGTTCGGGTAGAGCGCCAGCACGGCCAGCGGCTGGAACGCCTTGGCCGGGTCGTAGGGCAGCTTCGAGTAGAGGCTCGGATTCACGGCGAAGGACGAGGCATCGAGCATGATCGTGTGGCCGTCCGGCGCGGCCCGGGCCACCTCGCCCGCGCCGATCTGGCCGCTCGCGCCCGGCTTGTTCTCGACCACCACCGGCTGTCCCAGCGCCTCGCCCATCTTCGGGGCGATGAGCCGGGCCATGAGGTCCGCCCCCCCGCCGGGCGGGTAGGTGACGACGAGGCGGATGGGCTTGGCGGGGAAGGCCTGGGCGAGCGATGCGGCGGGCGCGACGAGGGCAAGGGCGGCGGCGAGGGCGGCGGCGGTCTTTTTCATGTCGTGAGGGGGGTCGGAACGGGAGCGCCCGGGAGAACGCGGGGCGGACCGCTAGCATAGCCCGCCGGAGGCGCGCGGCGAAACCTCGCGAGGCGGGCGGGGGTTCCACGGCGCGCGCCGCGGCTCGAGGGCGCATCGTTGATCGGTGCGGGGGAGTGGACTAGACTAACTCAACTTAGTTCAATACGGCCGGTGCCGACGCGGCGGGGACGGGGCCATGAAGACGGTGAACATCCACGAGGCGAAGACGCACCTGTCGCGACTGGTCGACGGCGCGGCGAAGGGGGAGCCCTTCGTCATCGCCAAGGCGGGCAAGCCGCTCGTGAAGGTGATCGCGCTGGAAGCCGGCCCGGCCGCGAAGGCGGGCCGGCTCGGCTTCCTCGAGGGCCAGGTCAAGGTCCCGGACGACTTCGACCGGATGGGACAGGCGCAGATCGAGCGGCTCTTCGGGCCGAAATCCCCATGAGGCTGCTGCTCGACACCCACCTGCTGCTGTGGGCCGCGGGCGAGCCGCGCCGCCTTTCGCGCAAGGCGCGCGGCCTCATCGCCGACGAGGCCAACGCGCTCTACTTCAGCGCCGCGAGCATCTGGGAGGTCGCGGTCAAGAGCGGGCTGGGCAGGACGGACTTCCAGGCCGACGCGGGCCAGCTCCTGCAGGGACTCCTCGCGAACGGCTACGAGGAATTGCCCGTGTCCGGCCGGCACGCGATGCAGGTCGCCCACCTCCCGCCCCTTCACGGCGATCCGTTCGATCGCCTCCTGGTGGCGCAGGCGCGCGCCGAGGGACTCACGCTGCTCACGGCGGATGACCAGGTGGCGCAGTACCGCACGCCCGTCCAGAAGGTGTAGCGGGCGACGCAAGGATCCCATGCAAGGCATCGATACCCATGCCCACGTGTTCTCCGCCACCGCGCCGCCGGTGGCCGGGTTCCGCTATCGGCCGTCCTACGAGGCGTCGCTCGCCGACTGGCGATCGCGCTGGGCCGGCGCGGGCATCACGCACGGCGTCGTGGTGCAGCCGAGCTTCTTCGGCACCGACAACGCGGAAACGCTGGCTGCCGTGGCGGCCGACCCGCGGCACCTGCGCGCCGTGGCGGTGGTCGATCCCGGCTTCGACGCGGAGGCGCTGTCCCGGCTCCGGGCGGGCGGCGCGCGGGCGCTGCGCCTGAACATCAAGTCCGTGGCCGACTACTCGGGGTTCGCCTCGGGCGAATGGCAGGCGCTCCTTGCCCGCGCGCATGCGCTCGGCTGGCACGCGGAGGTCTACGTCGATGCCGGGCGGCTTCCTGAGATCGCGCCCGCCTTCGAGCCCTCGCCGATCGCGGTGGTCTTCGACCATTTCGGCAACCCGGGCGGCACCGCCGGGGCGGTGGAGGCGACGTTTGCAGCCGTCGGACGCCTTGCGCGCACGCGCCCCGTCTGGGCCAAGCTCTCCGCGCCCTACCGCCTGGGCGGCGCCGACCCGGCCGCGCTCGCCTCGCGCTGGCTCGACGCCGTGGGGCCGGAGCGCCTCGTGTGGGGCAGCGACTGGCCGTGGACGAACCACGAGGCTTCGCAGGACTACGAGCGGCTGCGGGCCGCGCTCGAGGGGTGGGTCGGCGCGGAGCGCGTCACCGCGATCCTCTGGGATAATGCGGCCCGCCTCTACGGATTCGCCTGAACGGCCCGCCCTTGCTCACCCACCCGCAGTTCGACCCCGTGTTCTTCAGCCTCGGCC
>CAZNWZ010000270.1:0-2925 GCA_964576455.1 uncultured Lysobacter sp.
TCCATGTCCACCGGCGGCACCTTCTCGCCGTTGGCCATGACGATGATCTCCTTGATGCGCCCGGTGATGTACAGGAGGCCGTTCTCGAGCCGGGCCAGGTCGCCCGTATCGAGCCACCCCTCGGCGTTCTTCGCCTGGTCGGTGGCCTCCGGGTTGCCCCAGTAGCCGAGCATGACGTTCGGGCCGCGCACCAGGAGCGCGCCGCTCGGCGCGAACGCCACCTCGATTCCCGGAAGCACCGCGCCGATGGAGGCCGGGTCGTTCTTCTCCAGCCGGTTCACCGACACCACGGGCGAGGCCTCCGTGAGCCCGTAGCCCTGCAGGATGGGCAGCCCCAGGCCGATGAAGGTCTGGGCGATCTGCGGATTGAGCGCCGCGCCGCCGCTCACGGCGATGCGCAGCCGGCCGCCGAGGCGCTCGAGGAGCTTCGACCCGACCGCCGCCTGGAGGGCGGGCCACAGGAGGAACGAGGGCCTCCACGGCCCGCGCCCCTGCCGCCACTCGAAGTGGTGCCACCCGGTGCGGCGCGCGAACTCGAAGAGCGCGCGCCTGGCCGCGGAGGCTTCGTTCAGCTGGGCCTGGATCGCCGCGTGCATCCGCTCGTAGATGCGCGGCACCGAGACGACGGCCGTCGGCCGCACCGTGCGGAAGTCCTCCGCGAGCTGCGCCACCGAGCGCGCGAACGCCACCTCGGAGCCCGAGACCAGGGTGAGGTAGTAGCCCACCGTGCGCTCGAACATGTGCGAAAGGGGCAGGAAGGAGAGGAACAGGTCGTCGGTGAAGACGTCGATCCCGCCCAGCCCCGACATCACGTTCTGGAGCATGTTCTGGTGCGAGAGCATCACGCCCTTGGGCCGCCCGGTGGTTCCCGAGGTATAGACGATGGTCGCCAGGGCGTTGCCGCCGGCAAGGGCGGGGGGCGCGGCCACCGGCTCCACCGGGAGCCAGTCCTGGAGCGCCCTCACGCTCGCGTCCCCTGTCCCGGTGGCGTTTCGCACCGACACGATTCGCGTCACCCCGGGCATGCGGCCGCGGACCTGCGCCAGGCGCTTCAGGTGCTCCTCGCCCTCCACCACGAGGAGCTTGACGCCCGCATCGTGGAGGCAGTAGGCGAGGTTCTCGGGCCGGTCGTCGACGTAGACCGGGACCGTGACCAGGCCCTGCGCGAAGGCGGCCTGGTCGAACCAGACCCATTCCTTGCCGTTGCGCAGCATGATGGCCACGCGGTCGCCGGGCGCGAGGGGCTCGGCGGCGAGGCCCGCCCGCACCCTTCCGACCATGCGCGCGGTCTCGGCCCAGGTGTGGCCCTTCCACTCGCCGCTCCCGGCGTCGAATTCCCGGTAGGCGACGGCGTCCGGCGTCATCGACACCCGCTTCGCGAAGACCGTCGCGAGGGTGTCGTCCGCGCCGATCGGGACATACTGCTTTTCGTGGGCGGGCACGGTGAGGGCTTCGGGGCGATGGGGGGGTGCTTCTTCTAGGGGCCGGGTGCCGTGGAATCGCCGGCGCCGATCGGGCGCTGCATGAGCACGCTGTCCACCCACCGGCCGTGCTTGAAGCCGATGGAGGCGAGCGTGCCGGCGATACGAAAGCCTAGCGCCGAATGCAGGCCGATGGAAGCGGCGTTGCCGCTGTCGCCGATGACCGCGACGAGCTGCCGGCAGCCGATGGCCTCGCAGCGCTCGATGAGGCGCCCGAGGAGCGCCCGCCCGGCCCCCCGGCCGGCCAGCTCCGGGTGCACGTAGACCGAGTCCTCGAGCGTGAAGCGATAGGCGGGCCGCAGGCGGTAGTGGCTGGCGTAGGCGAACCCCGCCAGGCGCCCGTCGATCTCGCAGGCGAGCCAGGGGAAGCCCTTGCCGCGGACGGCCTCGAAGCGGGCCGCCATCTCCGCGAGGTCCGGCGGCTCGGTCTCGAAGGACGCAAGGCCCGTGCGCACGTGGTGCGCGTAGAGGGCGGTGATCCCCGGCAGGTCGGCGGGCGTGGCGTCGCGCACCGCGAGGCTCATCGCGGCGCCCTTTCGCGCAGCCACGCCAGCGTGTCGCGCCAGAGGTTGTCGCGGCTCCCGGGCGCGAAGTACCCGAAGTGGCCGATGCGGCTCCTTCCCGCGTCGGCGGGCGCGAGGTGGCGGCGTTCCACCCTCGCGTGGCGGTAGAAGCCGTGCAGCCGGTCGACGGCCGGCCTCGTGATGACGGGGTCGTCCTCGAAGGAGAAGCCCAGCACGGGCGCGGCCACGGCGTCGAAGCGCCGCCGCATCGCCTCCCCCTCGGCCAGCAGGTAGTCGGGGTGCGTGGCCCAGCGCCGCCACTGCCACGCCACCCCCGCCGGCAGGTCCCCCACCATGCGCAGGCGCTTGCCGGGAAAGTAGCCGCAGAGGGGCGTGAGGAGCGGGATCGCCACGAACCAGAAGAAGCGCACCTGCAGCGGCATGCGGTCGTTGTGCCGGTACCAGCCCGAGCCCGCGGTCACCGTGACGATGGCGTCGAGCCGGGCGCCCTCCGGCACCGCGCCGAAGAGCTGGCCGCCGAGGCTGTGCCCCAGCGCGAAGGCCGGCAGTCCCGGGCCCATCGCCCGCGCCTCGCGCAGCATCGCGTCGAGGTCGGACTCGGCCCAGGTCGTCACGTCGGCCCGGAAGCCGCGCAGGCTCCCGTCGCGCGAGGCGCCCATGCCGCGATAGTCGAAGGTGAGCGCGTGCACGCCGTTCTCGGCCAGGTGCCGGGCCAGCGGCTCGTAGAAGTCCTGGCGCACGCCCATGGCGCCGGCCACGAGGAGCGTCGCCCAGGCCTCCCCCTCGGCGGGGTAGCGGGTCACGGCGAGTTCGTGCCCGTCCGCGGCCCTGGCCGTGTCGCGCAGCTCCATCCGGCCCTCAGTCCCGGCGCCGCGGAGAGACCCACATCGTGATGACGGCGCGGCACACGGTCTCGCCCG
>CAZNWZ010000271.1:0-2906 GCA_964576455.1 uncultured Lysobacter sp.
CGCGGCGGCGGCCGTCGCGCACCGTGAAGTGGATGTGCGGCGTGCGCCCCGGATAGGGCGGCGGCCTGATCGTGCGGAAGGCGAAGCGGCCCTCGCCGTCGGCCAGCGCCTCGCCCCAGCCCTGGAAGGCCGAATCGCCCGCGCCTTCGGGCTCGCCGATGTGGTGGTACTGGCCGAACCCGTCGCAGTGCCAGATCTCGATGGCCCGCCCGGCGAGCGGCCGCCCGCGGCGATCGAGCAGGCGACCGGAGAACTCGAGCGGCGTTCCCGAGGCGGCGCCGGTCCTTCCGGCCACGCGGGTGAGGTCGGCATCGCGGTCCGCGGGAAAGGCGCGGGGGTAGAACGGCCCTTCCGTGAGCGGCGGCGTGGGGGCGCGGTCCTGCGCCTGCGCGTGGCCGGGCAGCCAGGGGGTGAGGGCGAGGGCGCCCAGGCTCGCGAGCGCGCGGCGGCGGTCGGTCATGCGCTTCTCCCAAAGGAAGGACAGACCGCGGCCGGTCACTCCGGTTCCGCCCCGCGGTCGGACCAATAGCGCCCGCGCCCCGTCCGGGGCACGGCCGCGACGCTGCCCTCCGGCCCGGCCGGCAGCGCCAGCCGGATCGCTCCCTGCAGGTCCGTGCGCAGGATCGCGGCCCCTCCCGCGCGGTACCGCCCCAGCACCTCCGGCGACGGCTGCCGGAAGCGGTTTCGCCAGCCCACGGAGACGATCGCGATGCGCGGCGAGACGGCCGCGACGAACGCCGGCGTGGAGGAGCTTCGCGAGCCGTGGTGCGGCACCAGGAGCGCCTCGGCGCGCAGCCGGCCGCGCAGCCGGGCGATCAGCTCCGCTTCGGCCAGGCGTTCGATGTCGCCGGCCAGCAGCGCCGAGCCGCCGCCCGCCTCGACGCGGATCACGCACGAGCGGTCGTTCTCGCGCCGCCGGTCGCGCAGTGCCCCGGCCTGCGGGTGCAGCACCTCGAAGGCCACGCCATCCCACTCCCAGCGCATGCCCGCGACGCAGTCGAGGGCCAGGGGCGCGAGCCGCCGGCGCGAGTCCTCCTCGGGCAGCGGCGAGAGCACCCAGCGTGGCGCGCGCGACCGGGCGACCGAGGCCGCCCCGCCCGCATGGTCATCGTCGGCATGGGTGAGGACGAGCCCGTCGAGCCGGCGAACGCCTTCCCCCCGCAGGTAGGGAACGACGATGCGGCTGCCGCTGTCGGCCTCCGCGTTCCACGACGGGCCGGCATCGTAGGCGAGCGCGTGCGAGGCGGTGCGCACCACGACCGCGAGCCCCTGCCCGACGTCCAGGACATCGATCCAGGCTTCCCCGGCGGCGGGTGCGTGCGGCCGGTACGCCGCCAGCGGCGCGAGGAGCGCGAGCCCCGCGAGGCGAAGGGGAACGCCGCGCGGCGCGTGCAGCAGGAGCGCCCCGGCGAGCGCGGCGGCCACGAACGCAAGCGGAGGCGCCGGGAATTCCGCCACGGCGAAGGGCAGGCCGGACAGCGCCTCGAGCGGCGCCATCGCCGCCTGCAGGAGCGCATGGGCCGCCTCGAGAAGGACGGGCAGCGGCAGCAGCGCCCCCGCGAGCGTGAGCGGCACCACGGCGAGGCTCACCAGCGGAATCGCGAAGGCGTTGGCCAGCGGCGAGACGACCGACACCTCCCCGAAGAGGGCGGCGAGCAGCGGCCACAGGGCCACCGTCACCGCGGCCTGCGTCACCGCGGCGCCCCGCAGCGCTCCCGCCTCGCCCGTGCGCAGGCCGAGCGCGAGGAAGATGGCGCCCACCGCCCCGAACGACAGCCAGAACCCGGGCGCGAGCACCGCCCAGGGATCCACGAGGAGCACGGCGACGACCGCCGCCGCGAGCACCCGCGAGGGCGAGGCCCGGCGATCGGCCAGCACGCTCGCGCCCGCCACCGCCAGCATCGCGAGCGTGCGCTGCGCCGGGACGCCGAAGCCCGCGAGAAGGGTGTAGGCGGCGGCGGCCGCCACGCCCGCCACCGCGCCGGCCTTGCGTGCCGGCAGCGCCAGCGCCAGCGCCGGCACCCTCGGCCACGCGAACGCGACGATCGCGAAGGCGAGGCTCGCGAACATCGTGACGTGCAGGCCCGAGATGCTCACGAGGTGGCCCACGCCCGTGCGCCAGAAGGTGTCCCAGTCGCCGGCGGCGATCGAATCCTGGTCGCCGACCGCGAGCGCCACCAGCACGCCGGCGAGCCGCGCCTCGCCCAGCGCCGCGCGCATCGCATCGCGGATGTCGGCGCGCAGCCGGTGCAGGCTCTGCGGCCAGCCCGCCTCGTGCGCCGCGAGCCGCACGGGCGCGGGCGCGGCGCGCACGTAGCCGGTGGCCCGGATGCCGCGGGCGAGCGCCCAGGGCTCGAAGTCGAAGGCGTGGGGATTGCCCAGGCCGCGCGGGCGCTTGAGCCGCACCGTGAGGCGCCAGCGCTCCCCGGGCCGCAGCGCCGGCGGCGCGATCCCGGCGCCGGTCGCCGCCTCCCGCCCCGCGTACCAGGTGAGGGAGAGGCGCGAGGGCACCCGCGCGCCCTCCGTCAGCACCGCCCGCGGATCGAGCAGGAAGCGCGTGCCGCGCTCGCCGGCCTGGGGAAGCCCCGACACCACGCCCTCTATCGCGAGGTCGCGCCCCTCCCAGCTCGCCGGCAGCTCGTCCGCCAGCCGCGCCTCGGCCCGCCAGCCCGCGAGACCGTATCCCGCCACGAACGCCGAGGCCGCGAGCAGGAGCGCCCGCGCCACGGCATGCCGGGGCAGTCGCGAGGCGAGCGCCAGCGCCGCCGCGAGCGCGGCCAGGCGCGGGTCCGGGAGCGCGGCCGCCTGCTGCAGCAGGGCCGTGCCCGCCAGGAAGGCGGCGGCGAGGAGTCGCATGGGGAACGCGCGCGGCCGGGCGGGGTCGGAAGGGGGCGAATGCCGCTGCG
>CAZNWZ010000272.1:0-2901 GCA_964576455.1 uncultured Lysobacter sp.
AGAGGATCACCGGCACCATGGGCGCGCGCCGGGCGAGCGTGGTGAGGATGTCGCGCAGCGCCGCGGCCGCGGGCGAGGTCACGACGCCGATGGCACGCGCGAAGGCGGGCAGGGGCCTCTTGCGGGAGGCCTCGAACAGCCCCTCGGCGCCCAGGCGGGCCTTGAGCTTCTCGAAGGCCTCGAAGAGCGCGCCCAGCCCGGCGTGGCGCATCTGCTCGACCGCGAGCTGGTAGGCCCCGCGCGGCTCGTAGATCGTCACGCGCGCCCGCACCTCCACCTTCAGGCCGTTCTCCGGCCTGAAGTCGAGATACTGGGCGCGCCCCTTGAACATGGCGCAGTCGATGGCCGCCCCCTCGTCCTTCAGGACGAAGTACCAGTGGCCGGAAGAGGCGAGGGTGGCCCGCGAGATCTCCCCCACCACCCAGACCAGCCCGATCTGGCTCTCGAGAAGCTGCCGGGAGCGGCGGTTGATTTCCGTGACGGTGAGGGGCGAAGCCGGGGGAAACGAGGCCATGGGGGCGCATCCTAGACGCTTTCGGGAGGCGCCGCGACGCCCCCTCTATCCACCGTCACGGGACGGACACACGCCGCGCGAGGGCCCCGGGGCGCGTCCCCGGGCTTGACAGGCGAAAAAAACCGTAAGTGTTTGATTATTCATTGTGAACCGTGGTCGCTCAAAAAATGAGCGAAGGAAAAAAAAGCCTTACCGGAACACGACTTGGCGAATCCCCCCGGCAGGCGCCCACAGGGTTATCCACAGGCTCTGTGGATGATTCGCGACACCCCGCCATGCCCCCGTCGGGGGGCGCCTGTCGCGCGAGAATCGGCGCCGCTTTTCGGGCGATTTCGGCCGCCAGGCCGCGCCAATGCTCGATCCCGGCCGCGCGGGGCGCGCGCGCACTTCAAGTGGTTTCTCAACGCGCTTGTGGCCGCCGGCGCCCGCCGGCACAAGGGCTTGTGGAACGCGGGTGGGCAGGCGAAAATGCCGTGCGAAATTTTCCGGAAGGACGAGCACGCGTGCTGTCGATCATCGAAGCGGCCGGCTGGCCGATCTGGTTCATCCTCCTCACCTCCGTCGTCGCGCTGGCCATCATCGGGGAACGGTTCTGGTCGCTGCGCACCGCGGTGGTGGCGCCGCGGGAGCTGCTTCCGGCCACGATCCGCGAGTACCAGTCCAAGGGCGTGACGCAGGACCTTCTCAACCGCCTGCAGCAGGGGCCGCTCATCGGGCGCATCTTCGCGGCGGCGCTCGCCAACGAGAGGAGCCCCCGCGAGGTCGTCAAGGACGCGGTGGAGGACGCCGGCCGCGCGGTCTCGCTCGAGCTGGAGCGCTTCCTGAACACGCTGGGGACGATCGCCACCGTCTCCACGCTGCTGGGCCTGTTCGGCACGATCGTCGGCATGATCGAGATCTTCGGCTCCCAGACCCCCTCGGGCGGGAACCCGGCCCAGCTCGCGCACGGCATCTCCGTCGCGCTCTACAACACGCTCTTCGGCATCGGCGTGGCCATCCCCGCGGTGATCTTCTACCGCCACTTCCGCAACCGCGTGGACGTGCTGGTGGTGGAGATGGAGAGCCAGGCCATCAAGCTCGTGGAGATCCTCCGGGGCGAACGGCGCGCATGAACTTCCGCCGGGGCAGGGCGCGCGAGGAGCCGGAGATCAACCTGATCCCGCTCATCGACATCCTCATCGTCGTCCTGATCTTCCTCTTCCTCACCACGACCTACAGCCGCTTCGCCGAGCTGCAGATCAACCTCCCGGAATCGGCGGCCGAGAAGTCCCCCGACCGCCCGCAGGTGCTCGCCGTGGCCGTGGACGCCAACGGCCGCTACGCGATCAACGGCGCCACCGTCGCCTACGACAACCCGGCCGGCCTCGCCGCGCGCCTGCAGGAGGCGGCCAAGGGCGCCAAGGAGCCCGTCGTCGCGATCAGCGCCGACGCCGCCGCCACGCACCAGTCCGTGGTGAACGTGATGGAGGCGGCGCGCATCGCGGGCTACAACCACATCTCCTTCACCACGCAGTCGCGCAAGTAGGGGCGGCGCGGGGCCCATGCGCGCCTGGCTGGAAGGGGAATGGCAGCGCCTCGGCGGCGGGGCGCTCGTGTTCCTGCCGCTGGCGCTCGCCTTCCGGGCGCTCTCCGCGCTGCGCCGCGCCCTCTACCGCGCGGGCATCCTGCCGGCCTGGAAGGCCCCCGTGCCGGTGGTCGTGGTGGGCAACATCACCGCGGGCGGCACGGGAAAGACTCCGCTCGTCATCGCCGTGGTCGGCATCCTGCGCGGGGCCGGCCGCCGGCCGGGGGTCGTCTCGCGCGGCTACGGGCGCGTGCCGCCCACGGACGCCGATCCGCGCGGCGTGGTGCGCGTGCTCCCCGGCGTGGCCACGCCGGAGTACTTCGGCGACGAGCCCGTGCTCATCGCCCGGCGCACGGGCGTTCCCGTCTACCTGTCGCCGGACCGCCCCGCGGCCGCGCGGGCGCTTCTTGCCGCGCACCCCGAGGTCGACGTGCTCGTGAGCGACGACGGCCTGCAGCACTACGCGCTCGCGCGCGACGTGGAGATCGCGGTCGTCGACGGCGAGCGCGGCTTCGGCAACGGACTGCCGCTGCCTTCCGGCCCGCTTCGCGAGCCGGTCTCGCGGCTTCGCGAGGTCGACTGCGCCGTGGTGAACGGGGGCAACTCCGACCGGGTGCCGGCGCCGAGGCAGTTCGCGATGCGGCTGGCCGGGGAGCGCTTCGTCTCCTTCTCCGGCGAGGAGCTCGCGCCCGGCGAGTTCGCGCTAGCCGCGCGCGGCCGGCGGATCGCCGCGGCCGCCGGCATCGTCAACCCCGCGCGCTTCTTCGCCCACCTCGTGCGCCTGGGCGTCTCTCCGGAGCGCCACCCCTTTCCCGACCACCAC
>CAZNWZ010000273.1:0-2895 GCA_964576455.1 uncultured Lysobacter sp.
TCGGCCGGCCGCACGCAGATGCACGAGGCGGTGCAGGCCCTGTGCTTCCTCGCCGGCGCCAACTCGATCTTCTACGGCGAGAAGCTCCTCACCACGGGCAACCCGGACGTCGCGCGCGACGACGCCCTCTTCGCCGCCCTCGGCCTCTCGGCGTCCTGAACGCCGTGGCGCACGCGGGCCTGGCCGCCATCCGGCGGGGGTTGGAGGGGCTCGACCGCGACGGGCTCCGGCGCGCGCGCCGCGTCCTCGATTCGCCGCAGGGCCCGGTCGTGGCCGAGGGCGGCCGGGCGCTCGCCAACTTCGCCTCCAACGACTACCTCGGCCTCGCGAGCCATCCCCGGATCCGCGCGGCGGCGCACGCCGCGATCGACGAGTACGGCTTCGGCGCGGGCTCCTCTCCCGTCGTCGTCGGCCATTCGCGCCCGCACGAGGAGGCCGAGGCCGCTTTCGCGCGCTTCACGGGCCTGCCGCGGGCGCTGCTCTTCCCGAGCGGCTACGCCGCCAACCTCGGCATCCTCGCCGCGCTCGCCGGCCGCTCGGCGGAGATCTTCGGCGACCGCCTGAACCACGCGTGCCTCAACGACGGCGCCCTCCTGTCGCGCGCTTCCTTCCGCCGCTATCCGCACGCGGACCTCGGGCGGCTGGAGGCGATGCTCGCGGCCTCGAAGGCCGCCGTGCGCATCATCGCCACCGACACGGTCTTCAGCATGGACGGCGACGTCGCGCCGGTCGCGGACCTCCTCGCCCTCGCCGAGCGCCACGATGCCTGGCTCGTGCTCGACGACGCGCACGGCATCGGGGTGCTGGGCCGGGGGCGGGGCGCGCTCGCCCGCGCCGGCGTCCGTTCCCCGCGCATCGTCTACATGGCCACCCTCGGCAAGGCCCTCGGCGGCTACGGCGCCTTCGTCGCCGGGGAGCCCGAGCTCGTCGAGTGGCTTCTCCAGAGGGCGCGGACGTACGTCTTCTCGACGGCCTTGCCGGCGGCGGCGGCGGCGGTGGCCGGCGCGGCGCTGGCGCTCATCGAGGAGGACCCGGGAATCGTGAAGGCGCTGGACGAGCGCATCGCGGACTACCGCGACGCGTGCGAGGCGGCCGGCATCGGCCGCGCGTCGCCCACCGCGATCCAGCCGGTGATCGTGGGCGGCGCGGCCCGCGCCGTCGCGCTCTCGGCGCGGCTTCGCGGGCGCGGGCAGCTCGTTCCCGCGATCCGCCCTCCCGCGGTGGCGGCCGGCACGTCGCGCCTGCGCGTGTCGCTCTCCGCCGCCCATTCGCGCGAACAGGTCGTCGCGCTGGTCGCGGCGCTCCGGGACGCCCTCGGCGATGCCGCTGCACGTTGAAAGCCTCGGCCGCGGCCCCGACCTGGTGCTCCTGCACGGCTGGGGCCTGCACGGCGGCGTGTGGCGCGCGCTCGCGGCGCTGCTCGAGCCCCGCTTCAGGCTGCACCTCGTGGACCTGCCGGGACACGGCCACTCGAGGGACACGCCCTTCGGCGGCCTGGACGCCGTCGCGGACGCGGTGGCCGCCGCCGTTCCCGAGGGCGCGCTCGTGGGCGGCTGGTCGCTCGGGGGCCTCGTGGCGATGCGGCTCGCCACCCGCCATCCCCGCCGCGCCGCGAGGCTCGCCTTCCTGAGCGCCACGCCCTGCTTCGTGCAGCGCGCGGACTGGCCCCACGCCATGGCGCGCGAGACGGTGGAGGGCTTCGCGCGGGACCTCCACGCCGAGCCCGCGAGGACGATCCGCACCTTCGTGAACCTGAACGCCCTCGGCGGCCCGGATGCGCGCGAGCGCATGCGCGACCTCGCCGCGCTGCTGGCCGAGCGCGGGACGCCCTCGCAGGCCTCGCTGCAGGCGGGACTCGCCCTGCTCCACGACGCCGACCTGCGCGACGAGTTGCCGGCGATCGACCGCCCGGCGGTGGTGATCCACGGCGGCCGCGACCGGCTTGCGCCCGCAGGCGCGGGGCGCTGGCTCGCGCAGGCGCTTCCCTTCGCGCGCTTCGTGGAGATCCCCGAGGCGGCCCACCTGCCCTTCGTGAGCCACCCCGGCGTCGTGGCGCGCGCGCTCGAGGCGCTGCGGCAGCCATGAAGGACGAGGCGATGCTCCCCGTCAAGCGCGACGTGCGCCGGTCCTTCGACCGCGCCGCGCCCACCTACGACGAGGCGGCGTTCCTGCAGCGCGAGGTCTGCGCGCGCCTGGTCGAGCACCTCGAGCCCGTGCGCCTGGCGCCGCGCCGCGTGCTGGATCTCGGCTGCGGCACGGGGCACGCCTTCGACCTCCTCGCGAAGCGGTTTCCCTCGGCCTCGATCCTGGGCCTCGACATCGCGCCGGCGATGCTCGCGCGCGCCCGCGAGCGCAGCCCCTGGTGGCGGCGCATGCTGGGCTCCCGGCATCCCGCCCTCGTGTGCGCCGACGCCGAGCGCCTGCCCGTGGCGGGCGCCTCGGTGGACCTCGTGTTCTCCAACCTCGTGCTGCAGTGGTGCGACCCCGCGCGCGCGTTCGCGGAAGCCGCGCGCGCTCTCTCGAACGAGGGGCTCTTCCTCTTCTCCACCCTGGGGCCGGACACGCTCCGGGAGCTGCGCGCGGCCTTCGCCGAGGCCGACGGCGCCCCGCACGTCAACCGCTTCGTCGACATGCACGACCTGGGCGATGCCCTCGTGCACGCGGGCTTCGCCGATCCCGTGATGGAGATGGAGACCCTCACGCTCGAATACGATTCCGCCATGGCCGTCGTGCGCGACCTGAAGGCGATCGGCGCCGTGAACTCGCTGCCGTCGCGGACGCGGGGGCTGCCGGGGCGCAGCCGCTGGAAGCGCATGACGGATGCCTACGAGCGGTTCCGCCGCGACGGCGTGCTGCCCGCGACCTGGGAGATCGTCTACGGCCACGCCTGGAAGG
>CAZNWZ010000274.1:0-2886 GCA_964576455.1 uncultured Lysobacter sp.
CCTCGTGCCGGAGGATCGCGTAGGCGGTCGTGAGGTGGAAGTAGAACTTGGGCATCGCGTGGTTGAGGAGGTACTGCGTGCCCGTGACCGAGATGGCGGCCCCGCGCGAGGTCCAGCTCACGACCCGCCCCTCCGCGCCCTCGAACCGCGACGGGTCCAGCGAATGCAGGAACGCGAGGGCCACCCGGATCCGCGCCTGCAGCGCCGGGAACGACTCCTCCGCCTCCGTGAACGCCGGCGGCTCGACCCGGGCGAGCCTCGCCGCGCCGTCCGTGGCCGCGTCGACGGCGATCCGCACCTGCTCCACGAGCGGGTACATGTCCGGGGCGAGGCGGCTCGAGAGGAGCCGGTCCGGGTCGCCGCCGGCCGCCGGCGCGTGCGCGGCCGCCTTTTCCAGGATGCCCGCCAGGCGCTGGAGCATCCGCGCGAAGACGGGCACGGAAACCTCGTGGATCGACAGGCTCATGGGGCCCTCCGGTAGGCGTCCCCGCCATTATCGCCTCCGGGCGCGGCCCGGAAGGTAGAATGCGGGCTTGCCGGTCGCGGCTCTTCCGGCCGGCCCCACGAACCCGCCGAACGCGCAGCTCCCATGGGCGTTTCCCCGCTCCCCTCCAACGGCGACGAGCTCGACTTCACGAGCGACACGCCCGTCCCGGCCCCGCCTCCGTCCGCGGAGAAGGTCGCGCAGGCGCGCGAGGAGGCGAAGGCCGGTTTCCCGCAGCTCGAGACCGCCGGCTTCATGGTGGCGATCGCCCGCCGCTCGAAGGAGCCCATCCCGCCGCGCAACGGCCACCAGTACTCGATCCTCGTGGTCGAGGACGACCCCGACCTCGCCCAGCTCGTCATCGACATCTTCATGACGGCGGGCTTCGAGATGCACTGGGCCGCGAACAAGAGCGAGATCAACCAGCAGATGAACCGCCGCCCCGGCGTGGACCTCGTGCTGCTCGACATCCTTCTGCCGGACACGCACGGGCTGCAGGTGCTCAAGCGGATCCGCGCGCATCCCAAGCTCGCGAAGCTGCCCGTGATCATGATGACGGGGAAGTCCTCCGCCATGGACGTGGCCGCGGGCCTGTCCGCCGGCGCCGACGGCTACGTGACCAAGCCCTTCAAGATGAGCGGGCTCGTGAAGGCGGCGAAGCAGGTGCTGGGGCTCGCGTGATGGGCGAGGCGTCCCGCGCCCTCTTCCTCAGCTACACCTCCCAGGATGCGCAGGCCGCGCGCCGCCTCTGCGAGGCGCTCCGCGCCGCCGGCCTGGAAGTCTGGTTCGACCAGAACGAGCTGCGCGGCGGCGATGCCTGGGACGCCTCGATCCGCAAGCAGGTCCGGGAGTGCGCCCTCTTCGTGCCGGTGATCTCGGCGAACACCGAGGCGCGAAGCGAGGGCTACTTCCGCCTCGAGTGGAAGCTGGCCGTCGACCGCTCCCACCTGATGGCCGACGACCAGGCGTTCCTCCTGCCCGTGGTCATCGACGGCACCCCGGACGCGGGCGCGCGCGTTCCGGCGAAGTTCCACGAGGTGCAGTGGACGCGCCTGCCGGGCGGCGAAGGCGCCGAGGCGTTCGCCGAGCGGGCGCGCGCCCTGCTGGGCGCCCCGTCCGGCCCCGCCCCGTCCGCCGCGGCCCCCGCGGCTCATCGCCCCGCGGCGGCCGACGCGCGCTCGATCGCCGTGCTGCCCTTCGTGAACCTGAGCCGGGACGAGGAAAACGAGTACTTCGCCGACGGCCTCGCCGAGGAGCTGCTCAACGTCATCGCCAAGATCCGCGGCCTGCGCGTGGCCGCCCGCACCTCCTCCTTCAGCTTCAAGGGCAAGGACGCCGACATCCAGGCCATCGCCGCGAAGCTCAACGTCGCGACCGTGCTCGAGGGCAGCGTGCGCAAGGCGGGCAAGCGCGTGCGGGTGACCGCGCAGCTCATCAACGCGGCCGACGGCTACCACCTCTGGTCGGAGACCTACGACCGGGAGCTCGACGACATCTTCGCCGTGCAGGACGACATCGCGCAGGCCGTGGTGAAGGAGCTGCAGGCGAGCCTGATGGCGACGGCCGGGGGGGCGAGCGCGGCGGTCACGGCCGCCACCAAGGGCCGGACCGTGGACGCCGAGGCGCACCAGCTGCGCCTGCAGGGGCGCCACCTGTACCAGCGCGGCAACCGCGGGGATCGCGAGATGTCCATCGCGTACTTCCGGCGCGCGCTCGCCATCGACGGCGAGTACGCCGCCGCCTGGGCCGATCTCTCCCTGGCGCTCTTCTGGCGGGCGGCGATGGGCGGCGTGCACCAGGCCGCCGACGACTACCTGAAGGGCTTCGCCGAGGCCCGGGAGGCGGCGGATCGCGCGCTGGCCCTCGAGCCGGACCTGGCGGAGGCGCACCTCGCCACGGCCTTCATCCTCGGGTCGGTCACGTGGGACCGGGCGGCGAGCGAGCGCTCCTTCCGCAGGGCGCTGGAACTGGCGCCGGGCGATGCCGAGGTCTCGCGCTCGGTCGCGCTGAACCGGCTGGTCTGCGGCGACTTCGAGGAGGCGCTGCGGCTTTCGCAAAGGGCCGTGGACCTCGATCCGCTGAACAACGCCGGCTACCTGATGCGGGCGCGGACCCTGCTCTACATGGGCCGCACGCGCGAGGCCGAGGCGGCGTTCGCGAAGGTCCTCGAGCTCAATCCGCAATCGACCGCGGCGCGCGGCTGGATCGCGTGGATCCAGCTGACCCAGGGGCGGCTGGACGAGGCGGCCGCGATGGCGGAGTCCATCGCCGAGGAGGACTACCACGACCTCCTGCAGGTCTACGTGCGCTGGAGCCAGGGCCGGCACGAGGAGGCCAGGCGCCTGCTGGCCACGCTCGTCGGGAAGTACGCGAACGTCTTCGCCTACCAGTTCGCCCAGGCC
>CAZNWZ010000275.1:0-2876 GCA_964576455.1 uncultured Lysobacter sp.
GGATCGACGTCGAGGGACCAGCGCACGCGCCGGTCGTCCTTCTCCAGGAGCGCCTCGCGCCAGCGGCGCAGGAAGGGTTGCAGTGCCGCGCGCGAGGAAGCGCGCACCAGGAGCTGCGCCCGGTCGAAGCCGGCCTTGCGCTCGAGGGGCGCCGGGACCGGGTCGAAGACCTCCACCTTGCCGGCCAGCGACCGCGCGATCCGCGCGGCCGAGCGCAGGAACGCAGCCGCCTCGCCGGCGTGCTTCGACTCGGCGCGCAGCAGGGCGAGGAAGGCGAACGGGGGGAAGCGCGCCAGGCGCCGCTCCTCCAGCGCGGCGTCGGCGAAGGCCGCGTAGTCGTGCGCCGCCACCGCGGCGTAGAGCGGGTGCGTGGGGAAGTCGGTCTGGATCAGCACCTCGCCGCGCTGCTCCGCCCGTCCTGCCCGCCCCGCCACCTGCGTGAGCAGCGCGAAGAGGCGCTCGGCGGCGCGGAAGTCCACGCTGTAGAGCGCGCAATCGCTGTCCACGACGCCCACGAGCGTGAGTCGCGGGTAGTCGTGGCCCTTCGCGAGCATCTGCGTGCCCACGAGCACGTCGATCTTCTCGTCGCGCACCTGGCCCAGGACATCGGCGAGCGCGCCCTTCCGCGCCGTCGAGTCGCGGTCCACGCGCGCGATGCGCGCCCCGCGCAGCGCCTGCGCGAGCGTCTCCTCGATGCGTTGCGTTCCCTGGCCCACGGGAGCCAGGTCCGGGCTGCCGCAGCCGGGGCAGCGCGCGGGCACGCGCTCGCGGTGGCCGCAGTGGTGGCAGCGCAGCTCGCCCGCCTTCAGGTGCAGCACGAGGTTGGCGCTGCACCGCGCGCAGGCCGAGTGCCACGCGCACGAGCGGCAGAAGAGCACGGGCGAGAATCCCCGGCGGTTGAGGAACACGAGGCTCTGCTCGGCGCGCGCCACGCGCGCCTTCAGGGCGCGCAGCAGCGCGTCGGAAACGCCGTCCACCGGCTTGTCGGCCCGGGTGTCCACCATGCGCACGGCGGGCAGCCGCGCCCCGGCGAGCGCGCGCTCCCGGAGCTCCACGAGCGCGTAGCGGCCCTGCTTCGCGTTCGCCCACGACTCGAGCGAGGGCGTGGCCGAGCCCAGCACGACGGGAATCCCCGCCATCTGCGCGCGGCGCACCGCCACGTCGCGCGCGGAGTAGCGCAGCCCCTCGTGCTGCTTGTAGGACGGGTCGTGCTCCTCGTCCACCACGATGAGCCCGAGCTCCGGCATGGGCGAGAGCGCGGCGAGGCGCGTGCCCAGGACGATCCGGGCGCGGCCCGACTGCGCCGCGAGCCAGGCCTGCGCCCGCTCGCCCTCGCCCAGGTGGCTGTGGGCGGCGACGATGGGCACGCCCGGAAAGCGGCCGCGCACGCGCTCTTCCAGCTGGGGGGTGAGGCCGATTTCCGGGACGAGGTACAGGGCCTGCAGGCCGCGCCCGAGGGCCTGCGCGATGAGGCGCAGGTACACCTCGGTCTTGCCGCTGCCGGTGACGCCGGCGAGCAGCACCGGGTGGAAGCGCCCGAAGCCCTCGCCCGCCCTCGCGACGGCGGCGGCCTGGTCCGGCGTGGCCTCGACGGGCGAGGCGAAGGGGCCGGGCGGCACGGGCACCGCCGCCGGTGCCTTGAGCGCCCGCCGCCGCGCCTGGCGAAGCCGCGGCGGCAGGCTCGCGTGCAGCGTCTCCCCCAGGGGGCGCAGGTAGTACGCGGCGCAGAACCCGAGCAGCTCGAAATCCCGCTCGGCGAGCGGCGCGACGTCCTCCACCACGCGGGCGATCTCGCGCAGGCGGTCCGCCGGCACGTCCGTTCGCCCGGGCCGGGCGATGACCACGCCCACCTTCGACGAGCGCCCGAAGGGCACCACGACGAGGCTTCCGCGCGCGGGATCCAGCCCCTCCGGCACCTGGAAATCGAAGGCCTGGTCGAGGGGAACGTCGAGGGCGACGCGGGCGATCTTCATGGCGGCGCGGACCCCCCGCTCAGGGGGCGGCGAACCCTGTGGATAACTCTGTGAATTCCTCGTCCCGGGTGGGACGGCCCGGAGCCCCCTGGCGAGTCATTCTTCACCTTGCCGGCGAGAATGTTCCAATAACACGTTGATTCAATTCGATATTCAACGGGTGCCGCGATTGTGGCGCGCAATGCGGTCCGGCGCCCCTAGAACACGCAAGATGTGAATAGGCAATCACTTCCGCGAAAATTTTCCGCTTGACACCGCTCACGCCTTGGAGGCCCCGAGGGAATGCCGGTGCACCGCCTCGACGAGCGCCCCGACGTGCTCCGGCGGCGTGAACTGCGAGACGCCGTGCCCGAGGTTGAAGACGTGCCCCGGGCCGCGCCCGAAGCTCTCCAGGATGCGCTTCGCCTCGCGCTCGATGGCCTCGGGCGGCGCGAAGAGCGCGTTCGGGTCCATGTTGCCCTGCAGCGCCATCCGGTCGCCCACGCGGCGGCGCGCGGCGCCGATGTCGATGGTCCAGTCCAGCCCCAGGGCGTCGGCCCCGCAGTCGGCCATGGCCTCCAGCCAGAGCCCGCCGCCCTTGGTGAAGAAGATGCGCGGCACGGTCCGGCCCTCGGCGCTGCGCGTCACGCCCGCGAAGACCTTCCTCGCGTAGGCGAGCGAGAACTCGCGGTAGGCCGCGTCCGAGAGCGCGCCGCCCCAGGTGTCGAAGACCATCACCGCCTGCGCGCCGGCGGCGACCTGCGCGTTGAGGTAGGCCGTCACGCTCTGCGCGTTCCGTTCCAGGATCGCGTGCAGCAGGTCCGGGCGCGAATAGAGCATCGACTTCACGAGGCGGAAGTCGTCGCTGCCGCCGCCCTCGATCATGTAGCAGGCGAGCGTGAAGGGGCTGCCGGAGAAGCCGAT
>CAZNWZ010000276.1:0-2812 GCA_964576455.1 uncultured Lysobacter sp.
GCGCTGGACGCCGGCGCGGAGCTCGGGGCCACCGTCGCCAACATGCGTTTCGTGAAGCCGCTTGACGACGCGCTCGTCCTTCGGCTCGCCACCACGCACGATCTGGTCGTCACCGTCGAGGAGAACGTCCTCGAGGGCGGCGCGGGATCGGCGGTCCTCGAGTCGCTCGCGGCCCAGGGCGTCGAGGTGCCGGTGCTGCAGCTGGGCCTTCCCGACCACTTCGTCGAGCACGGCGATCCGGCGCAGCTGCTGGCCGACTGCGGCCTCGATGCCGCCGGCATCGCGCGTTCCATCCGTGAAAGGCTCTCGCAAGGCGATGCGTCCCAGAGACCGGGCATGGCGGCTTAGCGCCGCGGCAGTGCTCCTGGCGGCCGCCGCACCCGCGGCCGCTTCCGACAAACCCTGCAACGACGCCGGCAAGGCCTTCGACGCGGTGACCTCGTGGTCCGCGCTGCAGAGGGCGGTGGCGGACTACGGCCACTGCGACAAGGGCCCCACCGCCGAGATCGTCACCGAGGCGGTGCTGCGCGTGGTGATCGGCGGCTGGCCGAAGGTCGGCGACGCGGGGCCCATCCTCGCGAAGGACGCGGCCTTCAAGAAGTGGCTCGAGCGCAAGCTCTCCAGCACCGACCTGCCCAACCAGGACTCGGCCGAGATCCGCGACCTCGCGAAGAACAGCTGCCCGAAGGGGCAGGACAAGGTCTGCGGCGAGATCCTGTCGGCCGTGGAGTCGGGGCGGGCTCTCTCGGCGCCGGAGATGCTCCAGCTCACGCCCACCGAGCCGCCGCCGGCGAAGAAGCCATGAGGCTCGCCGGCCGCGTGGCGCTCGTCACGGGCGCCGCGCGCGGCATCGGGCTCGCCTGTGCCGAGCTGTTCGCGCGCGAGGGCGCCAGGGTGCTGCTGGCCGACATCGCGCGCGAGAGCGGCATGGCCCAGGCCGGGCGGCTGCGCGGCGAGGGGCTGCAGGCGCAGTTCGCCGCCTGCGACGTCTCGCGCAAGGCCGAGGTCGAGTCCGCCGTCGCCGCCGCCGTCTCGCACTTCGGCCGCCTCGACATCCTCGTGGCCAACGCCGGCATCGTGCACGCCGCGGATTTCCTCGACCTCGAGGAGGCCGACTTCGACCGCGTCATCGCCGTGAACCTGAAGGGCATCTTCCTCGCGGGCCAGGCGGCCGCGCGCCAGATGGTGCGGCAGGGCGGGGGAGGGGCCATCGTCAACATGTCGAGCGTGAACGCGGTGCTCGCCATCCCCGACCAGGTGCCCTACGTCGTCTCCAAGGGCGGCATCAACCAGCTCACCAAGGTGATGGCGCTCGCCCTCGCGCCGCACGGCATCCGCGTGAACGCCGTGGGTCCCGGGACCATCCTCACCGATCTCGCGCGCGAGGCGGTGCTGGGCAACGCCGCGGCGGAGGCGAAGATCCTTTCGCGAACGCCGCTGGGGCGCCTCGGCGAGCCTTCCGAGGTGGCGAGGACGGCGCTCTTCCTCGCGAGCGACGACGCCTCCTACCTGACGGGCCAGGCCCTCTACCCCGACGGGGGCCGGCTCGCGCTCAACTACACGGTGCCGCCTGCGGCGCCGCGAGAACCCCGCTAGAATCCGCCCGAATTTCCAACCGAGGAACCCCGCCATGAAACGCATCCTGCTCGCCACCGGACTCGCCCTGGGCTCGCTCGCCGCCTTCGCGCAGGCGCCCGCACCGGCCGCCCCGGAGATCCCGCAGCCCGCCTGCGAGCCCAAGCCCGTGTACCCGGGAATCGACAAGATCAAGAGCGAGAAGGACCTGGACAACCTCAAGGCCCTCGTCAAGAAGTACCAGGACTGCGTGAAGGCCTACGTCGGCGAGCGCAACGCCGCCGCCAAGGCCCACACCGAGGCCGGCAACGCCGCGGTGCGCGACCACAACGCCGTGATGAAGAAGTTCGTGGAGGACCAGGAAGCGGCGAAGAAGGCGCAGGAAGAGAAGAAGTAGCGCCTTCCGGCGCCCGCGCCGGGCGCCGCCTACTTGACGACGCTGCGGTCCTGACCGTACAGGATCCTGCGCTCCTGCTCGGTCACCGGGCCGCGGGGCGCGGGATTGATCTCCTTCGCCCGCGCGTAGGCGCGCTGCGTGGCCGGGCGCGCGCGGATGGCGGCGTGCCAGCGCGCGAGGTTCGGGAACTGCGCGAGGTCCTGCCCCTGCCGCTCCGGGATGATCCAGGGGTAGGCGGCCATGTCGGCGATCGTGTACTCCTTGCCGACGATGAAGTCGCGGCCCGCCAGGCGCTTGTCGAGCACGCCGTAGAGGCGGTTCGTCTCCTTCGTGTAGCGGTCGATCGCGTAGGGGATCGGCTCGGGCGCGTAGTGCCGGAAGTGGTGGTTCTGGCCCAGCATGGGGCCGAGCCCCCCCATCTGCCACATGAGCCACTCGAGCGCCACGACCTGGCCGCGAAGGGTCTTCGGGATGAACTTCCCGGTCTTGCCGGCGAGGTAGAGCAGGATCGCCCCCGACTCGAAGACGCTGATCGACATGCCGCCGTCGGCGGGCGCGTGGTCGACGATGGCCGGGATCTTGTTGTTGGGCGAGACCTGCAGGAAGTCCGGCGCGAACTGCTCGCCCTTGGAGATGTTGATCCCGTGCAGGCGGTAGGGGAGCTTCGCCTCCTCGAGGAACATCGTGACCTTGTGGCCGTTGGGCGTGGTCCAGTAGTAGAGATCGATCATGGCATCCTCCTCGGTCAGCGGCCCAGCGGGCCGCTTTCGCAGCGCTTGTATTGATCGGGCCAGGGCATCGGCTCGCCCAGCGCCTTCGCCGCGTGGCGCGGCCAGTAGG
>CAZNWZ010000277.1:0-2793 GCA_964576455.1 uncultured Lysobacter sp.
TCGTCGAGCTTCTTGCCGGAGGCGCCGGCCATGTAGATGTTGAGCGACTGCGCCTGGTCGATCCACTTCTGCCGGCGCGCGGCCGCTTCCACGACCCACTTCGTCTCCACCTCGAAGGCGGTGGCGTAGAGGCTGCGCAGCTCCTGCGGGATGCGGTCGATCTTGCCGATGGAGCCGTCGAAGTGCTTGAGGTCGGCGACCATGACGGTGTCCCACAGGCCGAGCTTCTTCAGGTCCCGCACCAGGTGCTCGTTCACCACCGTGAACTCGCCCGAGAGGTTCGACTTCACGTAGAGGTTCTGGTAGTTGGGCTCGATGGAGGCCGACACGCCGATGATGTTGGAGATGGTCGCGGTCGGCGCGATGGCCACGCAGTTGGAATTGCGCATGCCGTGCTTCGCGATGCGCGCGCGCAGGCCAGCCCAGTCCATCGACTCGGAGGCGTCCACCTCCACGTAGCCCCCGCGCTGCTCGAGGAGGAGCTTGAGCGTGTCCTGCGGCAGGATCCCCTTGTCCCACAGCGACCCGGCGTACGAGGAGTACCGGCCGCGCTCCTCGGCGAGCTCGGTGGAGGCCCAGTAGGCGTAGTAGCACACCGCCTCCATGGAGCGGTCGGCGAATTCGATGGCCGCATCCGAGGCGTAGGGCACGCGCAGCTCCTGCAGCGCGTCCTGGAAGCCCATGATCCCCAGGCCCACGGGGCGGTGGCGGTAGTTGGAGTCGCGCGCCTTCTTCACCGCGTAGTAGTTGATGTCGATCACGTTGTCGAGCATGCGCATCGCGGTGCGGATGGTGCGCTTGAGCTTCTCGTGGTCGATCGTCTTGCCGCCCTGCCCGTCGTCCTTCAGGTGGGCGACGAGGTTCACGCTGCCGAGGTTGCACACGGCGATCTCGGAGCCGTTCGTGTTCAGGGTGATCTCCGTGTTCTTGGTGATCATCCCGTTCACGGTCCATGCATGCGTCTCCGAGTCGACCGCCAGGCAATATGCGTCCTCGTTGGGAAGAGGCGTAAGCGACTTGAAGGTGCAGTGAAGCTTCTGCTCGTAGCCCGACTTCTCGAGGTTCTTCAGGAACTGCCGCGCCGCGTCGGAACCGCGGCTCGCGGCAAGGCCTGTCACCTTCTCCGCGATGCGGCACCCGCGAATGGAGGTGATCAGCAGGCGATACAGCGGCTTCGACCAGTAGGTCTTCCGGCCCCCGCGCCCATCGGGCATCTCGTGCTGCTCATGCCCGCGCATCAGGTTGATGGACGACTTCACGCCGAGGTTCGCCCAGAGGATCTGCAGGTCGCGGATGAGCTGCTCGTCCACGGAAGCCAGCGACATCGTCGTGACATCGCCGCTGCTGGACACCGTGCCGTCGGCCTGGTAGAGGCCGCGCAGGTACGCCTCCGCGGTCTCGCGGCTGCCGCGCCAGACCAGCTCCGGCACGCACGTCTTGGTTTCGGGCGTGAACCCGTGCTCCTCGAGAAGCCTCTTCAACGGTGCTGAGGCGAGGCGCGCCTTGCGCGTCTTGGGATCGATCCGGAACACCGGCGTGTTGACCGACGTCGTCCTGAGCACGGTGTTGCCTTCGAGAAGCGCGTGCACGGCGTGCGTCGTTTCCTCGATAAGGCCGAAGTCCTGCTCCCACAGGTCGATGAAGACGTTGCGGCGCCCGAACGTCCCGTCTCCGGCGATCAGCCCCATCACGTAGGCGAGCCGGGGGTCGTGCTGCGCGCCCCAGAGGCCCTCGACCTGCTGGATGAGCAGCTTGTCGCCCGGAACGAGGTGCTGCGCCTCCACCCATCCGCGATCCTTCACCCATACCTTGTGGTCGGGCGTGACCTTGTGCGAATAACCTTCGTCCGTCTCGATCCTCACGATCGGGGCGTTCGGCCGGGGCAGGAGCATCTCGGAGGCCTCGTAGACGCCGTCGAGGCCGACCACCTTGTTGCGCCCGCCTAGGCGGTAGAGCTCGCCCACGGTGATTAGACCGCGATCCGTCACCACTCGCTGGTCCGCCGTCATGCAGCACAAGTTGGACGAGTGCACCACGCCCACGTGCTGCTGCGGGCTCCTCAGGTTGCACGGATCCTTGAAGGTGATCCACGGATGCCCCGTCTCGAACAGCATCGAGAGCATCTTGCGCCAGAGCGTGAGGGCCGGGATCTTGCGGAAGAGCTTGAGCTCGCCGCGCGCGGCCTTCTCCTCGTAGCGCGTGTAGGCCTCCTCGAAGGCCCTGCCGAACTTGTCGTGCAGGTCCGGGCAGTCCGAGGGCGAGAAGAGCGTCCACTCGCCGCCCTCCATCACGCGCTTCATGAAGAGGTCCGGGACCCAGTTGGCCGTGTTCATGTCGTGCGTGCGGCGGCGGTCGTCGCCGGTGTTCTTGCGCAGCTCGAGGAATTCCTCGATGTCGAGGTGCCAGGTCTCGAGGTAGCAGCACACGGCCCCCTTTCGGCGCCCGCCCTGGTTGACCGCCACCGCCGTGTCGTTCACGACCTTCAGGAACGGGATGACGCCCTGGCTCTTGCCGTTGGTGCCCTTGATGTAGGCGCCGAGCGCGCGCACGGGAGTCCAGTCGTTGCCCAGGCCGCCCGCGAACTTCGACAGCAGCGCGTTCTCCTTGATGGCCTCGTAGATGCCGTCGAGGTCGTCGGCCACCGTGGTGAGGTAGCACGACGAGAGCTGGGAGCGCAGCGAGCCGGAGTTGAAGAGCGTGGGCGTGGACGACATGAAGTCGAAGGTGGAGAGCACGTCGTAGAACTCGATCGCGCGCTCCTCGCGGTTCACCTCGTTCAGCGCGAGCCCCATC
>CAZNWZ010000278.1:0-2767 GCA_964576455.1 uncultured Lysobacter sp.
AGGCGCTCCTGGAGAAGGACGACCGGCGCGTGCGCTGGTCCCTCGACGTCGATCCCCAGGAGGCGTAGGAAGAAATGGGGTCAGGTTACTTTGCACATTTCTTGTGCAAAGTAACCTGACCCCATTTCCTCAACCCGGCGCATCCTCCCTCGCCGACTTCGGAAACAGGAAGGAAGCGGGCTCCCGCAGCATGCGCCGCAGGATCGCGCCGTACACGGCGCGGCGGCGAAGCCCCTCGATGCGGCGCGCGCGGATGGCTACCTGCAGCGCGAGGGCGAAACTCACGCCGACGTTGAGCGCGCCGATGAGGGCGATCCCCGCCACCGCGAGCCAGAAGGACGCGGTCGCCGCGATTCCCCAGCCCAGGACGACGACCGCCGCCGCGAGCTGGCCGGAGGAGAGCGTCACGTGGCGCACCTCCACCGGGAGCCCGTAGAAGGCGAACACCACCGGCAGCGAGCCGAGCAGGAACCCGAGGGAGATGTTGGCGGTGAGGCCCGCGATCTCCCGGTCCAGGAACCCGGCCACGCGCCGCATGGCCGACGGGCCGAACGCGTAGGCGAGGCGGCGGTGCGAGGCGATGGCCGGCCCGAGCCGCCGGTAGTGGAACCAGTTGTCCACCCAGCCGGCCAGCACGCTGGAGAACCACAGCAGCCCTCCCGTGAAGGCCGCGAAGATAGCCGACGGCCCCAGGAGCGAGAGCGAATCCACCGTCTTCGCGGCCTTGGCCGCATCGACCGGGATCTCGTGCGTGGCCATGAGCGCCATCCCCAGCAGGTAGGCGACGGGAAAGACGACGAAGACGTTGCCGAAGATGCTCGCGGACTGCGAGCGCACCAGGTTCGCCACCTCGTCCACGAACGCGTCCATCTTCGCCTTGTCGTCGAGGTTGCGCATGCGCGCGGCCAGCGCCGGCGCCGTCATGGCCGGCTGCTTGGTGGCGACGGTGAAGCCCGCGAACTGGATGAGCACGAAGCTCGCGGCGTAGTTGAGGGACGCGAGCAGGCCGTCGAAGAAGGGCGGCCAGTGCAGCGAGGCGAACGCGAACTTCACGTAGGTGGTGACCGCCAGCACCGCCCCGCCGCCGCTCGCGCGCCGGACCATGTCCCGGTACTCGGCGCGGTCGCGGGTGATGTAGTGCTCGCCGGTCTCGGCGCTGCGCTCGACGACCTTGCGGGCGGCGAGCTCGAAGTTCTGGCGCAGGAGCGCGAACGCGCTGCGGTGGTCGTGGACATCCCGCACGAGGCTCGCGATGAAGTGCGGCAGCACCTGCGGGAGGTGCCCTGGCTCGGCCAGGAGCTCCGTGAGCTCGCCGGCGCGCTGCAGCTGCGCGCGGATGCGCTCGAGCTGGTAGACGACCGCGATGCTCACGCCCTGGTCGTCGAGGTGCGCGTAGGCCTGGTCCACCTCGATGAGCGACTGGCCGATGAGGGCGGAGAGCGCCTGCGCCCGCTGCGCGCGCCGGTCCGCGTCGCCCGAGGCGACGGCATCGACGAACTCCGTGGCCGCGATGGGTAGGCGCCACGCGGCGAGCGCCTTCTGCTCGTCCCGCTGCATCCGCCGGCGCACCACCGAGGGCATCGTGGCCGCGCAGACCTGGACCGCGAGGCTCGCGATGGCCCGCGCCGATGCCTTCGCGAGCGCCGCGCGGAACTCCGCCGCCCCCTCGCCGTGGTCCAGCAGCGCGAGGATCCCGCGCCAGTTCTCCGCGGCCACGCCCGCCACCCGCTCGGCGTCCTCGCGCTCCGGGAAGACCTGGACGAAGAGGCTGGCGAGGTCCGATGGCGGCGGCTCCGGCAGGAGCTTGGCCAGCACGCGGTTCGTGAACTCGCCGATGAAGCCCGCCTCGCGCGGCATGCCCGTCTCGATGAGCAGGTCGAAGGCGTCGCGGTGGCCCAGCGCCGCGCGCAGCGTCGCCGCGAAGGCGGCCCGCCGCTCCGGCTGCCGCTCAAGCAGGGCGAGCAGGTGCCGCAGGCGCACGGTCTGCGGCGAGGCCGTCCTGGCCTCGGGATTGTCGCCGAGCCCCGCGCGAAGCCAGGCCGACACGTCGCGCAGCCACGCCAGCCGGTCCTCGGCGCCCGCGGCCGGGTTCGCGGCCGCGAGGATCGAGTCCAGCCCCACGTGCGGGTCGGCCGATTCGCGCCAGCGCGAGATCCAGCGGAGGAGGGGGAAGGCCACGGGGGAAGGGCGGGTCAGGGGGAAGGTGCGCCCGTATAATAGTGGGTTTTCGCGAGCAGACGCCCCGTGACCGCAGCCGACCCCAAAGCCCGCCTCGCCGACCTCGTCCTCCAGGCCGTGCGCCAGGCCTTCCCCGACGCGGGCGAGGTCGCCGTCGACCTGGACCGCCCCAAGAACGCGGACCACGGCGATTTCGCGACCAACGTGGCGCTGCAGCTCGCCAAGCGCGTCGGGCGCAAGCCCCGCGACGCCGCCCAGGCGATCGTCGCCGCGCTGGGGGGCGCCCCCGAGATCGCGAAGACCGAGATCGCCGGCCCGGGGTTCATCAACTTCACGTTGTCGAAGACCTCGCGCTTCGGCGTGGTTGAGGCGATCCGCGCCGCGGGCGGCGCCTACGGACGCGGCCGCTCGGGCGAGGGCCGGCGAATCATGGTGGAGTTCGTCTCCGCCAACCCCACGGGGCCGCTGCACGTGGGCCACGGCCGCCAGGCCGCGCTCGGGGACGCGATCTCCTCGCTTCTCGAGTGGCAGGGGTGGAAGGTGCTGCGCGAGTTCTACTACAACGACGCCGGCAACCAGATCGCCAACC
>CAZNWZ010000279.1:0-2758 GCA_964576455.1 uncultured Lysobacter sp.
CGCCGACCTTCGCGCAAGCCGGCCTGCCCGGCTACGGAATCCTCAACTTCAACGGCTTCTGGGCGCCCAAGGGCACGCCGGCCGAGGTGATCGCGAAGATCCAGGCCGAGGTGGCCAAGGCCGTGGCGAGCCCGGACATGGTCGCGTTCGCGGAATCGCAGGGGGGGTTCCCCGGCGGAACGAAACCCGAGGCGTTCGCGAAGACCGTGGCCGACACCACGAAGATGTGGGCGCCGGTGGCGGAAAAGGCCAAGGTCGAGCGCCAGTAGGGGAGAAGCGGGACCGATGTTCACGCTGCAGCCGCCGCGGGTCCGCGACACCGAGGTCTTCACGCGCCTGCCGGACCGCTTCCGGCACGCGGCCGTCACGGACTGGTCCCGCGCGAACCGCGCCGGCGCGGCGATCGATTCCTTCCTGGAAGCCCCCGCGTTCGATTCCGAGGGCAACCTCTTCGTCGCCGACATCCCGTTCGGGCGGATCTTCCGCATCGACCCGGCCGGGGAATGGACGCTCGTCGTGCAGTACGACGGCGAGCCCAACGGCATGAAGTTCGTGTCCGACTCGGAAGCCGTGATCGCGGACTACCGCAACGGCCTCATGCTCCTCGACCTGACGCGCGGCACGGTGCGCGAGCTTCTCGGGCGCCGCAACGGAGAACGCTTCAAGGGCCTGAACGACCTCGTCTTCGATTCGCGCGGGGCGCTGTACTTCACCGACCAGGGACAGACGGGACTGCACGATCCCACCGGCCGCGTGTACCGCCTTCACCCGGACGGGCGGCTCGACCGGCTGCTCGCGAACGTGCCCAGCCCCAATGGCGTCGCGCTCTCGCCGGACGAGAAGGTCCTCTTCGTGGCCGCGACGCGCAGCAACAGCGTCTGGCGCGTTCCCCTGATGGCGGACGGCGGCGTGGCCAAGGTCGGGCAGTTCTTCACCTCGCACGGGCCGAGCGGCCCCGATGGCCTCGCCGTCGACGAGGCGGGGAAGCTCGTCGTCGCCAATCCCGGCCTCGGCGTCGCGTGGGTCCTCGACGCCATGGCTCAGCCCGTCGAAGTCCTGCGGAGCGTCGCGGGAACCTCCCTCACCAATCTCGCGTTCGGCGGGCCGGACAGGCGCACCGCGTACTTCACCGAGTCCGTCTCCGGCTCCATCCTGCGGGCGAAGCTCGACACGCCGGGCTTGCCGCTCGCGCGGCCCCGGGCACCCCTGGCGAGCGCGCCGGCGTAGCAGGGGGGCGCGCTCGGGCCGCTATGATGGCGGCTCAAAGCGCCCCCTCATGCCTTCGCCGCACTCCCCCAACCGGACGATCGTCCTCCTCTCCCTCGCCGCCTTCGCGAGCGCCGCCTCGATGCGGGTGATGGACGCCCTGCTCGTGCGCCTCGCGGGCGAGTACGGCGTGGGCCTCGCCTCGGCCTCGAACACGGTCACGGCGTTCGCGATCCTGTACGGGCTGCTCCAGCTCGTGATGGGGCCGCTGGGCGACCGGCACGGCAAGCTCCGCGTCATCGCCGCCTCCTGCGGCGCATCGGCGGTCTCGAGCCTCGCCTGCGCGCTGGCGCCCTCCTACGAGACGCTCCTCCTCGCGCGCGCGGCCACCGGGGCGAGCTGCGCGGCGATCATCCCCCTGTCGATGGCGTGGGTGGGCGACACCACGCCCTACGAGACGCGGCAGGGCGTGCTGGCGCGGTTTCTCCTCGGGCAGATCATCGGGCTCTCGGCCGGCGCCGCCCTCGGGGGATTCGCCGCGCAGGGCGGCTGGTGGCAGTGGCCCTTCGTATTGCTGGCGACATGGTTCCTCGTCGTGGGCGCGGTAATCGGCCGCACGGCGTGGCGGCAACCGCCCGGCACGCACGGGGCCGGCGGCCACCTGGTCGCGAACCTCGTCGAAGTGCTCCGGACGCCGGGCGTGACGCGGGTCGTGGCCACCGTCTTTTTCGAGGGGCTCGTGCTGCTGGGCGGGCTCGCCTTCGTGGCCACCCACCTGATCCAGGCGCGCGGCGCCTCGACCCCCGTGGCCGGCGCGATGTTCTTCGCCGTGAGCGCGGGCGGCGTCGTGTTCGCCTTCTTCGCGCGCCGCGTCGTGCCCGTGCTGGGCGAGGCGCGCCTGTGCGCCCTGGGCACCGGGGTCATCGCGCTCTCCGTGCTCGGCATCGCCTGGGCGCCGTGGCTGGCAGCTGCGCCCGTGACCTGCTTTGGCGCGGGGCTGGGCTTCTACATGCTGCACAACACGCTGCAGACCCAGGCCACGCAGATGGCGCCCACGCGGCGGGGCGCGGCCGTGGCGCTCTTCGCCGGGCTCTTCTTCCTGGGACAGTCGACCGGCGTCGCCCTGGCGGGCAGGCTCGCGGAAGGCATCGGCACCGACTGGACGCTCACGATCGCCGCGCTGGGCATGGTGCCGATCGGCCTCGGGTTCGCGCGCTTCGCGGCGAGGCGCCAGTGACCGGCTAGAATATCGGCCCTGCCGTCCCGACCTGCCTGGCCGTGTCCGCCGTCCCTTTCCCCTTCGACAATTCCTACGCCCGCGACCTGCAGGGTTTTTACGTGCCCTGGAAGCCCGCGACCGTCTCCGCGCCCCGGCTTCTCTTCCTGAACCACGCACTGGCGGAGGAGCTGGGCCTCGACGCCCCGTCGCTCGAGGGCCCCGAGGGGGCCGCCGTGTTCTCGGGCAACGCGCTGCCCGAGGGCGCCGAGCCCATCGCCCAGGCCTACGCCGGCCACCAGTTCGGGGGGTTCTCGCCGAAGCTGGGCGACGGGC
>CAZNWZ010000280.1:0-2757 GCA_964576455.1 uncultured Lysobacter sp.
TTCAGCTACATCGTGATGGAGTACGTCGAGGGCGGCACCCTCGAGAAGTTCTGCGAGCCCGGAACGCTCCTCGATCCCGCGGAGGTCGCCGAGATCATCTTCAAGTGCGTGCGCGCGCTCGCCTTCGCGAACAAGCTGGGCCTCACGCACCGCGACATCAAGCCGGGCAACATCCTCCACGTCGACGGCACCGACATCAAGATCGCCGACTTCGGCGCCTCGATCAACAAGGTCTCCGACCGCACGGTCATCACCAACGTGGGCTCCCCGGCCTACATGGCGCCGGAGCTCGTCACCGGCGCGGCGCAGGCCTCCGCGTCGACCGACATCTACGCGCTGGGCGTGGTCATGTACTACCTCCTCGCGGGGCGCCTGCCGTTCACGGGCGCCAACACGATGAGCGTCATCTACCAGATCGTGAACACGGAGCCCGAGGCGCCCGGCGTGCATCGCCAGGGGCTGCTGCCGGATCTCGACGAGATCACGCGCAAGGCCATGGCCAAGGACCCGGCCAGGCGCTACGCGACGTGGGAGGAGTTCGGGCAGGCGCTCGCGGAGGTGTGGAAGAAGCTGCACGCCGCCGGCGAGCGCGAGCAGTCCGACACGGAGCGCTTCAACCTCTGCCGCACGCTGTCGTTCTTCAAGGAGTTCCCGGAGAACGAGCTCTGGGAGGTGCTGCGCATCTCGAAGTGGGCGAAGTTCCCGCCCAACACCGCCCTCATCAAGGAAGGCGACCACGGCGACTCGTTCTTCGTCCTCGCCGGCGGCTACGTGCGCGTGACGCGCGGCAAGAAGACCCTCAGCGTGCTCTCGGCCGGGGACTGCTTCGGCGAGATGGCCTACCTCGCCCACAAGGACTCGCCGCACCGCTCGGCCACGGTCACCACCACCTCCGACTGCATCATCGTGAAGATCCGCGCCGAGGACCTGCGGGCCGCCTCGCTCAGCTGCCGGCGGCTGTTCGACGAGCGCTTCCTCAACACGCTGGTCGAGCGGCTCGAGGCCGCCAACGAGCAGCTCGCCGTGATGTCCTGACTCCTTCTCCTCCCTCTCCCCGGGGGTCCCCGACTTGTCGGGGCTTCCCAATGGTGAGAGCCGGGGTGAGGGTAGGCGAAAGAGTCGGGGCGAGGGTAGGCGAGAGGGGCCGGGGGTGAGGGTGGCAGACCGCTAGCCCCCCAGCATCCACGCGGTCGCGAACACGCCGACCATCAGGAAGGCCAGCGCGAGCTTGGCCGCCGAACCCAGCACCAGCCCCAGCCAGGATCCCAGCCCGGCGCGTCCCGCGTGAAGGAGCTCGCGGCGGGCGGACAGTTCCCCCGCCACCGCGCCGACGAACGGGCCGAGCACGAGCCCCGGGAGCCCGAAGAAGATCCCCACGACGGCGCCGATCGCCGCCCCGAGGACGCCGCGGGGGCTCGCGCCCAGCTTCCTCGCGCCGAAGGCGGAGGCGGCAAAGTCGGCCGCCAGCGCGAGCGCCGTGAGGAGCCCGAGGATCGCGACGGTGACCGCGCCCACGCGCGCGAACCCGTCGGCCCAGGCGGCGAGCAGCAGCCCCCCGAAGACGAAGGCGATGCCGGGCAGCACCGGCAGCACCGTGCCGGCCAGTCCGACGATGACCAGGAGGGCGGCGAGGACGTGCCAGGCGAGGGGGTCCATGGGGGGCAAGGCGCGGTTACCGGCGCGGCGGGAGCCGTCTTGGGACCATGCTATCTTATGGACGGTTCCCCTCTCCGTCATGACCACCCCCGCTTCCCCTGCCGCAACGCCCGCGCGCCAGGCCCAGGTGTCCTCCGCGCTGGCGGCGTGCCTGCCCGCCCAGGCGGTGCTCACGGCCCGGGAGGATCTCCTGCCCTACGAGTGCGACGGCTTGTCGGCCTACCGCCAGACGCCCCTGGTCGCGGCCCTGCCGGGCACGATCGCCGAGGCGGCCGAAGTGCTTCGCGTGGCGCGGGAGACGGGAACCCCCGTGGTCGCTCGCGGCTCCGGCACGGGGCTCTCGGGGGGCGCGCTTCCGCTCGCCGACGGCATTCTCCTGTCGCTGGGCAAGTTCAACCGCATCCTCGCCATCGACCCGCTGGCGCGCACGGCGCGCGCCCAGCCCGGCGTGAGGAACGCGCAGATCACCGAGGCGGCCGCGCCGCTGGGCCTGTACTACGCGCCGGATCCCTCGAGCCAGATCGCCTGCTCCATCGGCGGCAACGTGGCCGAGAACTCCGGCGGCGTGCACTGCCTCAAGTACGGCCTCACGGTCCACAACATCCAGAAGGTGCGCGCCCTCACCATCGAGGGCGACGACGTGGAGTTCGGCGGCGACGCCCTCGACGCGCCGGGCTACGACCTGCTCGCCCTGATGACGGGCTCCGAAGGGCTGCTCGCGCTCATCACCGAGGTGACGGTGAAGCTGCTGCCGAAGCCGCAGACCGCGCAGGTGGTCATGGCCTCCTTCACGAACGTCGAGGCGGCCGGCGAGGCCGTGGCCGCCGTGATCGGCGCTGGCATCGTCCCCGCGGGGCTCGAGATGATGGACAGGCTCGCCACGGCTGCCGTCGAGGACTACGTGCACGCCGGCTACGACCTCGAGGCGGAGGCGATCCTCCTGTGCGAGTCCGACGGCACCCCCGAGGAGGTGGCCGAGGAGATCGCCAAGATCGAGGACGTGATGCGCAAGGCAGGCAGCACGGGCTTCGCGGTCTCCCGCAACGAGGCCGAGCGGCTGCGGTTCTGGTCCGGGCGCAAGGCCGCCTTCCCCGCGGTGGG
>CAZNWZ010000281.1:0-2744 GCA_964576455.1 uncultured Lysobacter sp.
AGGGTGTAGGCGAGCTTGATGTACTCGCTGATGACGAACTGCGCGGACATGCGGCTGCGCCACCACCGCTGCGGATTCCACCACCGGGGCTTCGAGGCCACGAAGACGATCTCGATGCCGCTGCCTTCGAAGGCCTTTCCCCAGAGGAGATCGAGCCGCCGCATGTGAGGCGGGTCGCTCACGACCAGCACCCGCTTCCATCCCCGCGCCTGGGCGAGCCTCAGCCCGAACGCGGCCTCCTCCATGGAGTTGGTGCTTGCCGTGTCGAGCAGGATCGCTCCTTCCGGCACGCCCGCGCGGATCAGCACCGCCGCCCGCCAGTACATGAAGGCGGGCAGCACTTCGCTTTCCATCTCTTCCGCGCCCGTGAGGACGAAGGTGTGCGCGAGTCCCTTCTGGTGCAGCTCGGCCGCCATGAGCCCGCGCCCGCCGCTATCCCCCCCGAGCACGAAGGCCGCGTCCGCCTTGACCGGCGCCCGGGCCGGCCCTTCGAGGAACGATGCCGCCTGCAGGAACGCCGCCGCCGCCAGGGCGAGGAGCGTGACGAGCGCGATCAGGGCGTAGGCGAAACGGCCGCGGGAAGGACGAGGCATGTGCAAGCGATTCGGGGACGTGTTCGCGAGCAGGTCCCCAAGAGGAGGAAGGTCAGGTTTCCCGGGCCGACGACGTGCTGGGCCCCTGGAAGCCGCGTTCACGCAGCCGCGCCCAGGCCCGCTTCATCGCGTAGTGGTAGGCGAAGAACGAGAAGAAGAACACGCCGAAGAGCACCGGCTCCGGCACCCCGAGGCGCCAGCCGAGGACGCCCACCGCGCCGAAGACCGCGGACGCGGCCACCAGCACCCCCAGCGCGCCGCTCACGGAGAAGCCGTGGGCGAGCAGGAAGTGGTGGATGTGCTCCCGGTCCGGGCGGAAGGGACTGTGGCCGCGGGAGCGCCGCCGCGCCATCAGCGAGACGGTGTCGGCCAGCGGCAGCAGCACCACCCACAGTGCCGCGATGGGCGGCATCGTCCGCCCCGGCCCCTGCGTGAGATCGATGGCGAGCCAGGCGAGCGCGAAGCCCAGCAGCGTGCTGCCCGCGTCGCCCAGGAACACCCGCGCGCGCGGCTGCCACGGAAGGCGCAGGTTGAGCAGGAGGAACCCCGCCACCCCGCCGAACAGGATCCACGCGAGCCCTGCCTGAGCGGGAAGTCCGCCGAGGGTGGCCGCCACGCCGAACCACGCCAGGGAGACCAACGAGGTCGAGCCGGCGAGCCCGTCCATTCCGTCGATCATGTTGACCGCGTTGATCACGCCCACGACCGCGAACACCGTCATCGGCACCACGAAGATCGACAGGCCGATCGGCTTCCACCCGAGGAGGTTGCCCACCGACCGCAGCTCGACGCCCGCCCCGTAGATCATCACCAGCACGGCCGCGATCTGCGCCGCGAAGCGCGGGATGTGGTGCAGCTCCTTCCAGTCGTCCCAGACCGAGACCACCACGAGGATCCCGGCGGCCGCGAGGAAGGCGGGCGGCACCGGAATCTTGTCCAGGAAGAAGACGGCGCACAGGAGGGTGACGACGAGCGCGATGCCGCCGACCACGGGCACCGAGCCCTGGTGGTCCTTCCGGCCGCCGGGATGGTCCAGCAGGCCCAGCGACGGGGCGAATCGCGCCAGCACGACCGTGGCGACGGTCGTGACGATGGCCATCACGAGGACGGCGAGGGCGATGCCCGATAGGCTCATGCGGCTTCCCTGCGACCGGCGCCGGCTTGCGTCTGCCGGGGTAATTCGGTGCGCGCCAAGTGCGATCTCTTTGATCTTGTTAACAATTCAGGCTCCATCTAAGCACATCCCCGGTAACATCCGCAATCGTCCCGACGTACCTGCCCTCCGCGCCTACACCCGCCAGATCTCGATCGCCCTCGACCGCCGCAGCGCCTTGTCCCATGTCGCCAGGGTCATGCCCCGGCACCGTGCCGTCGCGGCGATGAGGCGGTCGGCCGGATCGCCGTGAAACGTCCCCGGCAACTCGTCCAATGCCAGGATCACTTCCGCATCCAGGGGAACGACCTGAACGACTTCCGGATCGCTGGCTTCGACCAGCCACTGCGGAAAGGGCACCTGCAGCTCGATTCGCCCGCGGGCATGGAGCATGTGCGCTTCCCAGAGGCTGATCGCGGAAATGGCCAGCTGCCGAAGGCCGGCCGCCTCCGAGAGGCCCATGCGCTCCTCCCGGGCAAGCCGCCCGGACCCCGTCAGCCACCAGATCCACGCGTGGGTATCGAGCAGGACCATCAGCGCAAGGCGTCGAAATCCTGGTCGCGCAGCACGGACTCCCCCGGCTCGGCGAGCAGGCGCCCGCCCACGGCCTGGAGCTTCTCCCACGGTTTCAGCGGGCCACCCGGCAGCGCGACCGCCGGTGCGACCAGGCGGGCGACGGTCTTTCCGTGGCGGGTGATGGTGACGGGGCGCCCCGACTTCTCGAGCTCGCGGATGATCTCGAGGCAGCGGTGCTTGAACTCGGTGATCGGAATGTCCATTTCAGGATTATAAATGACCATTTCCGGGGACTCCAGCGAGGCGGTTCCCGTTCAACGAGCCATGCCCGTCCCGGGATGACCGCGGCTGTTCCCCTGCTTCGGGCCACGGGCCGGGGGTGAGGGTCATTTACAATCACGCCATGACAAGAGTCCACGCAGTGATCCTCGCCGGAGGCTCCGGCACCCGCCTCTGGCCCATGTCCCGCCAGCAGATGCCCA
>CAZNWZ010000282.1:0-2722 GCA_964576455.1 uncultured Lysobacter sp.
CCCTTGAGGGCCTCCGGGCTGCTCGCCTCCATCACCACGTGAAGCGCCCCGGGCTCGATCCCGGCCCGCTCCAGGTAATGGTCGATCACCTCGCGCGTGCCGGAGCCCTGCTCGCGCGAGAGATAGGCGTGCTCGACGAGGGCGCCGGCCGCCACCGACCGGCGCTTCGCCAGCGGGTGTCCGGGGGCGCAGACGACCTGCAGCTCGTCGCTGCACAGCCGCTCGCCCGCGAGCGCGGGCAGGTACGAATCGCCCTCGATGAACCCGATGTCCAGGGCCCGCTCGCGCAGGCGCTCCTGGACCGTCTCGGTATTGCCCACGAAGAGGCTCGGCGCCACGCCCGGGTGGGCCGCCTTGAATTCCCCGAGGATCTGCGGCAGCAGGAAGTCCGCGATCGTGGTGCTCGCGCCGATGAGCAGGGGGCCTGCGACCTGGCCGCCCATGTCCCTCAGGGCCGACTCGAGCTCCGCCGTCAGCGCCAGGATCCTCTCGGCATGCGCGAAGGCGACGGCCCCCGCGGGCGTGAGGGAGATCCGGCCATGGGTGCGGTCGAAGAGCCGCGTGTTGAAGTGCTCTTCCAGCTGGCGGACCTGGAAGGTCACGGCCGGCTGGGTCATGCAGAGGGCTTCCCCCGCCTTGGTGAAAGAGAGGTGCTTCGCGACCGCGTGGAACACCTGGAGCCGCCGATCCGCCATCGCCCTGTCCCCTATCAGAGGGGCTTATTCAAGCATAAAAACGGGGATGCCGAGAGGGTCGGCCCCGTCGCGGGTCAGGCTCCCGGGCCGTCAGGCAGGCCCGCTAACTCGCGGAGGTCAGGTTCACGCCCTGGGATTGCCTGCGCTCGACCTTGTCGATGCACCGGACGACCAGCTTGTTCAGCGCGTCCGGGTTGAAGGTGGTGATGTTGGATTTCTTGGAATGGTGCATGAGCGCCGACAGGGCCGCGCCCAGCTCGGAGGCGGCGAACGCGGCCGCGAGGCCGTCGTTCAGGACATCCACGAAGTAGGGATAGAACAGGTGCCCGGCGATGCGCGCGTCCCCGCGCCCGACCTGGTACTTGCCGTTGAACGCGGCGTCGACCAGCGGGTCCTCGAACGTCTCCGCGATCCTCGTGGACTCCTGCGCGTCCAGGGGAAGGTGAATCAGGTACTGCTTGTTCTGGTACTGGTAGCACGTCAGCGACCCGCCGTTCGAGAAGCCCAGCGCGAAGGTCATGCTGGGGTCCATGTGCGGGTTGTGGTTCTTGGTGAACCGCTCCGTGATGTTGAGCAGGACCTCGTTCGACATCTCGTCCGGGAAGATCTGCGTGCCGAACTTCTCGATCAATTCGTCGTCGTTCAGGCAGACGATGACGTCGTTGTTGCCGACGCGCGGCTTGATCGTGTCGAAGCCGATGCCCGTGGGCACGATGATCTGCGGGCCCAGGTAGCTGTTCAGGTATCCCGGCGTGATGATCGGGACGTTGTCCGCCCTCCTGAACCTCGTCTTGATCTCGGCATCCAGCGTGTCGATCGGCGGGTGCGGCGAGACGAGCAGGTACGTCCGGCCGTGCGCATTGCCGTTGTAGCACTCGCGCGGGCCCCAGATGGGCGTGTGCACCTGGACGATGTTCACGTCGTTGTAGACGTGGGCGTCGATTTCCTGCTGGGCGATCGACGCGCGGTCCTCGGGAAGGATGATCTTGAACTGGATGTCGACCTGCATCGCGGAATAGAGCGCCACGAGGCTCAGGAAGACGTTCGTCGTGTTGCCTCCCGAATTGGGGGGGGAGACGTCCTTCCTCGCGATGAAGTATTCCGGGTGATCCTTCTCGTCCAGCCGCAGGCGGAATCCGTCCTTGTCCTTGGTGACCGTCTGCAGCGGGATCTTGTTGTAGCGGAACTTCGGGATGTCGACGAACTCCTCGACATAGTAGTCGTTGACCGGCACGCCGATGGCGCGCAGCTTCGGTGTCAGCGTACCCACAATCGAATCCTCCTCATGCGCTCGATCGTGACGCCGATCGACCGGGTCGATGCGGCTATCTCCCCTTCGCCCTCGTCTTCCGGGCGGGCTTGCGCGCCGTCTTGCGCTTGCGCACGGCTGTTGCCTTCACCGCCTTCTTGCCGGCTCTCGCGGGGGTCTTTCTTGCGGCTTTCTTCGCCGGCTTCTTCCTTTCCGGCCGGGCGTTCAGCATCCCGGCGGCGATCTTGAATATGTCGGTCTCCGTGATGATGCCGACCAGGGTCTTGCCGGCGTCCAGGACGGGGAGGCTGCCGATGTGGTGGGCCACCAGAAGCCGGGCGGCCTCCTTCAGCTGGGCGTTCGCCGGGACGCAGACCGGAGGGCCACCCCGCATGATCTCGCCGACGGGCACCTCGGCCGATCCGTAGTTCGCGGCGGCGAGCAGCACGTCACGCTCGGCGATCATGCCGACCACGCGACCGCCCTCGACGACCGGCAAGTGGTGGATGCGCCGGCTGCGCATCAGGTCGAATGCCCGGTGGAACTCGGTATCCGGCCCGACCGTCACGACCGGCCGGGTCATGTACTGGCTGACTTTCATGTGGAACCTCCAGGCCCCGCTCGTCCGGGCTGTGGCATCACGCCTACGGCTTCTTAGGCGTCTGGTACTCGGCTTCCTTCTGGAACGGCTCCCAGATGGTCTCGTAGCCGACGAATCCCTTCTCGTTCGGCGGCATCTGGCGCGTCGTCAGGAAACGCGTGTGGCCGTCGGGAACCT
>CAZNWZ010000283.1:0-2676 GCA_964576455.1 uncultured Lysobacter sp.
TGGCCGCCCTTCCACACCGACTGGTGCACGTGCATGCCCGAGCCGTTGTCGCCCACGACGGGCTTGGGCATGAAGGTCGCCGTCTTGCCGTAGGAGCGCGCCACGTTCCACACGGTGTACTTGAGGATCTGCAGCCAGTCGGCGCGCTTCACGAGGGAGTTGAACTTGGTGCCGATCTCGCACTGCCCGGGCGCGGCCACCTCGTGGTGGTGCACCTCCACTTCCACGCCCTGTTCCTCGAGCGCGAGGCACATCGCCGAGCGGATGTCCTGCAGGGAGTCGACGGGCGGGACGGGGAAGTAGCCGCCCTTGACGGGCGGGCGGTGGCCGAGGTTGCCGCCCTCGAACTTCTCGTCGGTCGACCAGGGCGCCTCCTCGGAGAAGATCTTCACGAAGGAGCCCGACATGTCGACCTTCCACTCGACCGCGTCGAAGATGAAGAACTCGGGCTCGGGGCCGAAGTACGCCACGTCGCCGATGCCGGTGGACTTGAGGTAGGCCTCGGCGCGCTTGGCGAGCGAGCGCGGGTCGCGGTCGTAGCCCTTGCCCGTCGAGGGCTCGTGCACGTCGCAGGAAAGCGCGAGCGTGGGCTCGTCCATGAAGGGATCCATGCGCGCGGAGTCGGGGTCGGGCATGAGCAGCATGTCGGAGGCCTCGATGCCCTTCCATCCCGCGATCGAGGAACCGTCGAAGGCATGGCCGTCCGTGAACTTGTCCTCGCCAAAGGCCTTGGCCGGCACGGAAACGTGCTGCTCCTTGCCCTTCGTGTCGGTGAAGCGCAGGTCCACGAACTTGACCTCGTTTTCCTTGATCATCTTGAAGACATCGGCCGCTGCCATGACTCTTTCTCCTGATTGAAGGGTTGCGCCCCAGATTGGGGAATGGATCGGGTTGACGAATGCTTGGAGCCCATGGGATAGCAGAAAGCGTGCCACGACATTCCACCGGCAAGCCATTGATTATCAATGGCTCGCACCGGATGGGCGCGCCGGATTGCACTTTCATGGTGCGTAGAGCTTACTACTGCACCAAGAATGTGCAATTGGGCTTCGGGACCGCCTCCGGGCCTTCCCACTATATAAGAGGATTCGCGGCCGCCGATCCCGGGCGGCTATCATGGGGCCGGGGCCTTCGCGGGCGCGCCCGTCGCGCGCGGCCGGGCCCCTTCCCGGAACCATGGATCGCTACGTCGTCATCGGAAACCCCGTCGCGCATTCGCGCTCGCCCGAGATCCACGCGCGCTTCGCCCGCGCCACGGGCGAGGCGCTCTCCTACGGGCGCCTCCTCGTCGAGCCCGGCGACTTCGCCCGCGCCGCCGGCGAGTTCTTCGCCGGCGGCGGTCTCGGCGCCAACGTGACGCTGCCCTTCAAGGTCGATGCCTTCGCCTTCGCGCGCGAGCTCACGCCGCGGGCGGAACAGGCCGGCGCGGTGAACACGCTCGCGGCGCGCGGCGGCACGATCCTGGGCGACAACACCGACGGGGCGGGCCTGGTGCGCGATCTCACGGCCAACCTCGGCCTCGACCTGGCCGGCAAGCGCATCCTCCTCCTCGGCGCCGGGGGCGCCGCGCGGGGCGTCGTCGGCCCCCTGCTCGCGCTCGCGCCGGCGGCGCTCGTGATCGCCAACCGCACGCGGGAGCGGGCCCTCGAGCTCGCGCGCGCCTTCGCGGCCCGCGGCCCGGTGCGGGACGCGGGATTCGACGCGATGGGCTCGGGATACGACCTCGTCGTCAACGCCACCTCCTCTTCCACGCGCGGCGAGCCGCTCGCGCTGCCGGCGGGCGTCCTCGCGCCCGGCGCCACGGCCTACGACATGGCGTACGGCGAGGCGGCGCGCGCCTTCCTCCAGGGCGCCCGCGCCGCGGGCGCGCGCGCGTGCGACGGCCTGGGGATGCTGGTGGAGCAGGCCGCCGAGTCGTTCCACCTGTGGCGCGGCAAGAGGCCCGAGACGGCGGAGGTCATCGCCGCCCTGCGCGCGGCGTGAAGCGTCTCACGCGCCTGGCCGGCTGGGCCGCCCTCGCCGCGTCCGCGGTGTTCGTCGCCTACGAGCTCTCGATCCTCGCGCGCCTGGCCTGGTGGCGCACCCACGATCCGCCGGCCACCGCCTTCATGGAGCAGCGCCTCGAGCGCCTGCGGGAGAGGAAGCCGCAGGCGAAGCTGCGCCAGCAGTGGGTTCCCTACGCGCGCATCTCGCCGAACCTCAAGCGCGCGATCGTCGCGGCCGAGGACGCCCGGTTCGCCGAGCACGAGGGCTTCGACTGGGACGCGCTGCAGAAGGCGTGGGAGAAGAACCAGCGCCGCGGCAAGGTGGTGGCCGGGGGCTCCACGATCTCCCAGCAGCTCGCCAAGAACCTCTTCCTCTCGGGCGAGCGCACGCCCTGGCGCAAGGCCCAGGAGGCCGTGATCACCGTGATGATGGAGAGCGTCATGGACAAGCGGCGCATCCTGGAGATCTACCTCAACGTGATCGAGTGGGGCGAGGGCGTCTTCGGGGCCGAGGCGGCCGCGCGCCACTACTTCGGCACCAGCGCCGCCGCCCTCACGCCCGCGCAGGCCGCGCGCCTGGCGGCCATGGTGCCCAACCCGCGCTTCTACGACCGCAACCGCGCCACGCCCTGGCTGGAGAAGAAGACCCAGATCATCCTCGCGCGCATGGGCTCGGCCGAGGTTCCCTAGG
>CAZNWZ010000284.1:0-2665 GCA_964576455.1 uncultured Lysobacter sp.
CCCTCGGACCGCGAGAAGTCGCAGATGTACGTGCAGCGCTACCTGCCGCACCTGCCCGCCGCGGGCGAGGTCGTGATCTTCGACCGCAGCTACTACAACCGCGCCGGGGTCGAGCGCGTGATGGGCTTCACGGACGAGAAGGTCGTGATGAAGTTCCTCGAGGACCTTCCCAAGGTCGAGAAGGCGATGGTCGACTCCGGGATCATCCTCATCAAGTACTGGCTGGAGGTGAGCCCCGAGGAGCAGACGAAGCGGCTCTCCGCGCGCATCGACGACGGGCGCAAGATCTGGAAGCTCTCGCCCATGGACCTCAAGTCCTACTCGAAGTGGTACGACTATTCGCGCGCCCGCGACGACATGTTCAAGTACACGCACTCCGCTTGGGCGCCGTGGATCGTCGCCAATTCCGACGACAAGAAGAAGGCCCGGCTCAACATCATCCGCGACCTGCTCTCGCGCGTGCCCTACAAGGAGGCCCCGCGCCAGAAGATCAAGCTGCCCAAGCGGCAGAAGGATCCCGGCTACAGGGAGCCGAAGCACGTGGTGGAGTACGTGAAGGAGCGGTACTAGCCCACGGGAGGCCCGCGATGAGGATCGCCGCCCTCCTGGCCCTCGCGGTGGCGGCCTGCGGCCCGGCGCCGCAGCCGCCGCAGGTCGCCGCCTCGCCCGCCGGGTGGCACGAGTTCGAGGGCTCCTGGAGCGCCGCCGGATCGCGGCGGACGCTTTCCCTCGGCGAGTTCGGCAACAGCGCGCTTCTCGACCTCCGGGGCACGATGCTGCTCGCGGGGCCGGGGCGGCCGGGCGCGGGCTTCCGCGCCGAGGTGATCGCGCTGGTCGACCGCAAGGCGGGGCTCGTGGGCCGCGGCGTCTGGACCGACGAGCGCGGCGACCAGGTCTTTTCCGAGTTCACGGGCGAGGGCACGGCGGCGAAGAACCGCATCACCGGGACGTTCCTCGGCGGCACGGGCCGGTTCGCCGGCGTCGAAGGCACCTACGAGTTCTCGTGGCAGTACGTGCTGGAGGCCGAGGACGGCTCGATCCAGGGCCGCGCCACCGGGCTCAAGGGCCGCTTCCGCATCGACCCGGCCACGCGGGGGACCAGGAAATGACCTCCCCACTCGTCCTCGCCAGGCGCGCCCTGCCCTTCGCCATCGCCCTCGGCATCTGGTTCGCGCCGGTGCCGGCCGGCCTCACCGCGCAGGCCTGGCACCTCTTCGCCGTGTTCGTGGCGGCCATCGCCTCGGTGCTCGTGGGCGCCTTCCCGCTCCTCACCGCCGCCATGATCGCGGTGGCCACCGTGGTCCTCACCGGGACGATCACCCCGGCGCAGGCGTATTCGGGCTTCGCCAACGCGAGCGTGCTCCTCGTGGTGATCGCCTTCATCGTGGCGCAGGCGGTCGTGAAGTGCGGGCTCGGGCGGCGCATCAGCCTCTTCATGGTGAGCCGGTTCGGCGGCTCCTCGCTGGGCCTCGCCTACAGCATCGTGTTCACCGACGCCTTCATCGCGCCGGCCTTCCCCAGCAACACGGCGCGCGCCGGGGTGCTCTTCCCGATCGCGCTGTCCGTCGCGCAGGGCGCGGGCTCGGTGCCGGACGACCCGCAGAAGCGGCGGCTGGGCGCCTACCTCATGTTCTGCACCATGGCGAGCCTGGCGGTCTCCTCGGCGCTCTGGATGACGGCCACCTCCGCCAACCCGATCGGCGTGCAGGTGACGAAGCAGTTCGGGCTGGAGATCGGCTTCGGCAGCTGGCTCCTCGCCGCGTGCGTGCCCGCGCTCACGGCCATCGTCCTGCTGCCCTGGTTCGTCGCGAAGATCCTCCCGCCGGGCGTGGGGAAGACGCCCGAGGCGCCGAAGGCCGCGAAGGCCGATCTCGACGGCATGGGCCCCATGTCGCGCGCCGAGCGCATCACCGCCGTGGTGTTCGTGCTCATGGTCGCCGGATGGGTGTTCGCCGACGCGCTCAAGCTCAACGTGACCAGCATCGCCTTCGCGGGCCTGGGGGCGCTCCTCCTCGCGGGCGTCCTCACCCTCCAGGACATCGCGGACATGGGCGACACGCTCGTCACCTTCCTCTGGCTCGCAGTCCTCTTCGCGTTGAGCGGGCAGCTGAACGAGCTGGGTTTCATGGGCTACGCCGGGGAACGCCTCGCCTCCCACCTGGGGGGCCTTTCGTGGCCCGCCACCTACGTGACGCTCATCGCGATCTACGTCGCCATCCACTACCTCTTCGTGAGCCAGTCCTCGCAGGTGCTGGCGCTGCTGGGCGTGTTCCTCGACGTGGGTACCCGGGGCGGGGTGCCCCTCCCGCTCATGGCCTTCGGGCTCCTCTTCGCGAGCAGCTACTTCTCGGCGATCACGCCGCAGGGCGGCAGCCAGAACATCATCTTCGCCGCGAGCGGCTACCTCACCCAAAGCGAGCTCTATACGCGGGGCCTCGTCATCACCCTGGCCTTCCTCGCGGTGTTCCTGCTGGTCGGAACGCCCTGGGTCCTGTTCGTCACCGGCTGAACCGGAAAGGAAGCCCATGAACCCTCCCGGTTCCGGCCCGTCCCTCATTCCCGCGATGGGCTGGATGGCGGCCTACGAGCGCTCGTGGCTCAAGGCGGACGTCGTCGCCGGCCTCACGACGGGCGCCATCGTGATCCCCAAGGCGATGGCCTACGC
>CAZNWZ010000285.1:0-2642 GCA_964576455.1 uncultured Lysobacter sp.
CAACAAGCACCGCCAGGAGCCGCGCGGCATCGGCGGCACCTTCTTCGACGACCTGAGCGAGCCGGGATTCGAGAAGTGCTTCGCCATCCAGCGCGCGGTGGGCGACGCGTTCCTGCCGGCATACGTCCCCATCGTCGAGAGGCGCCGCGACCTGCCCTACGGCGAGCGCGAGCGCGACTTCCAGGCCTATCGCCGCGGGCGCTACGTGGAATTCAACCTGGTGTGGGACCGCGGCACGCACTTCGGCCTGCAGTCGGGCGGGCGCACGGAGTCCATCCTCATGTCGCTGCCGCCCGTGGTGAAGTGGCGCTACGACTGGAAGCCCGCGCCCGGCACGCCCGAGGCGAGGCTCTACACGGACTTCCTCGTGCCGAGGGACTGGGACCGCGAGGCGCGGTCGGACGATCCACCCGCCTCCAGTCCCGGCCGGGCCCCGTGAGCGACCCGACACCCGCCTATCTCGACGCGGTCGCGAGCCGCATCGATTCCGAGGATCCGTCGGTCATTCTCTGGGAGGTCGAGGAGGCCTTCGACGAGCTGTACCGGCGGGACCCATCGGCCTTCTCGCCGAGGATGATGGAGCTCCGCGAGCTCGTGCGGTTCAGCATCCACGATGCGCTGGCGCCGTGGCTTCGCGACGAGCGCGAGGGCGTGGTTCGCGCCGCGCGGTTCGCCGAGAAGGTCGGGGAGGCCGAGGTCGCCCGGATCCTGAACGAGGCCCTGGCGGGCCGGCCGCAGCCCAAGGTGCGCTTCTCGGTGACGCTTCCCGACATGGTGAAGAAGATCCTGAACGTGCCGACGCCCGACGTGTGCGTGTTCGACGGCAAGGACTTCGGGAGCACCGACATCGCCCTGAGCTTCGCGATGGACGGCTTCTGCCTCGCGGTCCTGAGGGAGCTGGTCGCCTCGCGCGCCGAGATCCCGCTCGAGCCCCCGCGCAAGGTGCGCAAGCGCGCGGCGGCGGACGAGGAGATTCGCGGCCTCACGGGCGCCGCCTCGGCGGCCGAGCTGTTCGGGCGGCTCGTGGGCGCGAGGAATCCCCGCATGGCGGCGGGGGCCTGGGAGGACTTCGAGGAGCGCCGCATCGAGGGGGCGAGTCGCATTCCCGTCCGGCACGCGGCCTATCCGCCTCCCTCGCGGAAACTCGTCGATGAGATGGCGCGGCGGTTCGGCCCGGCGGCGCGCGACCTGTTGTCCGTTTACGCCGTGCACGACGGCGCCGAGCTCTTCCTCGTCGATGGCGAGCCGGGCTTCTGCCTCGCGCCCATCGCGCAGTGGCCCGAGCTTCTCGAGCGGGCGGTCGAGTGGGCCGAGGGCGTCACCTGGCAGGACGAGAAGGACGAGATTCCGAAGTACCTCTACTCTGCCATCGCCTTCGGCATGATCCCTGGGGACAGCGAGCGATGGCTCCTGGTCACGGAGGGTCCGCACGCCGGCAAAGTCATGCTCTCGGACACCGACCTGATCGAAGGGGAGCCCCGATTCGACTCCTTCGCCGATTTCGTCTCCACGCTCCTCGTCGATGCCGCGCGGGTCCTGAACAGCGGGGGTCACGTACGCTATGCCGGCAAGGGCGGCGAGGAGATCTTCCCCATCCGGTACGAGTTCGATTGAGGCGGGTCCCGGATCCCCGGCCGGGCGGAGGGCCGGAAGATTTCCCTTGGAGAACGGCGTCCCGTCGCGTATAGTGCCGATTGTGCGGCGCAGCATCCTCGTGGTCTGCGCCGCATTCGTTCATCGTCCCTGACCTCCCGGAAGAGAACCCTTCTCTTCCCGCAGCAGTTCCCCACGGTTGATTCCCGAAGGGTTGCGAGTTCGGTTGGTGCCGGTGTCTTGGCCTGCCGACTTCGTCCGCCCCTTCCATCCCGGCGTTCGCGAGTTCCCCGTTTCCGACGACGGGCGGCGTGTCTTTCTCGCAATCGCCGTATCGAGCGCCGCCACCGGAATGGCCGCGCGGGAAGAACCGGAATGAAATTCGCCACCCTGGGCCTCTCGGCCCCCATCTGCCAGGCCGTGGCCGCGGCAGGCTACACCTCCCCGACGCCCGTGCAGGAGCGCGTCATCCCCGAGGCCCTCGACGGGCGCGACCTCATGGTCTCGTCGCAGACGGGCAGCGGCAAGACGGCGGCCTTCATGCTGCCGGCGCTCCAGCTGCTGACCGAGGCGCACCCCGCCCACGGGCGCGGCCCGCGCGTGCTGGTGCTGGTGCCCACGCGCGAGCTGTCGATGCAGGTCACGAAGGCCGCCGAGACCTACGGCCGCACCCAGCGCGCGCGCACCGTCTCGGTCGTGGGCGGCATGCCCTACCCCGCGCAGAACCGCCTGCTGCAGGCGGGCATAGACATCCTCGTGGCCACGCCGGGGCGCCTCCTCGACCAGATGCAGTCGGGCCGCATCGACCTCGCGCGCCTGCAGATGCTGGTGCTCGACGAGGCCGACCGCATGCTCGACATGGGCTTCAAGGACGACCTCGAGGCCATCGTCGCGCGCATGCCCGCCACGCGCCAGACGCTGCTCTTCTCCGCGACGCTCGACGGCAACATCGCGCGCCTCGCGGGCGCGATGCTGCGCAGCCCCGCGCGCATCGAGATCGACTCGCAGCGCACGAAGCACGAGAACATCGCGCAGCGCCTGCACTTCGC
>CAZNWZ010000286.1:0-2625 GCA_964576455.1 uncultured Lysobacter sp.
CGCTGCCCGACATCCGCGGCCGCGAGCAGATCCTGCTCGTGCACATGCGCAAGGTCCCCATCGCGCCGGACGTGGACGCGTCGGTCATCGCGCGCGGCTGCCCGGGCTTCTCCGGCGCCGACCTCGCGAACATCGTGAACGAGGCGGCGCTCTTCGCCGCGCGCGGCTCCAAGCGCCTGGTCGACATGGAGGATTTCGAGAAGGCGAAGGACAAGATCATCATGGGCGCGGAAAGGAAGTCCATGGTGATGCCGGAGGAGGAGCGCCGGAACACCGCCTACCACGAGTCCGGCCACGCCATCGTCGCGCGGCTGCTGCCGGGCACGGACCCGGTCCACAAGGTCACGATCATCCCGCGCGGCCGGGCGCTCGGCGTCACCGTGCAGCTGCCGGAGCAGGACCGCTACAGCTACAACCGCGACTACCTGCTGAACAACATCGCGGTGCTGTTCGGCGGCCGCATCGCCGAGGAGCTCTTCATGAACCAGATGACCACCGGCGCCTCGAACGACTTCAAGCGCGCGACGGAGATGGCGCGCCGCATGGTCACCGAGTGGGGCATGTCCGACGTCCTGGGCCCGATGACCTACAGCGAGAACGAGGGCGAGGTCTTCCTCGGCCGCTCCGTCACCACGCACCAGGCCATCTCCGACGAGACCATGCAGAAGGTCGACAAGGAGATCCGCCGCATCATCGACGAGCAGTACCGCCTGGCGAGGAAGCTCCTCGAGGAGAACCGCGACAAGGTCGAGGCGATGACCAGGGCGCTCCTGGAGTGGGAGACGCTCGACGCCGAGCAGATCACGGACATCATGGAGGGCCGGCCCCCGCGCGCGCCCAAGCCCGTCGCGGCCAAGCCCAGCACGCCGCCTTCCGACGGCGGCGCCAAGAGCGCGGAGCCGCCCGCGAGCACCACGCCGGCGGAGAGCGCGTGACCTGACGGCCGACCGATCGATGGCATGGGGACGTGTTCGCGGACACGTCCCCATTTTTCTTTCATGACCCCGATCCTTCGCTGCGGCGCCCTTTCGCTGGACCTCTCCCGGCCCCGGGTGATGGGCATCGTGAACGTCACGGCCGATTCCTTTTCCGACGGCGGGAGGTTCCTGGCCCACGACCGCGCCATCTCCCACGGCCTCGGGCTCGCGGCCGACGGGGCGGATCTCGTGGACGTGGGCGGCGAGTCCACGCGGCCGGGAGCGGCGCCGGTACCCGAGGAGGAGGAACTCGCCCGCGTGATGCCGGTGCTGCGCGCCCTGGTGCGCGAGGGGGTGGCCGTCTCCGTGGACACGATGAAGCCCGGGGTGATGCGCCAGGCGATCGACGCCGGCTGCGTCCTGGTGAACGACGTGAACGCCTTCCGGGCCGAGGGCGCGATCGCGGCGGTCGCGGCCGCGGGCGTGGGCCTGTGCGCCATGCACATGAAGGGCACGCCGGCCACGATGCAGGAGGATCCGCGCTACGACGACGTGGTCGCGGAGGTGCGCGACTACCTCCTCGGCCGGGCGGCGGCGCTCGAGGCCGCGGGGGTCGCGCGGGAGCGCATTGCGATCGATCCCGGCTTCGGCTTCGGCAAGACCTTCGCCCACAACGCGGCGCTGCTCGCGGGGCTGGGGCGGATCGCCGCGCCGGGCTACCCCGTGCTCGCCGGGCTCTCCCGCAAGCGCATGATCGGCGAGATCACCGGGCGTCCCGTGGAGGACCGCGTGGCCGGCAGCGTTGCCGCGGCCCTCCTGGCGGTTCAGAATGGCGCTCGCATCGTGCGCGTGCACGACGTGAAGGAAACCGTGGACGCCCTGAAGGTCCTCCAGGCACTGGCGAAATGACCCGCAAATTCTTCGGCACCGACGGCGTGCGCGGCAAGGTGGGCGAGCCGCCCATCACGCCCGACTTCGTCCTCAAGCTCGGCTACTGCGCGGGCAAGGTCCTCTCGCGCGCCGACGTGGCCCCGCCGCACCGCGACCGCCCCGCCGTCCTCGTCGGCAAGGACACGCGCATCTCGGGCTACATGCTGGAGGCGGCGCTCGAGTCGGGCCTCTCGGCCGCCGGCGTGGACACGCTCCTCGTCGGGCCCATGCCCACCCCGGGCGTGGCGTTCCTCACCCGGGCGCTGCGCCTGTCGGCCGGGATCATGGTCTCGGCCTCGCACAATCCCTTCGAGGACAACGGCATCAAGTTCTTCTCCGGGGAGGGCACGAAGCTCCCCGACGCCGTCGAGCACGAGATCGAGGCGGAGCTCGAGCGCCCGCTCGCCACCCGCGATTCCGCCCAGCTCGGCAAGGCCGAGCGGGTGCACGACGCCGAGGGACGCTACATCGAGTTCTGCAAGGGCACCTTCGCCAAGCACCGCACGCTGCGGGGCGTGAAGCTCGTCGTGGACTGCGCCCACGGCGCCGGCTACCGGGTAGGGCCGCGCGTCTTCCAGGAGCTGGGGGCCGAGGTGGCGGCGATCGGCGCGCACCCGAACGGCACCAACATCAACCAGGGTTGCGGGGCCACGCACGCCGCCACGATGGCCCGGGCGGTCGTCGAGCACGGCGCGGACTTCGGCATCGCCTTCGACGGCGACGGCGACCGGCTCGCGATGGCCGACCACGACGGCCGGCTCTTCGACGGCGACCAGCT
>CAZNWZ010000287.1:0-2623 GCA_964576455.1 uncultured Lysobacter sp.
CCTTGATGGGGTTGGCGTTTTCATTGCATCGCCACCCCCGCACCCGGCGCGGGCCGCCCCGAAGGAAGGAAAGGCTCCCATGCGAAACCTCCTGGCAGCACTCACGGCATCCATCGCGCTCCTCGCCGCGCCGCCCTCGAAGGCCGCCATTTCCTGGGGCACCGACCTGAGCGACCTGTGGGTCACCGCCGGGGAGGCCGGCTGGGGGGCCAACGTCGCCCACCAGGGCGAGGTGCTCTTCGTGACCCTGTTCATCTACGGCGCCGACGCCCGCATGCGCTGGTACTCGGCCACCCTGTTCTCGAAGGGCGGGACGAGCGAGTTCACCTTCGAGGGCGACCTCTACGAGACGACGGGGCCGTATTTCGGGTCGCCGGTGTTCAACCCGGCGACCGTGACCTATCGCAAGGTGGGGACGGCCACGCTCACTTCCACCGGAATCTCGCGGGCGACGTTGAAGTACGACGTGGACAACGTCCCCGTGACGAAGTCGATCGAGCGCTCGCTCTTCCGGTACAACAACCTCGCCGGCAGCTACATCGGCGCGACCAACGGCACCGCCAGCGGCTGCACGTCGGGCAACGGGAAGTTCGAGGACTGGGCGACCTTCACGGTGACCCATTCGGCCACGAACGCCGTCTCGATCGCCGCGACGTTCAGCGGCGGCGGCACCTGCACGCACGCGGGGACCTACTCGCAGTCGGGCCGGATGGGCGAGATCGCCGGCACGACCTCGTGCTCGAACGGCGCGAGGGCGACCTTCTCCGCCTACGAGATCGAGGCGAGCCACTACGGCCTGTCCCTGCGCTACACGGCGGACTACGGCAACGGGTGCGCGGAGGCCGGGCGCTTCACGGGGCTGCTGCGCGAGTAGCCGATGCGCCTGCCCTTCGCGCAGGTCGAGCCGACCACGCGCTGCAACTACACCTGCGGCTTCTGCGCCGGGCGGCACATGCCGCAGCGGGACATCTCCCTGGAGACCTTCCGCCGGTTCATCGACCAGGTCGAGGGCCTGGAGCACCTCGAGCTGCAGGGGGAGGGCGAGCCCCTGCTGCACCCGCAGTTCTTCGAGATGATCGCCTGCGCGAGGGCCAAGTTCCCCGGTCTGCAGGTCTCGCTCATCACCAACGGCTCGCTCTTCACCGAGGCGAACATCGCGGGGCTCCTGGACCACCGCGTGACGCGCCTCTACGTCTCGCTGGAGTCCGCGGACGACGTTTCCTTCCAGCGCATCCGCGGCGGCAAGCTCGAGCGGGTGAGGCGCGGGATCCGCGACCTCCTCGCGGCCCGGAACGCCCGCGGCCTCGCCCAGCCCGTGGTGGGGCTCGCGCTCACGGTGCTCAAGACCACCGTCCGGGAGACGAGCCGGGGCATCTCGGACCTCTACCGCGACCTGCGGCTCGACGGCGGCATCACGGTGCAGACGCTGCAGGGCATGCCGCAGTACAGCCGCCTCTACGCCGAGGACGTGCGGGCCGAGATGCCCGACGCAGCCGAGGGGCAGCGCATGGACGAGGACATCCGGGGCAACCCCGACTTCGTCTCGGCGTACGGACAGCGGCTGAACGCGCCGGGGTTCTACGAGCTGCTCTACACCCGCGTCGATCCCCGGACGCGCTGCCCCTGGCTGGACAATGCGCTCTACGTCTCCACCGGGGGCGACCTCCTGCCCTGCTGCAACGCGAAGGACTACGCGCGCGACCGGCTGGGCGACCTCGGCTCGGGCCTCGAGGGGGCGATGCGCAGGCGCGCCGTCCTCCAGGGACAGCTGCGGCAGGGCCAGATCCCCGCTTCCTGCACCGGTTGCCCGATCGGGCACGGCATCGCGCTCAACGCGCTCCTCGGCAACCTGCCCTTGCGCTAGGGCGGCCCCAGGCAGGAAAATTCCGTTTCAAACAGTTTTTTGAAACGGGATCCCCGTGCCCCACCCCGGCAAGTCGGGCAGGTCCGGCGAGGACGGCGCCACGGCGCAGCGGCTCCTCGAGGCCGCCGCCCAGGAGTTCGCGCGGCACGGCTTCGCGGCCGCGCGGATCCGCGACATCGTCGAGGCCGCCGGGGCCAACCTCGCGGCGATCAACTACCACTTCGGAGGCAAGGAAGGGCTCTACCGGGCGACGCTCGCCTTCCTCGCCCGCCGGGCCCGCGACGAGGCCCCCTTCGACTCCCCGGCGCTGCGCGCCCTGCCGCCCGAGGACCAGCTGCGTGCCTTCGCGCGCGTGATGCTCGCGCGCTACCTGGGGACCGCGCAGGCCTCGCCGCTCTCGCGCATCACCGCCCACGAGCTCCTCGATCCCACGCCCGCCTTCGGCGAGATCGTGCAGGCCCTCTCGCGGCCGCAGTGGGTCCGCCTCCTCGGGATCGTCCGGCGCCTCCTGGGCCCGCGGGCGAGCGAGGAAGACGTCTCCCTCGCCAGCCTCTCGGCCGCGTCGCAGTGGGCTTTCTTCCTCTTCGGGCGGCGGATGTTCGAAGCGCTCTTCCCGGTCCTGGCTGCCGATCCGCGCCTCGTGGACCGGCTGGCGGACCACATCGCGGACTCCTCGATCGCTGCGATGCGCGCGACACGCGCTCGCGTGGAGGCCGTTCCGGCCGTCCGGCGGCCGCGCCGCCCGGCGCCGGCAGGGGC
>CAZNWZ010000288.1:0-2619 GCA_964576455.1 uncultured Lysobacter sp.
TCCTGCCGCAGGTGGTGAAGAGCGCGCGCGTGATGAAGCAGGCGGTCGCGCACCTGATCCCCTTCATCGAGGAGGAGAAGCGGCTCCTGGGCAGCGCCGACGCCAAGGCCAAGGGCAAGGTCGTCATGGCCACCGTCAAGGGCGACGTGCACGACATCGGCAAGAACATCGTGGGCGTGGTCCTGCAGTGCAACAACTTCGAGGTCGTGGACCTGGGCGTGATGGTCCCCGCCGAGAGGATCCTCGACACCGCCGAGAAGGAGAAGGCCGACATGGTGGGCCTGTCGGGCCTCATCACGCCCTCCCTCGAGGAGATGGCGCACGTGGCCGCCGAGATGGAGCGCCGCGGCATGCGGATCCCGCTCCTCATCGGGGGCGCCACGACCTCGCGCACGCACACGGCGGTCAAGATCGAGCCGCGCTACTCCGGTCCCACGGTGTGGGTGCCGGACGCCTCGCGCGCGGTGGGGGTGGCCACGAGCCTCGCGAGCGAGGAAGGCCGCGACCCGTACGTGGCGCAGGTGCGCCAGGACTACCTGAAGGTGCGCGACGCGCACTCGCGCAAGACCGGCCAGAAGTCCGTGCCGCTGGAGGCGGCGCGCGCCAACGCGGCGAGGCTCGACTGGGCGGGCTACGCGCCCCCGAGGCCGGCGCACCGGGGGCTCCTCGCGCTTCGCAACTACCCGCTCGAGAAGCTCGTGCCCTGCCTCGACTGGGCGCCCTTCTTCCAGGCCTGGGACCTCGTGGGCAAGTACCCCGCGATCCTCGACGATGCCGTCGTCGGCGAGGCGGCGAGGAACGTCTTCCGCGAGGGACAGGCGATGCTCGATCGCCTCGTGAAGGGGCGCTGGCTCACCGCCAACGCCGTCTTCGGGATCTGGCCGGCCAACTCGGTCGGCGACGACATCGAGATCTACTCGGACGAGAGCCGGGACCACGTGCTCATGACCTGGCACAACCTGCGCCAGCAGAACGAGAAGCCCGAGGGCAACCCCAACCAGTGCCTGGCCGACTTCGTGGCCCCGCGCGACTCGGGCGTGACCGACTGGATCGGCGCCTTCGCCGTGGCCGCGGGCGAGGGGATCGAGGCGAAGCTCGCGGAGTTCGCGGCGAAGCACGACGACTTCTCGGCGATCATGCTCAAGGCCCTGGCCGACCGCCTCGCGGAGGCCTTCGCCGAGCACCTGCACCAGCGCGTGCGCACCGAATTCTGGGGCTACGCCGCGGGCGAGTCGCTCTCCAACGAGGAACTCATCGGCGAGAAGTACGCCGGGATCCGCCCCGCCGTGGGCTACCCCTCCTGCCCGGACCACACCGAGAAGGGCGAGCTCTTCCGGCTGCTCGACGCGGAGAGGAACGCCGGCATCACGCTCACCGAGTCCTTCGCCATGGTGCCCACGGCCGCGGTGAGCGGGTTCTACTTTTCGCACCCGCAGTCGCGTTACTTCGCCGTGGGCAAGGTCGAGCGAGACCAGGTCGCCGACTACGCGCACCGCAAGGGCATGGACCTCGCGGCGATGGAGCGCTGGCTCGCGCCCATCCTCAACTACTGAGATGGGGCGGCGCGCGTTCGTCGCGGCGCTTCTCGCGCTGGCCCTTCCCGCGGTCGCCGACTGGGCGCCGTCGAGGCCAGTGCACATCGTCGTGCCGTTCGCTCCCGGCGGGCAGCCCGACGTCGTGGCGCGTGCGCTTGCCGGGCCGCTCTCGCGGGCCCTGGGCCAGCCGGTCGTGATCGAGAACCGCCCCGGCGCGGGGGGAAACGTCGCCGCCGACGCCGTGGCGAGGAGCGCCCCGGACGGTCACACGCTGCTCCTGGGCACCAACGGGCCCCTCGCGGTGAGCCCGGCCCTGGCGAAGGGGCTCGCCTACGACGTGGCGCGCGACTTCGCGTTCGTGACCCTCGTGGGCACGGCGCCCAGCCTCTTCGCCGTGCACCCGTCGCTGGGCGCCCCGACGCTGGCCGAAGTCGTCGCGAAGGCGAAGGCGCAGCCCGGCCGGCTCAACTACGCCTCGGTGGGCAAGGGCAGCGTCTCGCAGCTGTCGATGGAGAGCCTGAACGCCGCGGCCGGCATCCGCACGGAGCACGTGCCCTACAGCGGCGGCGCGGCGGCGGTCGCGGCCCTCCTCGCGGGCGACGTGCAGCTGCTGTCGCTCAATCCCACCGCGCTCCTGCCGCACCTGCGCGCCGGGCGGATCCGCGTGGTGGCGCAGGCCGGCGCCCGCCGCTCGCCGCTCCTCCCCGACGTCCCCACGGTGGCCGAAGCGGGCTTCCCGGGGATCGAGGCTCCGGTGTGGATGGCGGTGGTCGCGCCCGCGAGGACGCCGCCGGAAGCGCTGGCGCGCCTTCACGCCGAGCTCTCGCGAATCGTCCGGGCGCCGGAGACGAAGGAGAGGCTCTGGGACCCGCAGGGCATCGATCCCGTGGGCTCCACGCCCGGGGAGGCCGCGCGCGTGGTGCGCGAGGAGACCGCGAAGTGGGCGCGCATCGGGCAGGCCCTGGGGCTCGTGCTCGAGTGATGGATGGCGCGCTCGCCTGCCGGCTCGACGATCGCCTTCGCGAGGTGCCGGTGGACGCCGCCGCCTTCGTCGCGGAAGTCGAGCGGCTGACCGACGCCGTCG
>CAZNWZ010000289.1:0-2584 GCA_964576455.1 uncultured Lysobacter sp.
GGCCGCGGGAAAGGACGACGGCGAGCGACACGCGAACCCCCTGCCCGGAACGCCGGGCGGGGCGATCCTCGCGCGCGCGTTCCTTACTTGTCGGCGGAAAGCCGCGCTTCGAGCGCGGCCACTTTCGCTTCCAGCTCCGCGACGCGGATCCGGGCCCGCGCGAGGACCTCCGACTGGACGTCGAATTCCTCCCGCGTGACGAGGTCGAGCTTCGCGAAGGCGGCCGCGAGGACCGCCTTGGCGTTCTTCTCGAACTCGCGGGCCGGGTTGTTCGCGGCGGCTTCGGCGAGGCGGGCGGCGATGTCGCCCAGCAGCTTTTCTCTCATCTCAATTCCGTGCGGTGGGTCCTGGTTGACCGCCCCGGCTTCGCGCACCACGCCGGTGCGGCGCGGGCCAAGTCGGTGCGGGGATGGTGCGGCGCCGCAATCGGGCTGAAACAAATCCTTCACGAACAACGGGTTGCAGTGGAAATTCGGGTGGCACGCTCCCTGCTAAGGACCACCCGAAGTCTTTTCATCACAACCCCACTGAAGGATACCAACATGCGAAACGCCTCCAAAGCCCTCCTCCTGGCCGGGATCACGACCGCCACCCTCGGCGCCTCGGTCGCCCATGCGCAGACGGCCGCCCCGGCCGCCGCCCCCGCGACGCCCGAGCACACGCTGACCGCCAACGCGGGCATCTTCAGCGAATACATCTTCCGGGGGATCTCGCAGACGGCCGGCAAGCCCGCCCTGCAGGGCGGCTTCGACTACGCCCACTCGAGCGGCTTCTACCTCGGCACCTGGGGCTCGAGCATCAGCTGGCTGCAGGACTTCGGCGCCTACACGCGCTCGAGCCTGGAGTGGGACTTCTACGGCGGCTACAAGGGCACCTTCGCCGACGACTTCAGCTACGACGTGGGCGTCCTCTACTACTACTACCCCGGCTCGGCCAATCCCGGCGTCACGAAGGCCGACACCTTCGAGGGCTACGTCGGACTCGGCTGGAAGTTCCTGAGCGCCAAGCTCAGCTACAACTTCAAGGACTACTTCGGCGCCAAGCCCGACGGCAAGGGATCCGACGGCACCTGGTACCTCGACCTCTCGGCCGCCTACCCGCTCGGCGACTCCGGCGTCACCCTCAGCGCCCACTACGGGATCCTCGACGTCAAGAACGACCTGAGCGGCGCGGCGGCGATCGGCTACGACGACTGGCGGATCGGCCTGGCCTACACCATCCCCGACGGGTTCATGAAGGGCGTCGAGGTCGGCGCGTACTACTCGGGCAACAACGCCGAGGAAGCCTTCTATACCGACCTCACGGGCTACAACACCGCCAAGGACCGCGGCGTCGTCTACCTGAAGAAGACGTTCTGACCGGCGCCTTCGCCCACCGCGCGAGCCAGCCATCACGAGGACACCATGAAACTAGTCACCGCCATCATCAAGCCGTTCAAGCTCGACGAGGTGCGTGAGGCCCTTTCCGCCATCGGCGTGCAGGGCATCACCGTCACCGAGGTCAAGGGCTTCGGCCGCCAGAAGGGCCACACCGAGCTCTACCGGGGCGCCGAGTACGTCGTCGACTTCCTTCCGAAGGTCAAGGTCGAGGCCGCCATCAAGAGCGAGCTCCTCGACCAGGTCATCGAGGCGATCGAGAAGAGCGCCAACACCGGGAAGATCGGCGACGGGAAGATCTTCGTCTTCGAACTCGAGCAGGTCGTGCGCATCCGCACCGGCGAGACCGGCGCGGACGCACTCTAGGACACAAGGGGAAACCGCATGAAACGCCTACTGAGTCTCATCGCCGTCACCGCGGCCCTCGCCTTCGGGGGCCTGGCGCACGCGCAGGAGAAGAAGGCCGACGCCCCCGCGGCGGCCCCTGCGGCCGCTGCCGCGCCGGCCACCGCCGCACCGGCCGATGCCAAGCCCGCCGATGCCAAGCCCGCCGAAGCCGCCCCGGCGGCCGCTGCCGCGCCCGCGGCAGCCGCTCCCGCCGCCGCCCCGGCCGCCGCGCCGGCGCCGACCCCGAACAAGGGCGACGTCGCGTGGCTGCTCACCTCGACCGCGCTCGTGCTGCTCATGAGCGTGCCGGCCCTCGCGCTGTTCTACGGGGGCATGGTCCGCTCCAAGAACATGCTGTCGGTCCTGATGCAGGTGTTCGTCGTCTTCTCGCTGATCGTGGTGCTGTGGATGGTCTACGGCTACTCGCTCGCGTTCACCGAGGGCAACGCCTACGTCGGCGGATTCGACCGGCTGTTCCTCAAGGGCACGTTCGACGCCGTGAAGGGCGAGTTCGCGATGGCGGCCACCTTCTCCAAGGCCACCCCGATCCCGGAGCTGCTCTTCGTCGCCTTCCAGGCCACGTTCGCCGGCATCACCTGCGCGCTGATCCTGGGCGCCTTCGCCGAGCGCGTGAAGTTCTCCGCGGTCCTCGTGTTCATGGTGCTGTGGTTCACCTTCTCCTACGCGCCGATCGCGCACATGGTGTGGTTCTGGATGGGCCCGGACGCGTACGCGAGCGCCAAGGTCGTGGACGAGATGAACGCCAAGGCCGGCCTCATCTGGCAGTGGGGCGCGCTCGACTTCGCGGGCGGCACGGTGGT
>CAZNWZ010000290.1:0-2576 GCA_964576455.1 uncultured Lysobacter sp.
GATGGATCCGGCGTGGCTTCGGCAGGCGCGTAACCTGACCCCATCCGGACTAGATCACGCCCGCTCGCAGCAGGTCGTCCACGTGCACGGCGCCGACGAGCCGGCCATCGTCGTCGACGACGAGGAGCCTGCCGCTCACGTGGTGGGCCTGCATCATCTGCGCGGCCTCGGCGGCGAGGCGGTGGGGGCCGATCGAGCGCGGGTTGCGGGTCATCACGGCGGCCACCTGGAGACCGCGGATGTCCTCGTGCCTCTCGAGCGTGCGGCGCAGGTCGCCGTCGGTGAAAAGCCCCGCGACGCGGCCGTCGGCCTCCACGATCGCGGTCATGCCCAGGCCCTTCTGGCTCATCTCGAGGATGGCCTCCTTGAGCGTGGCCTCCACGCCCACGCGCGGCAGGCGCTCGCCCGAGTGCATCACGTCGGCCACGTGCAGCAGGAGCTTGCGCCCGAGCGCGCCGCCGGGGTGGTGCATCGCGTAGTCGTCCTCGCCGAAGCCGCGCTTCTCGAGCAGCGCCACCGCGAGCGCGTCGCCCAGCGCGAGCACGGCGGTGGTGCTCGCCGTGGGCGCGAGGTTCATGGGGCACGCCTCCTTCTCGACCGCGGCGTCCAGGTGCACGTCGGCCTCCGCCGCGAGCGTGGACTGCGCCCGGCCGGTGATGGCGATCACCGCGGCCCCGCGGCGCTTGATGAGGGGAAGGATCCGCAGGATCTCGTCGGACTCGCCCGAGTTCGAGATCGCGATCACCACGTCGCCCGCGGCGATCATCCCGACGTCGCCGTGGCTCGCCTCGCCGGGGTGCATGAAGAAGGCGGGCGTTCCGGTGGAGGCGAGGGTGGAGGCGATCTTGCCGCCGACGTGCCCCGACTTGCCCATGCCCGTCACGACGACGCGGCCCTGGGCGCCGAAGATCGCTGCCACCGCGTCGAGGAAGGGCCGGCCCAGCCGCCGCGAGAGGGCGGCCACCGCGCCGGCCTCGATCTCGAGCACCTCGCGCGCGAGCGCCAGGACGCGCTCGTCGTCGGGAAGCGGCCGGGGATGGTGTAGATTTGTCACGGGGGAAAGTATAAAGGGATTGACCCACCCCCGCCGCCCGCGCCCACGATGCACGAAGCCCTTCCCGTCGCCCTCATCCTGCTCGGTTCCGCGGTCGCGGTGGTCGTGCTCTTCCGGCGCCTGTCGATGCCGGCGATCCTGGGCTACCTCCTCGTGGGCGCGGCCATCGGGCCCGGCGCCCTCGCGCTCGTGTCGGCCTCGGAGGACAAGCGCTACCTCGCCGAGTTCGGGGTGGTGTTCCTGATGTTCTCGGTGGGCCTGGAGTTCAGCCTGCCGCAGCTGATGGCGATGCGCCGCACGGTGTTCGGGTTCGGCGGGCTGCAGGTGGCGCTCACGATGGCGTTCGCCGCGGCCGTGGCGCTCGCCGCCGGCCAGTCGTGGAAGGACGGCCTCATCGTGGGCGGCGTGCTCGCGATGAGCTCGACCGCGATCATCTCCAAGACGCTCTCGGAGCAGGCGCAGCTGCACACGCCGGCCGGGCGGCAGATCATGGGCGTGCTCCTCTTCCAGGACCTGGCGGTGATCCCGCTGCTCGTGCTCATCCCCGCGCTCGCGCTGCCGGGCGAGGCGCTCGCCGGCGCGATCGCGCTGGCGCTCGCGAAGGCCGCCGTCGTGCTGACGGTCGTGCTCTTCGTCGGCCAGCGCCTGATGCGCCCGCTCTTCCACGTCGTGGCCAAGCAGAAGTCCTCGGAGCTCTTCGTCCTCTTCGTGCTGCTCGTCACGCTGGGGCTCGCCTGGGTGACGGAGCTGGCCGGGCTCTCGCTCGCCCTGGGCGCCTTCCTCGCGGGGATGCTCATCTCCGAGACGGAGTACCGCTACCAGGTCGAGGACTACATCAAGCCCTTCCGCGACGTGCTGCTGGGCTTCTTCTTCGTGACCATCGGGATGCTCCTCGACCCGCACGTGGTGCTCGCGCAGTGGCCGTTCGTGGCCCTGGTGCTGGTGTCGCTGCTCGCGGTGAAGTTCGTGCTGGTCTTCTGGCTGGCGCGGCGCTTCGGCAACGAGAAGCCGACGGCCCTGCGGGCGGCGCTCGCGCTCTCGCCGGCGGGGGAGTTCGGCTTCGTGCTCCTGTCGCTCGCCGGCCGCGAGGGCGCGCTGGACCCCGCGACGCTGCAGGTGGTGCTCGCCGGCTCGCTCCTGTCGATGCTCGTCACGCCCCTGCTCATGGCCAACGCCGAGCGCATCGTCCTCTACTTCGTCGAGAGCGAGTGGACGCAGCGCGCCATGGCCCTGCACCAGCTCGCCGTGAAGACGATGGCCACGCAGGGGCACGTCATCGTCTGCGGCTACGGGCGGAGCGGCCAGGCGCTCGCGCGCTTCCTGGAGAAGGAGGGCGTCTCCGTGATCGCGCTCGACGCGGACCCGGAGCGCGTGCGCCAGGCCGCGGCGGCGGGCGATTCCGTCGTGTTCGGCGACGCGTCGCGGCGCGAGGTGCTGGCCGCCGCGGCCCTCTCGCGCGCCATGGCCGTGGTGGTGAGCTTCGCCGACACCGCCAAGGCGCTCACCATCCTGGCGCACGTGC
>CAZNWZ010000291.1:0-2525 GCA_964576455.1 uncultured Lysobacter sp.
ACGACATGCGCCGCGAGCTCATGGCCGTGACGCTGGAGCTGCGCGAGGCCAACGACCGCCTCGCGCGACTGTCGCAGCAGGACGGCCTCACGGGCCTCGCGAACCGCCGGCGCTTCGACCTGGACCTGATGCGGGAGATGGGACGGGCGCGGCGCGAGCGCCGCCCCATCGCCCTCGTGGTGGCGGACGTGGACTACTTCAAGGCGTTCAACGACACCTACGGCCACCCCGCGGGAGACGACTGCCTGCGGCGCATCGCGGCGGCGCTTCGCGGGACCTGCCGCCGCCCGGGGGACGTGGCCGCGCGCTACGGGGGCGAGGAGTTCGCGCTCATCCTGCCCGACACGACGGAGGAGTCGGCGCGCAGCCGCGCCGTCGAGGCGATGCGCGCGGTGGCCGCGCTCGAGATCGAGCACCGCAACTCGCGGGTCGCGCGCCTGGTGACGCTGAGCCTGGGCGTCGCGGGCTGCGTCCCCGACGCGCCCGTCGTGGCCGACACGCTCGTGGAGCGCGCCGACCAGGCGCTCTATGCCGCCAAGCGGGCGGGACGCAACATGGTCGTCGGATTCTCGGAGCTTCCCCTGCCGGAGCCCTCGCCCGGGGCGCCGCCGGTCGACCTCGACGTGGGCGAGGCGACCGCGACGCCGCCGGGGTTCCTGCTGCACTGAGCCGGCACGGCCGCGCCGGCGCCTACTTCTTCTCCAGCCAGGCGAGGAGCTGCGACATCTTCTCCTCGCCGCCGTTCGCGTAGCCGCCCAGTCCCAGCCTGGCGAGCAGCGCCTTGCCGGCGGGCGTCTCGGAGAGCGCGAGCAACTCCTTCCGCACCGCCTCGACCTGCGCGGGCGGCATCTTCTTCGAGGCGATCACGGGGAAGTAGGGCTGCGGGCGGCTGCGGCCGAGCTCGCGCAGGCCGGCCTTCTCCAGCGCCTCCTTCGAGACGGCCTTCGAGTGCGAGGAGATGCCGCCGACGTCCGCGTTCCGCGAAGTCAGCTGGTACATCACCACGGCCTGCTCCTTGACGAACTGCGCCGAGGCGGCCGCATCGTAGCCGGCGTCGCGCAGCTCGGCCACGCAGAGCTGGCCCATGTAGGAGGTCTTGTCCGGCAGGGCGACGCGCTTGCCCTTCGCGTCCGCGAGGCCCTTCAGGGGCGAGTCCTTCGGCACCACGTACACGCAGGACACGTCGGGCGTCACCTGCGCCACGTACCGGTAGCCGTGGTCGCGGATGGCGCGCGCGGTGTAGTCGGCCGGGCGCGCCATGACGAGGTCGAAGCGCTGCTCGGCGATCCCCGATTCCAGGCGCGGGAAGCTGCACACGGGGCTCACGACGACGTGCGTCTTGAGCGCCTTGCCGAGGTGCTCGGCCAGCGGGTGGTACTTGTCCACCAGCTCCGCCGGGGCGGCGCCGCTGAAGGTGCCCTCGCACACCGCCATCACGAGGTCGCCCGCCGCGAACGCGGCGCCCGGCAGGACGCCCAGGGCCAGGGTGGACAGGACCGCGCGAACAAGGGCCCGCGGGCGCGCCGGAATCGTCTTCATGGTGTCTTCTCCCGGACGGAACGGATGCCGCCCGCGAAGCCCATGCTATCGGCACACCGGCGCCGGTCCCTGTCCAGGATCAAGGGAATCGATTACGCCTGAAACGCAAGCCCGCGGCGCGGGCGCCGCCGCTCAGCCGGCCAGGACGCGGCGCAGCCCGGTGGCGAAGGCCTCGCGGCCGGCCTCGTCCCCGAGCGCGGCGCCCGTGACCACGAAGACGTCCTCGGCGCGCGCGCCCAGCGTGGTCACGCGCGCGTCCACGAGGTTCAGGCCCGCGTCGAGCATCGCGCGCGCGATCGCCGAGAGGAGCCCGGGCCGGTCCGCGCAGGCCGCGAACACCTGCCAGGCCGCGCCGTCGCGCGTGCGCACGATCTCGACCTTCGGCTCGATGGGGAAGTGCTTCACCCAGCGCGAGACGCGCCCCGTGGGCGGCGCGGCCAGGGGCGCGGACGGGTCGAGGGCCGCCGCCAGGCCCGTCTCCACCTTGTGGATGAGGTCGCGGTAGTGCTCGCCGGCACGCACCTGCGAGAGCACCTGGAAGCCGTCGAGCGCGAAGCCGTGCCCGGTGGTGTAGATCTTCGCCGCCGCGATGTCGAACTGGTGGCGCTCGAAGAAGCCGGTGATGCGCGCGAAGACGCCGGGCTGGTCGTGGGCGTACACCATCACCTGCAGGCCCTCGCCGATGGGCGACAGGCGCGCGCGCACCACCGCCCGCGCCGGCGCGGGGCGCAGGCACAGCGTGCGCGTGTGCCAGCCGATCTCGCTTGCCTCGAAGCGCTGGAAGTAGGCCTCGCCGAAGTGCCGCCAGAGCGCCTCGTGCGCGCCCTCGTCGTGGATGTACTGGCGCAGGATGCGCAGCGCCTCGGCCTTCTTCGCCTCGATGGACTTGGCGGCGTACTCGGTGTCGCCGCGCAGGATCCGGCGCGTGGAGCGGAAGAGGTCCTCGAGGAGCTTGCCCTTCCAGGCGTTCCACACCTTCGGGCTCG
>CAZNWZ010000292.1:0-2515 GCA_964576455.1 uncultured Lysobacter sp.
GCGGGAACCCGGCGATGCCGCCCTTCTGGCGCAGGCGCGCCATGCCCGCGCGCCGGCCGGTGAGGATCTTGTGGCCGTAGGTCTGGTGGCCCACGTCCCAGATGAGGCGGTCCTCCGGGGTCGCGAACACGTAGTGCAGGGCGATGGTGAGCTCGACCGTGCCCAGGTTCGACGACAGGTGCCCCCCCGTCTTCGAGACCGACTCGAGGATGAACCGGCGCAGCTCCTCGGCGAGCGCGGGCAGCTGCTTGCGGTCCAGCCGCCGCAGGTCCGCCGGGCCGTCGATCGTCTCGAGAAGTGGGTAAGCGCTCATTGATCGGGAATCGGCCGATGGGCCGGAAACAGGCATTTTGCCGCAACTGGCCCGAGCCGGTATGCGCCGCCTCAATTCCGGACGGGGAAAAGGGGTCGGGGAAATGGGGTCAGGTTACTTTGCACAGAATTTGTGCAAAGTAACCTGACCCCATTTCCCTCGAAGTAACCTGACCCCCTTTTTCAGCGGTCGCGGCGGACGATGAAGTCGGCGAGCTGGCGCAGGCGGTCGGCCCGGGCGTCGAAGGCGGCCAGCGCCTCGAGGGCCCCGGCCAGGAGCTCCTCGGCGAACCGCCGGGCCTCGGGCACGCCGAGCAGGCTCGTGTACGTGGGCTTGCCCGCCTGCCGGTCCTTGCCCGGGGTCTTGCCGAGGGTGGCGGAATCGGCCTCCTCGTCCAGGATGTCGTCCACGACCTGGAAGGCGAGCCCCACGCACTTGGCGTAGCGGTCGAGGCTGGCCATGGCAGTGGCGTCCAGGGGCCGGCCGCAGCGCGCCCCCAGCAGGACGGAAGCCCGGATGAGGGCCCCCGTCTTGTGGATGTGCATGTTCTCCAGCTCGGGAAGGGTGAGGGCGCGGCCCACGGCGTCCAGGTCGATCGCCTGGCCGCCGGCCATCCCGCGCGAGCCGCAGGCGACGGCGAAGAGCTGGATCATCTGCAGCTGCACGGGGGGATCGTCGGCCAGCCGGTTCTCCGCGAGCAGCTGGAACGCGAGGCTCTGCATCGCGTCGCCGGCGAGCAGCGCCGTGGCCTCGTCGAACTCCACATGGCAGGTGGGACGCCCGCGCCGGAGCACGTCGTCGTCCATGCACGGCAGGTCGTCGTGAACCAGCGAGTAGGCGTGGATCAGCTCGACGGCGGCCGAGGCGATCTCCAGGCGCGGGGGGTCTGCCTGGGAGAGCTCGCCCGCGGCGAAGACGAGCATCGGCCGCACGCGCTTGCCCCCGCCGAGGGTGGCGTAGCGCATGGCGTCGTGCAGGCGGGAGGGCGCGATGCGGGAGGAGGGCAGGAGGCCGCCGAGCGCGGCCTCCATGCGGCCGGCCACCTCGCGCGACCAGGCCGGGAAGTCGGGGGCGCTCACGATTCGGCTTCGGGCAGGTCCTTCAGGACTTCGCCCTCGAGCACGCTGATGCGCGCCTGCGCCGCGGAGAGCTTGCCCTCGCAGTGGCGCAGCAGCTCCGCCCCGCGCTGGTAGGCCGCGAGCGACTCCTCGAGCGGCAGCTTGCCGTCCTCCATGCGGGCCACGAGGGCCTCGAGCTCCTCGAGGGCCTTCTCGAACGGCAGGTCGGCGACGGGGGAGGGGGGCTTGGGCATGATGTCGGACATTAGCGCAATTGCTGCACGGCGTCATTTTCGGGCCTGGCCGCGATGCCCCGCCGCATCGCGTCCGTTAGCTTGATTTCCCTCAAGTATCAGGACCTTAGCCCTTGCCCGGGCGGGGAACTTTGGGCAGAATCCCCTTTCGAACTGGTCGTAGTCTCTCGGGACGGAGCTGCAGAGTTAAAAGCTAGCTGACTCGATTAGCCCGATTTTGCTTTCGTCGTCTTCGGATCGCATTCGGAGGAACGGATCATGTCGGACTTGGCGAGCCAACTGGCGCTCACCCGGACGCCTACCCATCTGCCGCTTTCGTGGTACTTCGACCCGGAGGTGGCCGAGATCGAGCGCAAGCTCCTCTTCGACCGCGGCCCCGGCTACGTCGGCCACGCCGCCATGGCGCCCGAGCCGGGCACCTACCGCGTGCTGGACTGGCGCGAGCACGGTGCCGGCTGGGTGCTCGTCAACAACGACGGGCGCCACGACCTCGTCTCGAACGTCTGCCGCCACCGCCAGGCGGTGATGCTCAAGGGCGCCGGGCAGCTTCCCGGCGGGACGATCACCTGCCCCATCCACCGCTGGTCCTACGACAGCGAGGGCAAGCACCTGGGCGCGCCGCACTTCCCCGACCACCCCTGCCTGGACCTGCCGCGCAAGCCCCTGCAGCAGTGGCACGGCATGCTCTTCGACGGCCCGCGCGACATCGCGAAGGACCTCGCGGGCATGGCGGCCGCGAAGGACCTCGACTTCGAGGGCTACCTCCTCGACAAGGTGGACGTGGTCGACTACGACTTCAACTGGAAGACCTTCATCGAGGTCTACCTCGAGGACTACCACGTCGCGCCCTACCACCCGGGCCTGGGCCACTTCGTCACCTGCGACGACCT
>CAZNWZ010000293.1:0-2510 GCA_964576455.1 uncultured Lysobacter sp.
GGCATGGAGATCGCCAACGCCTCGATGCTGGACGAGGCCACCGCCGCCGCCGAGGCCATGACGCTGTGCCGGCGCTCCGGCAACCACGCCTCGAACGTCTTTGCGGTCGCCTCCGACGTGCTGCCGCAGACGATCGACGTGCTGCGCACGCGCGCCGCGCCCCTGGGGCTCGAGGTCCGCGTGGCCGACCCCGCCGAGCTCGCGGGAATCGACGCCTTCGCCGCGCTGGTCCAGTACCCGGGCGTGGACGGCGAGATCCGCGACTACCGCGCTCTCGCCGATGCCCTGCACGCGAAGGGGGGGCACCTCGTCGCGGCCGCGGACCTGCTGGCGCTCGCGGTGATCGTGCCGCCGGGGGAATGGGGGGCGGACGTGGCCGTGGGCTCGGCGCAGCGCTTCGGCGTGCCCATGGGCTACGGGGGTCCGCACGCCGGCTACCTCGCCACGAAGGACGCCCTCAAGCGCAGCATGCCCGGGCGGCTCGTGGGCGTGACGGTCGACTCGCACGGCAACCCGGCGTACCGCCTCGCGCTGCAGACGCGCGAGCAGCACATCCGCCGCGAGAAGGCGACCTCCAACATCTGCACCGCGCAGGTGCTCCTCGCGGTGATCGCCTCGATGTACGCCGTCTACCACGGGCCCCGGGGGCTCGAGCGAATCGCGCGCCGCGTCCACCGGCTGGCTGCGATCGCCCGCGCCGGGCTCGCGAAGCTGGGGTTCGAGTCGCCCGCCACCGCGTTCTTCGACACGGTGACGGTGAAGACGGGGGCGAAGACCGCCGACATCGCGGCGAGGAGCCAGCGCGCGGGCGTGAACCTGCGCCGGGTGGACGCCGCCACGCTGGGCTTTTCCTTCGACGAGACCACGACGGGCGAGGACGTCGCCCTCCTGTGGGAGATCTTCGCCGGGTCGCCCGCGGGCTTCGCGCCCGCCGACCTCGATGCCTCCGTGCCGGACATCGCACCGGCGTTCGCGCGGACGAGCGCCTACCTCGCGCACCCGGTCTTCAACCGCTACCACGCGGAAACGGAGATGCTGCGCTACCTGCGGCGCCTCGCGGACCGCGACATCGCGCTCGACCGCTCGATGATCCCGCTGGGTTCGTGCACCATGAAGCTCAACGCCACGAGCGAGATGATCCCGATCACCTGGCCCGAGTTCGCGAACCTGCACCCCTTCGCGCCGCCGGAGCAGGCGCAGGGCTACCGCGAGCTCGTGGACGGGCTCGAGAGGATGCTCGTCGAGTGCACCGGCTACGCGGCGGTGTCCATGCAGCCCAACGCGGGCTCGCAGGGCGAGTACGCGGGCCTCCTCGTCATCAAGGCGTGGCACGAGAGCCGCGGCGAGGGCCACCGCAACGTCTGCCTCATCCCCAGCTCGGCGCACGGCACCAACCCCGCCTCGGCGCACATGGCCGGCATGCAGGTCGTGGTGGTGGCCTGCGACGACAGCGGCAACGTGGACCTCGCCGACCTGCGCGCCAAGGCCGCCCAGCACGCCGCCAACCTCGCCGCGATCATGGTGACCTACCCCTCGACGCACGGCGTCTTCGAGGCGGGGATCACGGAGCTCTGCGACATCGTGCACGCCCACGGCGGGCAGGTGTACGTCGATGGCGCCAACATGAACGCGCTCGTGGGCCTCGCGGCGCCCGGCGCCTTCGGGGGCGACGTCTCGCACCTGAACCTGCACAAGACCTTCTGCATCCCGCACGGCGGCGGCGGTCCCGGCGTGGGGCCGGTGGCGGTCGCGGCGCACCTGGCGAAGTTCCTGCCCGGCCACCGGCACAGGGACGCGCCCCGGGAGGCCATCGGCGCGGTGTCGGCCGCGCCCTACGGCAGCGCCTCGATACTGCCCATCTCCTGGATGTACGTGGCGATGATGGGTGCGGAGGGGCTGAAGGCCGCCACCGAGACGGCGATACTCAACGCCAACTACGTCGCGAAGCGCCTCGCGCCGCATTACGCGGTGCTCTACACCGGGCCCGGCGGCCTGGTCGCGCACGAGTGCATCCTCGACCTGCGGCCCCTCAAGGAGAAGTCGGGCATCCAGGTGGAGGACGTGGCCAAGCGCCTCATGGACTACGGCTTCCACGCGCCCACGATGTCCTTCCCGGTGCCCGGGACGCTCATGGTCGAGCCCACGGAGAGCGAGTCCAAGGCGGAGCTCGACCGCTTCTGCGAGGCGATGATCGCCATCCGCGAGGAGATCCGCGCCGTGGAGGAGGGGCGCCTCGACCGAGAGGACAACCCCCTGAAGAACTCGCCGCACACCGCGGCGGCGGTGCTGGCCGACGACTGGAAGCACAAGTACCCGCGCGAGCTCGCGGCCTATCCGGTCAAGTCCCTTCGCGAGAACAAGTACTGGCCTCCGGTGGGCCGCGCCGACAACGTCTACGGCGATCGCCACCTCTTCTGCTCCTGCCTCCCGGTTGCGGAGTGATGCGGGCGAAGATCTTTGGAAACGCCGATTACCGCCGATGCCCCGCCGATTGCCGCAGATGAAATCTG